>CAJQQH010000037.1 GCA_905480405.1 uncultured Polaribacter sp. | reverse complement strand
GGTAACTTCTTTATTTATTTTCCCTTCAATTTTAAGACAATAATCTTCTATTAAAACATCAGCTCTGTAACGCTTTTTAGAATCTTTATTATCAATTAAAGGATCGTTAAAAGCATCTACATGACCAGAAGCTTTCCAAGTAGTTGGATGCATTAAAATAGCAGCATCTATACCAACTATATTCTCATGCATTTGCACCATTGCTTTCCACCAATAATCTCTTATATTTTTCTTTAACTCAACTCCGTTTTGAGCATAATCGTAAACCGCACTTAATCCATCATAAATTTCAGAAGACTGAAAAACATAACCATATTCTTTTGCGTGCGATAAAACTTTTTTAAACTGATCTTCTTGTTTTGCCATAATGAGCGCAAAGATACACGTTTGCTCATATTTTTAAGAAAAATTACTCTACTTTTTTACAGCGATAAATAAACGCCGGAGGAATATTTAAAGGCTCGAATTCTAGAGATATAGATTCTTTAAATACTTTTTTTAATTTTTTAAAATAACTTAAACTATACTGGTACTGAATAAAAGTTCCATTGTTCACTAAAATTTTAAATGCTTTTTTTAAAATTTTATCAGAAATCTCATCTGGTATTATAGTTAACGGTAAGCTAGAAATAATATAATCTACTTTAGTAAAATTTAGTTTTTGTAATTCTATAATAATATTTTCTGCAGAAGCCTTTAAAACAATAAGTTGCGGATGATTTAAAGCATGTAATTGGGTGTAGAAATTATCGTTTATTTCAAAACAAACAAGTGTTGCATTTGGTGATAAATTTTCTAGAATATACTTTGTAATTGCACCGTTTCCACCACCTAATTCAACAATAACATCAGCTTTAAGAAAGTTAACTCCTTTTAACATCCTTTTTGATAAAAACCTAGAACTTGGCGTAACAGTGCCTAATGTTTTGATATTTTTTAACGCTTCTTTAAAAAACTTTATTCTATTAGACAATTGCTATCTCTTATTTATTAAGTATATTTCTAAAAATTGTTTTGTAAAGATGAGAATTTTAAAAGACTTATTCTATCTTTTTTATCCAAAATTATGTACTGTTTGCGAGTTAAAACTAGTAGAAAATGAAACTTCTATTTGTACAAATTGCAGGCATGATTTACCATTGACTAACTTTCTAGAATACAAAGACAATAAAGTAACACAAATTTTTTATGGGAGATTTCTTATTGAAAAAGCCTATTCTTTATTATTCTACAGAAAAAAAGGAATTACTCAAAAGTTAATTCACGATTTAAAATACAAAGGAAACGAAGAAATTGGAATATTCTTTGGCAATTGGTTAGGAGAAATTTTAAAGGAAAACAAAGAATTTAATGACATAGACTTTATAATTCCTGTTCCTCTCCATCCAAAAAAATTAAAAGAAAGAGGTTATAATCAGGTTACTAAATTTGGCGAAAGACTAAGTGAGTATTTACAAACACCTCTTGTAGAAGATTATTTAATTAGAATTTCATCAACAAAAACACAAACCTTTAAATCACGTTTTGAACGTTTTAGCAACAATGGCACGAAATTTATGTTACAAAACCACACACACTTTAATAACAAGCATATTTTATTAATTGATGATGTAATAACAACCGGAGCAACTATAGAAGCTTGTGCTAAAGAATTTAGAAATTCTGAAAATTGTAAAATAAGTATTTTAACAATGGCTTATACAGAGTAAATTTTATGATTTCATATTCAAAAATTAATTGTTAATTTGTATAAAATTTATTTTTTGTGAGAACTGTTTCCAAATTTCTTTTTTTATTAGTATTGCTCGTTTTTGTATCTAATTGTGCAAGAACAGGAACACCCGAAGGTGGACCAAAAGACGAAGAAGCTCCTTTATTTGTAACTGCAAATCCGCCATATGAAAGTATTAAATTTGATAAAAAGGAAATTAAAATAGATTTTAACGAGTACATTGTATTAAAAGAATTAAATAAACAGTTGGTGGTTTCTCCGCCAATGAAAAACCCACCTTTAATTTCTCCACAAGGTTCTGCTAGTAAATTTATTAAAATTGAAATTTTAGACACCTTAAAACTAAATACAACTTATATTTTTAATTTTGGAAATTCAATTCAAGATAACAATGAAGCCAATAAATTAGAAAACTTTAAATATGTTTTTTCTACAGGAGACTACATAGATTCTCTTACAACTATAGGTTCTGTTAGAGATGCTAAACTTTTAAAAAAACCTAAAGAAGTAAGTGTGTTATTGTACAGAATAGATAGCGCTTTTAATGACTCTATAATTTATAAAGAAAAACCAAGTTATATTACCAATAACATAGATTCTATTGGGTTTAAATTTACAAACCTTAGAAAAGGAAAATATTTAATGCTTGCTTTAAAGGAATCTGTAAGCGATTATATATTTAACCCGAAAACAGATAAAATTGGTTTTGCTACAGATACCATTCAATTACCAAAAGACAGTATTATTAATAAACCTATTATTCTATTTAAAGAAGAACAACCTTATCAATTTAAAAGAGGGAAAGAAATTACGAAAGGAAAAATTGAATTTGGTTTTGAAGGTGATGCAAAAAATATGCAAATAAAAATGCTCTCTAATGTACCTAAAGACTTTAAAAGTGTGTCAAAATTTGAAATAGAAAAAGACACTTTAAACTTTTGGTTTACTCCTTTTGAAGCAGATTCATTAAATTTTATTGTAACAAACAACGATTTTTTAGATACGGTTACTGTAAAGTTAAGAAAGAAAAAATTAGACTCATTAATTATGAGCTCTTCTATAAAAAGAACGTTACACTTTAGAGATACTTTCTTTTTAACAAGTAACAACCCTATTATAAAAATTGATACTTCGAAAGTTAGTCTTTTTGATAAAGATACTCTTGCTGTTAATTACAAAACATTCCGTTCTAAAAAAGAAAATAAAATTGGTTTTATATTTGATAAAAAACCTAAAGACAAATATCGCTTTAAAGCTTTACCAGAAGCGTTTAATGATATTTACGGAATACCAAATGATACCTTAAAATATTATTTTGCCACAAAAGAAATTGAAGATTATGGTAGAATTACACTAAAAGTTAATAATGTAAATTCTAAAAACTTAATTATAGAATTACTCTCTGGTAAAGATCAAAGTGAAATTATAACACGTAAATTTATTGCTACTTCTAGCACCATCGTTTTTGATTTATTAGAACCTAAAAACTATACTATTAGGGTAATTATTGATGAAAATAAAAATAATAAATGGGATACAGGTAGTTTTCTAAACAAACAACTTGCAGAAAAAATTATATATCATGATGGAATTAAAGATGCAGAATTAAGAGCAAATTATTTCTTGGAAGAAATTTTTACAATCGATTAAATAAAAAAGAGAGCAATCGCTCTCTTTTTTATTTATATACTTAATGCTTGTTCTAAATCAGCTAGTAAATCTTCTTCATCCTCAATACCAACACTTAGTCTTATTAAAGAATCTGTAATTCCTATTTTTAACCTTTCTGGTTCAGGAATAGAAGCATGAGTCATCGTTACCGGATGACTAACCAAACTCTCTACACCACCCAAAGATTCTGCAAGCGTAAATACTTTTGTATTTTCTAAAAATGTTAATGCAGCTTTTTTAGAAGTATCTTTTAATTTAAAAGAAACCATACCTCCAAAATCCTTCATTTGCTTTTTAGCAATTTCATGTCCTAAATGATTTTCTAAACTAGGATAATAAACATCTTCTACTTTAGCATGGTTTGATAAAAATTCTGCAACTTTTTTACCATTTTCACAGTGTCGTTGCATTCTAATATGTAATGTCTTAACACCTCTTAGCGCTAAAAAAGAATCCATAGGACCCGCAATTGCGCCTGCAGCAAATTGGATAAAATGAATATCTTCTGCCAATTTTGCATCTTTAACTATTAAAGCTCCCATAACTAAATCGCTATGACCACCAATGTATTTTGTAGCAGAATGCATCACAATATCTGCACCCAAGGTTAATGGTTGTTGTAAATAAGGTGTTGCAAAAGTATTGTCTACAGAAATTAAAATAGCAGAATTCACTTCTTTTACAACAGTTGAAATTGCTTTAATATCTGCAATTTTCATTAACGGATTTGTTGGTGTTTCTATCCAAACAAGTTTTGTTTTTTCTGTTATTGCTTCTTTAACATTTGTAGCAATATTCATATCTACATAAGAAAACTCTAAACCATACTTTTCGAATAATCTTGTAAACATTCTATAAGTTCCGCCATATAAATCATCGCCAGCGATAACCTCATCTCCAGGATTTAAAGTACGTAATACACAATCAATTGCTGCTAAACCAGATGCAAAAGCAAAACCATGAGTTCCGTTTTCAATTGACGCTAAATTGTCTTCTAAAGCTGTTCTTGTTGGGTTAGCTCCTCTAGAATAAGCATATCCTTTATGAACTCCTGGGCTAGATTGCTCATAGGTAGAAGTCATAAAAACCGGAGGCATAACGGCACCTGTTGTTGCTTCTGGTTTTTGACCTCCGTGAATTGTCTTTGTATTAAATTTCATTTTTTGAAACTTTAAGATGTAAACTTCTTTATTAACTTACCAACAGTTAAACCTTGAACTATTATTGAGAAAACAACTACAATATATGTGATTACTAAAAATAAATCTCGTTCCATGTCTTGTGTTAAGCTAAGTGCTAAAGCAATAGAAATTCCACCGCGTAAACCACCCCAAGTCATAATTAAATTTGTTTTAGGTACAAAATCTAATTTTTTAGCATAGAGTTTTATAGGTAATAATAATGAAATATATCTTGCAATTAATAACAACGGAATTATTATAAACCCAGCTAAAATATAATCGAAATCAAACGTTAAGACTAAAATTTCCATTCCAATCATTACAAAAAGTATAGTATTTAAAAGAACATCTAAAAGCTCCCAGAATTTATCTACATACAACTCTGTAACTTCACTCATAGAAGATTTTCTAACCGTGTCTGTTCCTACAATTAAACCTGCAGTAACCATTGCCAAAGGAGCCGATAAATGAAATTTTTGTGCAAATAAAGTTCCACCCATTACGGCAGCAAGTGTAATAATTACTTCTGTATCATATTCATCTATACTTTTTAATAATCTGTAAGTTACCCAACCTATTACCAAACCAAGTACAATACCACCAACAACTTCAACTAAAAATAATTCAGAAATATGAGCAAAAGAAATATCACTTCCACCATTTGCAATCTGATAAATTGTAAGAAAAATAACAACACCTACTCCATCATTAAATAAAGATTCACCAACTATTTTTGTTTCTAGTTTTTTTGGCGCTCCCACTTTTTTCATGATTCCCAATACAGCAATTGGATCTGTTGGCGATATTAATGCACCAAATAATAAACAGTAAATAAAATCTACATTAAGATTTAATAATTGCAGCGCATAATACACAAAAACTCCTACTAAGAAAGTTGAAACAAAAGTACCTAGCGTAGCAAATATTAAAACTGGTTTTCTTTGAATTTTTAACTGCTGAAAATTAGTATGTAATGCTCCTGCAAACAAAAGAAAACTTAACATTACATCTAAAAGAACGGTTTTAAAATTAATACTTGTAATTAACTCTCTTTCCTTTAAAAGTAGAGTATCATCAAAGTAACTTAACACAAAAACTGCTAGTGTAAATACTATTGTAATTAGCATTAACCCAATTGTGTTCGGTAATTTTAAAAACTTGGTATTAATATAACCAAAAGCTGCGGAAAGCACTATTAAAACTGTAGCAATTAAAAAATAATCCATAAGAATTTAAACTAATTTTATTAATGATCTAATAATACCGTAATGTATACCTTCATGAAAATTATTAAAGGAAATTGCCGATTCTATAGAAGTTACTACATAACCTGTACTTGTAGGATATTCGTTATAATTCTCAAAAATACCTGCTTCAAAATCTTCTTGTAATGTATCTGGTAAACCCATTAATAAATCTTTAACCTCATCAAATTCTTCTTCTGTAAAGTTTTTAGTAGGTGCAGTACCTTTTTTATGGCTTTCGATTAATTCTTCTGGACACAAACAGTTTAAACCAGATAATTTATAATGTAACAGTTGTTGTGTAACCACTATATGAGCTACATTCCAAGCTATATTGTTTTTAAAACCTTCTGGTATTGCGTGTAATTGTTCTAATGTTAACCCTTCTAAACCTTTTAAAACAAGATCTCTAGATTTTCTTAAAACATCAAATTGTATTTTCATTTTTATGTGTAATTTTGAATCGTAAATATAATCCATAAAAATGAAGAAAGTCTATTTTTTGCAAACTTGTGATACGTGTCGTAGAATTTTAAAAGAAATAAATACTGATGGTTTTGAACGTCAAGAAATAAAAGCAAACAATATTACTGTAGCTCAATTAGATGAAATGTACAAACTTTCTGGAAGCTATGAAGATTTGTTTAATAAACGTGCAAAGTTGTATAAAGCAATGGATTTAAAAAACCAAACTTTATCTGAATTGGATTATAAGCAGTATTTATTAGACGAATACACGTTTTTAAAACGTCCTGTATTTATTGTAGAAGAAGAAATTTTTATTGGAAATAGTAAAAAAGTTATAGAAAAATTAAAAGAGAAGATTGGTTAAATCTTCTCTTTTTAAAACTTTATTTTGATGAAAATTCAATATCCGAAGAAGAAATCATATCAGCTAACTCATCTTTAGTAATTTTTGTTTTTAAGCCAAATAACACAAGCGTATCGTCGTTACTGTTTGTTCTAATTATAATTTCTCTTATAAAATTATTTTTTTCAATAAAAAACAATTCGGCTTTACTTCCGTTTTCTTTAACGCGAGCTAATGTTTTTAATCTGTTCTTTTTTCTAAATTTATTAAAGTCTTTTGAAATATTATTATCTTCATTATCAAAAATCATTACCTTAAAATCGCTAGATTTTTTAATTATATTCATTAAATCACTGTCATCTTCATCATCTAAAAAAGAACCCGCTAAAGAAGCCGATAAATTGATTGAAAAAGTTGACTTCTCTTTATTTACTTTATAAAAGTTTTCGAAAGCTACTTTTTGTGCAGAAACTGTAGTTATAAAAAATGCTAAGAAAATTGTTGCTAATTGTTTCATATGTCTTGGTTTTACTTTTAAGACGACCACAACATAAGTTTGTTACAATTAAGTATTTTTAAAAGGTTGAGTATTTGCTAGAATTTTAGCGTTTTGTTTAATATTTTTTAGGAAAGATTAATAACAAACGAGTTGTAAAATTTATTTTTTTCTATACACTTCAATCAGATTTTTAGCTTCATGTTTTGCGCTCCAATTTTTTACAATTTCTTCTCTTGCTGGTTTTCCTAGTAACGGAATTTCTTTTTTTATAGATTTTAACAAAAGTGTTTCTAACTCCTTAATATTACCAGCTTCAAATAAATAACCATTTTTAGCATTAAAAATTAGACTTGAATGAACTCCAACATTTTTTGTAGCAATTACAGAGCATTCACAAGACATAGCTTCTGCTGTAACTAAAGAAAAACCTTCTGAATAACTAGGCGCAACAACTATTTTTGCTGCTTGATAATATGAAACAATATCTCTAGTTTCATCAATAAAATAAACTTGACTTTCTATTTTAAATTTTTTAGCAATTTCTTTTAATTCTTCTAAAAACTGAGGTTTATCAACCTTACCAACAATAACTAAAGCCCAATCTTTATGTTCTTTTAAAACTTTTGCTGCTTCTAATAAAACGAGTTGTCCTTTTGCTTTTCTTACTCTACCCGCATTTAAAATAATATTTTCTTGAGGAATGTTTTCTAGCTTTTTGGTAGCATTAGAAACAAATTCATCAACTCTAACACCATGACCAACAATTGTATTCTTTATTCCTAAATTTTCGCTCATGCTTTTTATAAGCGTAACAACTCTATCTGCTTTTTTTAATAAAAACTTTGTTAATCCGGAAGGTACAGTTTCTGCGTGTCTAGTAGCAATTAATGTAAATTTTGCACCTAAAAAACGATAGTACAACATTCTCATTATTTCATTATTTCTATGGCAATGAACAACAAGACTTTTATCTGAGAATAAAATTTCTTTTAATTTAGAAGTAGTTAATTTATTTCCATCAATATTAGAACCATATACATAGGTTTCAAAATCATCAGAAAAAAAAGGTAATACATTTTCTATACTTCTGGTAACACCAGTTTTGCGTTTATGAAAATGAGTATGTACTAAAATAGGTTTCAATAGATAGTTTGTGATTAATTAGGTTTAATTATTTAAATCTGAAATCGTGTAAATACTTGAAATTAGATATTATTTTATTCGTAATTTAAATAACTAGCAATAAAACTCTTAAACAGTTTAGTAAATAAACAATTCTATGCGAATTTACGTTCTATTATTTCAAAGAAACGAACCTCTAACTCTTCATGATCAGACCAATTATAGTCTGGCTTAACCATTGTATTAATAAAGTCTTTTGCCTCTTTTTCTGATTTAAAGGTGTTTAACTGAGAAACTACTCTATTATAATCTTCTTGTTTACCGTTAAAAAGATTTAAAACAAAAACAATCCTATCATTTAAACCAATCTGAATATTGGCTGCTAACTTATCATTTAAAGACTTTGGTTGTGCGTTTTCAAACAAATCTGCCATAACATCTACAGAAATAGTATCTTGCAACTCTTCTTCTAATGTAACAGATTTACGCTCTCCAACATCTTTTACATCATTTTTAAAATTAGTTGCTGTATCACTTGCAGAAGCCATTATCTCTTCTAATTCATCAAAAGGTTGTTCTAAAATTTCTTCAACAATAATTTCTCTTTTCGGTTTAATAATAACTTCTTCCTCTAACTCAGAATCATCAATAAGATTAAAAACCACTTTTTCTTCAGATACATTTTCTTCTGTAATCAATTCTTCTACTACAACGTTATCTTTAACTTTATAAGCTTCATTAACCTTATTTAACAAATCTACTTTTGTTGCCTCTAAGTTTGGAGTTGAATTTACATATTCCTCTACAAATGCCAAAACTGATAATTTCTCGTAAATTTCTTTCGATTTTTCCTTTAACAAGAACACATTGTCTTTATTTTTCATTTGTAAAATACTATGTGCCAAACTCATTAAATCGCTTTCTAGTTTTTTGTGCATAAGTTGTTAATTGAAGTTATTTTTAACTCGTAAATATTCCTAAATTTGTAGTGCTCTAAAGTAAAACAAATATATAAATTCATAACGCCTAAAATTACAAAATGTTTCTTGAAAATACGGTAAATCATACAGAACAATTTGGTTGGATAGAAGTAATTTGTGGTTCTATGTTTTCTGGTAAAACAGAAGAATTAATTAGACGTTTAAAACGAGCTCAATTTGCAAAACAACGTGTAGAAATTTTTAAACCTGCAATAGACACTCGTTATGACGAAGAAGAAGTTGTTTCTCATAATGATAATAGAATACGATCTACACCTGTTCCTGCATCTTCAAATATTAGATTATTAGCTAATGATGTACAAGTTGTTGGTATTGATGAAGCACAGTTTTTTGATGATGAAATTGTAGCTGTTTGTAACGATTTAGCAAATAGAGGTATTCGTGTTATTGTTGCTGGTTTAGACATGGATTTTAAAGGAAACCCTTTTGGTCCAATGCCAGCTTTAATGGCAACTGCAGAATACGTTACTAAAGTACATGCTGTTTGTACACACACAGGAAATTTAGCACACTATAGTTTTAGAAAAGCGCAAAACGACAAGTTAGTAATGTTAGGAGAAACCCAAGAATACGAACCTTTAAGTAGAGCTGCCTATTATAAAGCTGTTAAAAATAAACAAGAAGAAAAAACTTCTAATAAAGAAAGCGCTACAGATGAATAACCATGTAACTGTTTTAGAAATTGATGGTAATGCTTTAGAACATAATCTAAATTATTTTAAAAAAAAACTAAACCCAGAAACTAAAATTTTAGCAGTGGTTAAAGCTTTTGGTTATGGAAGTGATAGCGTTAAAATTGCTGCTTTTTTGCAAGATAAGGTAGATTACTTTGCTGTAGCATACACACACGAAGGCATTGCCTTACGTGAAGCAGATATTAAAACGCCTATTTTAGTTTTACATCCACAGATACAAAATTTACAATCTATAGTAAATTATAGACTTGAACCTAATTTGTATAATTTTAAAATATTTGAGGCTTTCTTAAAACTATCTGATGAAGCCCCATTAATGAATTACCCTATTCATTTAAAATTTAATACAGGCTTAAATAGACTTGGATTTTGGCATACAGATATTCCTAAAATTATAACTACTTTAAAGGAAACAAACCATGTTAAAGTAGCATCTATTTTTTCTCATCTTGCTGCAAGTGAAGATTTAGAAGAACAAGATTTTACAATAAATCAGATAAATAATTTTGCATATATAGCACAGCAAGTTTATAAACACTTGGGTTATGAACCTATGTTACATATTTTAAATACTTCTGGTATTGTAAATTATGCCAAAGCTCAGTTTGATATGGTTAGAGTTGGTATTGGTTTATACGGCTTTGGAAATGATGATAAAGAAACTGCTTTATTAAAAAATACTCATAATTTAACTTCAATTATTTCTCAAATACACATTATTAAACCAGGTGAAACTGTAGGATACAATAGAGCTTTTGTTGCTAAAAGACAAAGTAAAACCGCAACAATACCGGTTGGTCATGCAGATGGTTTATCTAGAAGATTGGGTAATAAAAAAGGGTATGTACTTATCAATAATCAAAAAGCAAAGATAATTGGTAATGTTTGTATGGATATGATTATGGTTGATGTTACCAAAATTGAATGCAACGAAGGAGACCAAGTTATTATCTTTAACACACAAGATATGCTTAAAAATATTGCAGATATTTCTGAGACTATTGTATATGAAACATTGACTGCAATCTCCCAACGTGTTAAAAAAATGTTAAAGAAATAAAAATTTAGTACTTTTACAGTCTAACAATTAAAACAAAATACAAAATGGGAATGGTTAAAGAATTTAAAGATTTTGCAATGAAGGGTAACCTTATAGATATTGCAGTAGGTTTTGTTATGGGTGCAGCTTTTAAACAAGTTGTTACTTCTTTTACTGGAGGAATTATTTCTCCTTTAATCGGTTTAATATTTAATACTGATTTTAAAGACTTAAAATGGATTGCAAAAGAAGGTGTTGCAGATGACGCTGGTAAAATTGTTGGTGAAGTAGCTGTTTTATATGGTGATTTCATTACAAATGTTATCGATTTTATAATAGTTGCTTTTGTAATGTTTATAATTGTAAAAGGTGTAAACTCAACGAAGAAGAAAGAAGAACCAGCTCCCGCAGCTCCTGCAGGACCAAGTCAAGAAGATTTATTAGCAGAAATAAGAGATTTATTAGCTAAGAAATAGAAACTATATTTTAAAAATATTTTAAAATCCTGAACAATTGTTCAGGATTTTTTTATGCTTTTAATTAAACGTTTATTTTCATTTAAGAAAAAAAATAAAATATAAATGTAACCTTTTTGTAAATTGAAGGTTTTAATAATAGAAACCAACCAAAACCTATATTGAAACAAGTAACTGACGAGGAAATAATGTTGCAAATTGCTAATGGAAAACTAGATATGTTAACTATTCTATTTGACAAATACAATGTGCGCATCTATAATTTTTTCAATAAAATGGTTCATAATAAAATGGTTAGTGAAGATTTAACCCAAGATGTTTTCTTAAAAGTAATTAAATATAGAACATCTTATAAAAATGGAAATTTTGCAGCTTGGATATATACAATTGCTCGTAACATTTTTTCTAATTATTATCAAAAAACAAAAAAAGAACGTTCTAATATTATTAATGACGATAAATTGGAAGCAAATGACACAGTAATTTCCGAAGGTAAAAAAGAAGAGTTAGATCATTTACAGAAAGCATTGTTACAACTTTCTAATTCTGATAGAGAATTAATTGTTATGCATCGTTTTCAAGAAATTAAATACGAACAAATTGCACAAATTATTAATAGTAATGAAAATGCAGTAAAAGTAAAAGTGCATAGAGCATTAAAAAAATTAAAAGAAATTTATTTTCAAACAGAAGGATAATGGAATGTAAAAATATTCAAAATCAATTTTTAGATTATTTAGATAAATCACTTTTAGAAGTTGCAAATTCTAAAGTAGAACATCATTTAAAATCTTGTGAAAATTGTAATAAAGAATTCGAAGAAATAAAATCTTTTGATTCCATTTTAAGAAATCAACAAAATGATATTCCATCTAATAATCTACGGTTAAATTTTGAAAAAATGCTAACCGAAGAGATTAAAGAGAATAAAACGAAAGTAATAGCAATGCAGCCAAAAATAGATTGGAAATCGCATTTAAAAATTGCTGCAAGTGTATTAATAATTCTTAGTGCCTTTTTACTTGGTAAATATCAATCAAATGCATCATTAGAATTTAATAATCAACAAAAAGTTTTAGCTTCTTTAGAAGACAACTCTGCAAGTAAAAGAATTCTTGCTGTTGCAAATGCAGAAGAGTATACAAGTAAAGACACTAAAATTGTAAAAGCACTAATTAACAGATTGTTTTTTGATAAAAATACAAATGTACGTTTAGCTGCAGCAGAAGCGTTATCTAAATTTTCATCAGAAACCATAGTAAGAGATGCATTAATAAAGGCTTTAGAAACCGATAAAAATACATCTGTACAAATAGAATTAATAACTATTCTATCAAAAATTAAAGAGAAAAGAGCTATTAAACCAATGGAAAAAATGCTCGAAAATGAGGAAACACCTCTATACGTAAAACAACAATTACAATTAAACTTATCTAGTTTATTATAAAACACATAGAAATTATGAAAAAAATATTCATCCTATTATTATTTGTTAGTTCAATTATCACTGCACAAAAAAAAGACTTTAAATATTCATTAAACGGAATTAAAAAAGTAGTACTGTCTTCGGATACAACAATTAAATTTGAAGTAGGCACAACAAACGAATTTGTAATTACAAATAAAACTTCTAAAGATAAAAATAATCATGAAAATCATTTTCCGCATCCAATATCTAAAGAAAAAGAAAATAAAAGAAAAGGATTAACTGCCGTTTATCCTGGAGGAAAAGATGATACTAATGGGTATGGATTTTCAATTACAAAGGAAGGAACAACATTATTTATTTCTGACTTAAAATCTCATTTTCAAAGACACGGACTTAATATAAAACTTCCGAAAAACATGAATATTTCTGTAAACTCAGGAAACTTAGGTTCTATTTATATGGAAGGTTTTACTGGTGAAGTTGAAGCACAAACTAGTACTGGTAAAATAGAATTAAAAAATGTTACAGGCCCAATTACTGCAAATACAAGTGTTGGTAAAATTGATATCGATTTTGATGTAGTTAGCCAAAAATCTCCAATAACAATTACCTCTTCTGTTTCGGAAATAGATGTTGCTTTACCAGCAAATACAAAAGCAAATTTAGAATTAAAAACTCAAGGAACTGTGTACACTAATTTCGACTTTGAAATACCAAAGAAAAAAGGCTTACAAAATGTTAGCGGTAGAAAAAACATAGTAAGTAAGTTAAATAATGGAGGTGTAAAAATCTACATAAAATCTTCTATGGGTAACATTTATTTAAGAAAAAAGTAAACCTATACACAAACTTATTTTACAATTTAAAACACTAAAAATGAAAAGATTTCTCTTATTCATAGGATTGTTATTGGCTTTTAACAACCTAGCTGCACAAAAGAAAATTACAGAAAACACCAAATCTTCAAACATAGAAGATGTTTATATGAATTTAACATTTGCAAACAATATAATAGTAAAAAACTGGAATAAAAATGAAATTTCTGTTGAAGCTACAGTTAATATAGATAACAATAAACACAATGATTATTTTTCTCTAAAAGCGAATAGCATTGGCGGAACCTACAAAATAAAATCTGACTACGGAGATTACTTTAAAAAGTACAGAAGTTATAACAGTAACAAAAGTCATTCTCATAATGAAGAAAAAAAAGATAACGAAACAGATTCTTCGATTCATAGTCATAGCAATATTGTTAATTACATTATTTATGTTCCAAAAAAAATGACATTAAAAATTAAAAGCATAACTGGTAATGTAACAGCAGAAAACTATGTCGGGTTACTTAATCTAGACCTAATTAGCGGTAATATAAATGTAAAAAAACATTCTAAAAACATGCTTTTAAAAACCATAAGTGGAGATATAGATATTTTTATTTCAGACGCAACTTTAGAAGCTAAATCTCTTACAGGAAGTGTTTACTCAGATTTAGATATCAATTTTGAAAAGAATAAAAAGAAAGGTTACGGTTCAAAAATTGTTACAACTATAAATAAAGGAACTGCTTCTTTAAAACTTAATACCATTAGCGGAGATATCTTTCTACGAAAAATTTAAAGATTATAATTTGAATTAATTAAAAGCAACTACTTTTTTAAAAAGTGGTTGCTTTATTATTAAACTGATAAATTTTATGCTTTTAAAAATTTTAAAAATAAATCTCTTTTTATTTCTCTTGCTCCTAAACTAGCTAAATGTTCATTATAAATTTGACAATCTATAATCTTATATTTTTTATTTTTTGATAAATGAATAAAAGCTAATTTTGATGCGTTAGAAACTTTGCTAAACATACTTTCTCCACAAAAAACGTTGTTTATTTCTAAACCATACAAACCACCAACTAACTCATTATCAAACCAAATTTCTATAGACTTTGCAATCCCCGTTTTATGTAAATTAATATAAGCTTGCTCCATATCATCAGTTATCCAAGTGCCAAAACCATCACTTCTATCAATATTTTTACAATTATAAATAACGGCTTCGAAAGCTTTGTTTTCTGTAATTGTAAATTTATTTTTATTAATAACTTTTTGCATCGATTTAGATACTTTTATTTCATCTGGAAATAACACCATTCTCTCATGCGGGCAATACCAAACTATTGGATCTCCTTCTGAAAACCACGGAAAAATACCGTTTTTGTAAGCAAATGTTAATCTATCTTCAGATAAATCTCCACCTAAGGCTATTATTCCATCTTTATTTGTAAATTGATAATCTGGAAATTTAATTTCATCTGTAAGCCAAATCATTATTCAGGTTCTTTTTTGGCGAATTTAGTAATTTATTAAAAAAGCGTTATTCTTAATTTATTTAGAATATTGTTACTATTTTTGTTAAACGTTTTAATTTTATTTAGAACTTAAAAAAATGCTAAAAAGAAAAAAATCTAAAACAAAACAAGCTAAGTTAATGCATAATTATTATGCAAGAACAGGCTTCTATGATTTTGTTTTAAATAATTTAAAAAAAGCTATTCTACCATTATTAGGTGTTATACTTGCAATATATTTATTTAACAAATATGTATATAATATAAATGATGGCTTACATCATTTTACAGAAACAGTTTCTAGAACAAGTATTTTAATTACTTTTTTCGTTTCTGAAACGCTACTTGGTTTAATACCACCAGAAATATTTATTGCTTGGACTAAAAAAACAGAAGAGCCTATTTTAAATTTAGTGCTTTTAGCAACTCTTTCTTATTCTGGAGGTTTAATATCTTATTTCTTAGGTAAAGCAGCATTAAAAATAAAATCTTTGAAAGAATATCTAGAAGTTAAAATGGCTAAAAACTTGGAGAATGCTAATAAATGGGGAGGAATTTTAATTTTAGTAGGCGCTATTTTTCCACTACCTTTTTCTATTGCTTGTGTTGCTGCAGGTATGATTAGGTATCCTTTTAAAAGAGTAGTATTATTTGGTCTTTTTAGATTTGCAAGATTTGCAATTTATGCATGGGCAATATTTAAAGTAGTAAATTAATTCTCTTACATTTGCAACATGGGTTTAACAAACAACGATATTTTAAAAAAATTAAGAGTAGCGCATAAATTAAGAGATACAGATATTGTAGAAATTTGTGCTTTAGTAGACTTTAAAGTTTCTAAAGGTGAGTTAGGTGCCTTATTTAGAAATGAAGAACACCCAAAATATGTAGAATGTGGAGATCAAATTTTACGTAATTTCTTAAATGGATTGGTTGTTCATTTGCGTGGACCGATGCCCAAAAAAGGAGAAAAGAAATAGGTTTAGTAATTAAAACAAATAAAAAGAGAGAATTCAATTATGAATTCTCTCTTTTTATTTTATCTAGTAAGCTAAGTTATTACTAAAATGGCAAATCGTCTGGTTCTGCATCAGAAACACTAGATGCTGGCTGAAACTGATCTACTGGAGGTAAATTACTTGGTGCTGCTTGAGATAGTTTTTCTATTCTCCATCCTTGAATAGAGTTAAAGTACTTAGCTTCTCCTGCCGGATTTATCCACTCTCTACCTCTTAAATTAATAGCTACTTTTACATCTTGCCCAACAGCATAACTGTTTAATAAATCACATTTATCTTGTACAAACTCTACCATTATCATTTGTGGGTATTGTTCATCTGTAGTAACAACTAGTTCTCTTTTTCTAAATCCATTAGAACCAAATGTTTGTACTTCTCCAATTAATTTTACTTTACCAATAACTTCCATAATTTCTATTTTAATAAAAGTACTTTCCAAGCACTTTCCACATCATTTTTACTTAAATACTCTTGGGCAAATGTATGTTTTTTTACCATTTCTAACCCAATAAATTCAGGATGTTCTTTCCCAAAGTTATCAACAGTTTTACTGTTTGGTAGTTGTTCTACATTACCTAACATCCCTAAATTATTACCTGTTAAAATAGTGCTATTTCTAATTTCTAAAGCAATTGTATCTACACCAATACCTAATGTAGAAATTGGTTTCGGAATTTCGAAAAAACCATCTCTAGCTCTTGTATAATAACTACCGCCTGCTCTTGCAACCAAGTCTATTTTATGTTGATCTATACCACCATCAGCCGTTAAAACATCTTCAGAAATATGTAGTTTTACAACTTCACAAACAATTAAGTTTCCTGCTCCGCCTTCATCACCAGTAAAAATAACATCTTTAACTTTACATTCAAACTGCACAGGAGATTCTTTAACTCTAAATGGCTTTATAATATCAGACTTTAACATTGTAAAACCTGCTTTTTCAAACTCATTTACACCTTCTGGGTATTCGGTACTACTTAAAGACATTTGTTGTACAATATCATAGTTTACCACATTTATAACCACTTCTTTAGTTGCTAAAGCATTTTCTAAAGTGTGTTTTGTAGTATTATCTCTTACTCTTCTTGCTGGAGAAAAAATCATAATTGGCGGATTTGCCCCAAAAACATTAAAAAAAGAGAAAGGTGATAAATTAGGGTTACCATCAGAATCAATAGTACTTGCAAAAGCAATTGGTCTTGGAGCAATTGCGCCTAGTAAATAACCATGTAATTTTGTTGTTGGTATTTCTTTTGGATCGATAGAGAGCATCTATAAAAAATTTAGGTAGGTAAAGATACTATCAAATCTTCAAATGAGTTATATACAAGAAACCTTTATATTTGTTTTAATGAACATTTTCTCTAATACTCTTTTATTCAAACGAATTACAATTCTTGTCTCATTTGTAATTGTTACTTTAATTCTTTGGAATACTTATACTTTCTTTCAAAAATTTAAACAAGCAGAACGGGTTAAAATGGAAATTTTAGCTGCAGCTCAAAAGGAAATAGCAACAAATACAGATTTAAACGCTAGTGTAAGTTTACCTTTAAAAGTTATTGAGAACAACAGTACGGTTCCAATGATTTTGGTAGATGACAAAGGTGTTGTTTTAAACATTCAAAACCTAGATTCTATAAAATCTCTAAACCCAGAATATCTAGAGAATCAATTGGCAATAATGAAAATTGAAAATGAGCCCATTGAAATTAGTTATGATGGAAAAAACAAACAATACATTTACTATAAAGATTCAGATTTATTAAATAAACTCACCTATTATCCTTTAGCTTTACTACTTATTTTAGTGCTCTTTTTAGCCGTTATTTATCTTTTTTATAGTTCTAACAAAGCTGCAGAAACAAATAAACTTTGGACGGGTATGGCTAAAGAAACCGCACATCAAATAGGCACACCGTTGTCTTCTCTTTTAGGTTGGATTGCTATTTTAAAAATGGAAAAGGTTGATGAAACCTATATTGAAGAAATAGAAAAAGATGTACATCGATTAAATACAATAGCAAATCGTTTTTCTAAAATAGGCTCTGTTCCAGAACTTAAAAAAGAAAATATTGTAGATATTACTAAACAAGCTTTCGATTATTTAGAATCTCGCAGCTCTAAACAAATTTCATTTACTTTCTCTTCTTCTGATACTGAAATTTATACAAAAATAAATACAGAACTTTTTGGTTGGGTAATAGAAAATTTAATAAAGAATGCTATTGATGCAATGTTAGGTAAAGGTGAATTAAATTTAGAATTAGAAAGTGATTCTAAAAAAGTAAAAATCACTATTTCTGATACAGGAAAAGGGATGCCCAAAAAACTTTTTAAACAAATATTTAAACCTGGTTTTACTACAAAAAAACGTGGTTGGGGATTAGGTCTATCACTTTCTAAAAGAATTGTAGAAGATTATCACAAAGGAAAGATATTTGTAAAAAAATCTGAATTAGAAAAAGGAACAACGTTTGAGATTTTATTGAATAAAATTTAAGTTTATTTAAAACTAAAACGAATTTACGAGTTAAAAAAAAAGATTACTTTTTAAATTTAGTTTTTACTAACTTGTATTTGTCTGATATATAACCATATAAAAGTCCAACTATCATCCATAAAAAGGATTCAATAATAACTACTTTTAATGTTATCACTTCTCCAAAAATTAATGACTTAATAAATGTTATTCCTAAAAACATCCAAATCCCCCAAACTAAACCTACTTTAACCCACTTTTTCATTTATTCAAAATTCTTTGAAATACTTTTTGCTAAAGCAATAAACTCATCATTAGATAATTTTACTTTTTGGGAAAACTGAATATCTGCCATTGAGTTTAAAGGAATTAAATGTACATGTACATGAGGTACTTCTAAACCAATCACACTCATTCCAACTCTTTTACAAACAATTGTCTTCTCTATCGCTTTTGCAACTCTGTAAGAAAAATCCATTAAAGAGCTATATTCCTCTTTAGATAAATCGAAAATCTTGTCTTCTTCTTTTTTAGGCACTACTAAAGTGTGTCCTTTTGCATTTGGGTTAATGTCTAAAAAGGCAATAAAATTATCGTCTTCAGCTACTTTATAGCTTGGTATTTCTCCTGTAATTATTTTTGTGAATATACTCATATTAAAAAAAATTAGTGGTTAGTAAATATAAAAAAGAATTCGGATTCTGGTATAACCAAAATCCGAATTTATATTACAATGTTTTAAAAAGAAATAGACTTATCTAGAAATTTCTACAACTTCGAATTTCATAATTCCGTTAGGAACATTAATTTCTGCTATATCACCTACTTGTTTACCTAATAAACCTTTACCAATTGGGGAATTTACTGAAAGTTTTCCGTTTCTAACATCTGTTTCAGAATCTGCAACTAATCTATACGTAAACTCCATTCCATTAGCAGTGTTTTTAATTTTAACATTAGAATGAATCAATATTTTAGAAGTATCTAATTGGCTTTCATCTAAAATACGTGCATTTGAAACCACATTTTTTAATTTAGCAATTTTAAACTCTAAATGAGATTGTTCTTCTTTTGCGGCATGATATTCTGCATTTTCACTTAAATCTCCTTTGTCTCTTGCATCAGCAATTTCTTGTGTTACTCTTGGTCTCTCAATTTGTTCTAATTGCGCCAACTCATCCTTCAATTTCTTTAATCCTTCTGGAGAATAATAAGATATATCACTCATTCTTTTCTTTTTTAAAATTTATCATTTCTTTATACTAATTCGTAAAAAAAAATAAAACTGTTTACTTTAAAACCTACTATGGGCTAAATTTAAAAATCTCAAACCCTTAACAGGAATGAGATTAGATTACAAATGTACAAAATATTTGTAACTTGTCATCGTTTTTATAAAAACCGAAAACTGTAATGTTAAAAAAAATATTCTTTTTATTAAGTATTTGTTTGTTTGTAAATTGTTCTGACACAACCAATTTAGCTAATTGTATACAAAGTTTACCTCTAAATTTAGCTACAGACTTAAACAATCCAGCCTTAATAAATGCACAAACCCCTGGTGGTTTTGCGTTACTTTCTGGTGGAAATAAAGGTATTTTGTTATTTAATAAAAATGGTAGCGAGTTTGTTGCTTTTGATCGACTGTGCCCAACAAACGATTGTACTACTGCAATGACTTTTAATAATAGGGTTTTACAATGTACTTGCGATGAAAGTAAATACAGTGTAGATTTTGGTGGTGCGCCACAAACGGAAGGATTTCAATGTCCTGCAATAGAATACAAAGTAACAAAAATAGGAACTACAATTCGAATCAGTAATTTTTAGTAGTTTCTTATGTTTTAGATGCTTATTTTTGTATAAACACAACAATTTTACAAGTGAAAAACTATTTTTCTTCAGATTTTAAATTAGGTATTTTAGGTGGTGGTCAGTTAGGTAGAATGATTCTTACTGAAACACAAAAATTCGATATTTACACCTCAATTTTAGAAAGCAATAAAAATGCACCTTGTGCAGATATATGCAACAACTTTGTTATTGGCGATTTATTAGATTTTGATGCTGTCTATAACTTTGGTAAAACAGTAGATGTTTTAACCATAGAAATAGAAAACGTAAACATTGATGCTTTAGACAAGCTAGAAGAAGAGGGTTTAACTATTTATCCGAAACCAAAAAACTTACGAACGATACAAAGTAAAGCAAATCAAAAAAACTTTTATTTTGATCATAAAATTCCAACAGCAGCTTTTTCTCATTTTGCATATTTAGAAGAATTAATAATTTGTTTAGAAAGCGATGTAATCAATTTTCCTTTTGTATGGAAAGCAGCACGTTTTGGGTATGATGGAAATGGTGTAAAAATTGTTAGAAATTTTTCCGACTTAGAGTCATTACCAAATGTAGAGTGTATTACAGAACAACTAATTCCGTTTAAAAACGAATTAGCAGTTATTGTTGCAAGAAATCCTGATGGTGAAACTAAAACATACCCTGTTGTAGAAATGGAATTTCATGCAGAAGCTAATCAAGTAGAATATGTAATTTGCCCTGCTCGAATTGAAAAATCTGTTGCTAAAAAAGCACAAGAAGTTGCCTTAAAAGTTGTGAATGATTTAGATTTTGTTGGTTTATTGGCTGTAGAAATGTTTCAAACAGAAACAAATGAAATATTAGTAAATGAAGTTGCTCCAAGACCTCACAACTCTGGTCATTATTCTATTGAGGCTAGTTATACTAATCAATTTGAACAACATATAAGATCAATTTTAAATCTTCCTTTAGGAAATACAGAAAGTAAAGTTGCCGGAATTATGGTAAATTTAGTAGGTGACGAAGGTTTTTCTGGCGATGTAGTTTACGAAAATTTAAACGATATTTTAAAAATTGATGGTGTTACACCTCACATTTATGGTAAAAAAGAAACTCGTCCTTTTCGTAAAATGGGACATGTAACTATTGTAAATAAAGATATTGACACAGCAAGAAAAATTGCGCAAAAAGTAAAAGAAACAATTAGAGTTATAAGTAATAACAATTAACATTAAACAATTACCAGTTATAATTGATAACTGATAGTTGATAATTGAAAAATTATGGTAGGAATAATAATGGGAAGTGATTCTGATCTTCCAATAATGCAAGAAGCAATAGATATTTTAGAGGGTTTTAACATTCAAATAGAAGTTGATATTGTATCTGCTCACAGAACTCCAGAAAAATTAGTTGACTATTCTAAAAACGCACATAAAAGAGGCATAAAAGTAATTATTGCAGGTGCTGGAGGCGCTGCTCATTTACCAGGAATGGTTGCAAGTATGAGTCCTTTACCAATAATTGGAGTTCCTGTAAAAAGTAGAAATTCTATTGATGGTTGGGATTCTGTTTTATCTATATTACAAATGCCTGGAGGCGTACCAGTTGCAACTGTAGCTTTAGATGGCGCAAAAAATGCAGGTATTTTAGCTGCTCAAATTATTGGAGCTTCAAATGAAGAAGTTTTAAATAAAATAATTGCTTATAAAGAAGAATTAAAATTGAAGGTTGAAAAAGCTTCTGAACGCGTAAGAAAATAGATTTTGATTGAAAATAACGAACGCTGTTATTAAGAGACTTTATATTTAGATCTCAACAGCGCTCGATTTGGCACAATTGCACGTTTAAACAAAAAAACAATTACACATTTTTAAATGAACCCACTTTTACAAGACTTTAATACAGCACCTTTTTCTAAAATTTCTAATGATGATTATAAGCCTGCAATTAAAAAAGGTATCGAAATTGCCAAATCAGAAATAGATAAAATTGTAAATAATTCTGATATTCCAACTTTTGAAAACACAACAGTTGCATTAGATTTTTCTGGCGAAAAACTAAACAGAATAACTAGTATTTTTTTCAACTTAAATTCAGCTGAAACTAATGATGAAATTCAGAAAATAGCACAAGAAGTTTCTCCTTGGTTAAGTGAATTTAGTAACGACATTACCTTAAACGAAGCTTTGTTTAAAAAAGTGAAATCGGTTTTTGATATTAAAGATACATTAGATTTAAATGCAGAACAAAAAACACTTTTAGACAAACAATATAAAGGTTTTGCTAGAAATGGAGCAAATTTAAAAGATGATGATAAGAATAAGCTTCGAAAGATTGATGCTGAACTTTCTAAATTATCTTTAAAGTTTGGAGAAAATGTTTTGGCAGAAACCAATGCATTCGAAATGCATTTAACAGACGAGAAAGATTTAGCAGGTTTACCAGAAAGCGTAAAAGAAGCAGCTAAAGAAGTTGCAAAATCTAAAGAAAAAGAAGGTTATATTTTTACTTTAGATTACCCAAGTTACATTCCGTTTTTAACATATGCAGATAATAGAGAATTGCGTAAAGAAATGGCAATTGCTGCTGGTAAAAAAGCATTTAAAGACAACGAATTTAATAATGAGCAAGTTGTTTTAGATATTGTAAATCTTAGAAATGATAGAGCAAACTTATTAGGTTATAAAACGCATGCTCATTTTGTTTTAGAAGAGAGAATGGCAGAAACACCAGAAAAAGTTATTGAGTTTTCTAATAATCTATTAGAAAAAGCAAAACCTGCTGCTATTAAAGAGTTTAAAAACTTAGAGAATTATGCTAAGAAATTAGATGGCATAGATCAACTTCAAAAATGGGATGGTTCTTATTACTCAGAAAAACTAAAAAAAGAATTATTCGATTTAGACCAAGAAATTTTAAAACCTTATTTTAAATTAGAAAATGTAATTGCTGGTGTTTTTGAAATTGCAAGTAGATTATTTGATTTGCAGTTCGAAGAAGTTTCTAATATAGAAAAATACCATGAAGACGTTAAAACTTATAATGTAACGGATATAAACGGGAATTTTGTTTCTGTTTTTTATGCCGATTTTCATCCTAGAAAAGGAAAAAGAAATGGTGCGTGGATGACAAGTTACAAATCGCAGCAAATTAAAAACGGAATTAACGAAAGACCACATGTTTCTATCGTTTGTAATTTTACAAAACCAACCGAAACTAAACCGTCTTTATTAACTTTTAACGAAGTTACAACGTTGTTTCATGAGTTTGGGCATGCTTTGCACGGTATGTTAGCAAATACAACTTACAACAGTTTATCAGGAACTTCTGTTTCTTGGGATTTTGTAGAATTACCAAGTCAGGTTTTAGAGAACTGGTGTTTTGAAAAAGAAGCTTTAGAGTTGTTTGCAAAACATTATGAAACAGGTGAAGTTATACCGATGAAATATGTTAAAAAAATTAAAGAATCTGCAAGTTTTCATGAAGGAATGCAAACCTTAAGACAATTAAGTTTTGGTTTATTAGATATGAGTTGGCATAGTCAAAACCCATCAGAAATAAAATCTGTAAAAGAATTTGAAAACGAAGCTTTTGCAAATACAAAATTATATCCTGATGTTGCAGAAAACTGTATGAGTACAGCTTTTTCTCATATTTTTCAAGGAGGGTATTCTGCCGGATACTATTCTTATAAATGGGCAGAAGTTTTAGATGCAGATGCTTTTGAATATTTCTTAGAAAAAGGAATTTTTAATAAAGAAGTAGCTACAAAGTTTAAAGAAAACGTATTATCTAAAGGAGGTACAGAAAAACCAATGAAATTGTACAAACGTTTTAGAGGGCAAGAACCAAAACCAGATGCATTGCTAAAAAGAGCTGGTTTGTTATAAATCTTAACATTAATATTTTCAAAATCGGTTTTTCAATGATTATTTTTATCACATGAAAAATCGGTTTTTACTTTTGTTTCTTTTTACCTCATTGTTTTCGGTTGCACAAACTACTATTAAAGGTACCGTTTATTACAAAAATACACCTATAGAAAACGTTGCTGTATATTTTAATAATACGATGGTTGGCACAACAACAGATGAAAATGGTCAATTCTCAATTAAAGTTAAAGAAGGACAATATGAATTGATTATTTCTTTTCTTGGTTTTAAGAAAATTAATTATACTATTAATACTTCTACTTATAACGAGCCACTCGTTTTCTCTTTAAAGGAAGCAAAAAACATGTTGGACGAAATTATCTTAAAAAAAACAGTTTATGATAATGAATGGAAACATAATTTAGCTGTTTTTAGAAACGAATTTATTGGTAGAACAGAACTGTCTAGAAATTGTAAAATACTTAATCCAGAAGTTTTATATTTTGATTTTGATGCCAAAAAAAGTACATTATCAGCTCTTGCAAGAAAACCATTGTTAATAAAAAATAAAGACCTGGGCTACTTTATTACTTACGAATTAGAAAGTTTTATTAGAACTAAAAATTCAATTACGTATTTAGGTTATACTAGATATGAAGAACTTAAAGGCGGAAAACGTAAACAAAAACGATGGAAAAAAAATAGACTAAAAGCATATAATGGTTCTGCTACTCATTTTTTTAAATCTATAACAAACAACTCATTTAAAGAAGATGGATTTATAGTAAATCAATTTAAAAGAGTATTAAACACAGAAAGACCTTCGGAAATAGAGATTAAAAAAGCAAGAGAACTGATTAAGTTAAGCAGAAAAACTATAAATTTTTCTAGAAATTATGGTTCTCCTAAAAATGCTTTAGATTCTGCTTTAGTTGTTTCAAAAAAAGCTGGCTTACCAAAGTTTAAAGATTTTTTATACAAATCTCAATTAAAAAAAGAGGAAATTTTAATCTTTAAAAACAATGTTTATCAACTTTGTTTTGATAATAACTTAAGCGTTGTTTACACGAAAGAAAAAGAAGAAATAGGCTACATAACAAGAAATATTTTTAGTGAAAAAAGAGATCCTTTACCACAAACGTCTTCAATAATTCCATTAAATAAAAATATTACAATTGGTAAGAACGGAAGTTTGATTAACCCTTTAGATATTTTTTATGAAGGCTATTGGTCTTATGAAAAATTCGCAAATACACTTCCTTCAGATTACGTACCAATATACAGTAAGTAGTATCGTAGCTTGTTATAATAAGTTGGTTGATATACAAAAAGTAAGTACTAAAAACAGTGATAACAAATTACTTATTTTTACTTTCAATCCACTTACTCATATACTTTGTAGCTTGTAAAGTTTGATGTTGTAACAAACTCCCAAAAAAGTTTTGAGTTCTATGTTGTTCTAAATTTTGCTGAAGTGCAATAATTTTGTCTAAAAAAGGTTTTTCTATTTTCTGTTTATTATATGTAGAGTTTACAATTCTAATACCATTACTCTGAGTCATTTTCCAAGTACTTTTTTCTACATATAATATTACAGCCATTTTAGAAAATTCTGTAAAATCATCTTCTACAAAACCATTCCAATACAATTCTTTAGTCATGCCTTCCACTCCAATTGAAGTTGTTACACTTGGTGTTCCACAAACCATAGCCTCTGTTAATTTCCCTTTTATACCTGCTCCAAAACGTAAAGGTGCTAAAACTACTCTAGCATTTTTAACTACTTCTTGCGCATTTTCTGCAAAACCTTTTATAATGAAACCTTCTTTTTTATTATGTAATTCTTGAATTTGTTGCGTTAAATAAGCTCCATAAATATGGATTTCTGCATCTGGAAGTTGTTTTCTAATCTTACTCCAGATTTCTTTTTTTAGAGTGATAACTGCATCAATATTTGGTTTATGAAAAAAATTACCAATAAAAATAAAATGCTCTCTTTCTTCAAAAGGTTTCCACTTTTTAATCTGATTTTCATCAACTTTATCTAACAAAAAAGGCAAGTAATAGATTATTTTTTCATCAATCTTAAAAATAGATTTTAGTAAATCCATTTCATAAGTTGAGATAATTAAAGATAAATCGCATCTTAAAATCGAAGCGATTTCTCTTTTTGCTTCTATCGAATTTAATAATGCGTTTGTTGTAAATTGCTCTCCTTTTTTTAACTGCTGATGTCTTACTTTTCTTAAAAAATGCAAATCCTCTGTATCTAGAATTCGTAATGCATTTGGGCAGTTTTCAGCAACACGCCAACCATATTGCTCTTCCATCATAAAACGATCAAAAACAACTATTGTAGGATTTAACTTTTTTACGTAAACATCAAAAGAAGAAGAATTCAACTCTATAAAGACTTCTTCTACACCAAGAATAGACATTTTTTTTGCTTTATCACTTTTTTGAGCAGAAGAAGCAAATGTTACTTTAAAATCTTGCTTTAAAAACAACTCTATAAGTTGTAACATTCTACTACCTGCAGCAGAAGAATTGGGTTCAACCCAAACGGTACCAATAATTAAAATTTGTTGCTTTTTCAATTACTTTATGCTCATTTGTTGTTTGTAATTTACTTGTACACTTTTACCCCAAGTAACAACCTCATTAATCTGTGTTTGTGTTAAATTAGCTTCAGAATGCGTCCAAGTATAAGAGTCTAAAGGCATTTTTTTCTTAGCTACTTCCTCGTGTAATTCATCCATTTTATGCTCTTTTTTCTTTAATGAATACGAATCCCATTTAGAAAAATTTAAATGTTTTTTACCATCTTTTACATGCTCATTTAACCAAAAATTTACAGGAGTAATATTGTTATACCAAGGGTAATTAGTTACGTTGCTATGACAATCAAAACAACTTTCTTTTAAAATTTTATACACATTTTCTGGTGGATGTGTTTCTGAAATAAAAGAATCTACAGATTGTAAATTTCCTTCATTTTTATCAGGTCCAAAAAATTGCGAAATCAGCAAAATAATAAGTATTAAAAGCGATATTTTTTTAAGAATTTTCATAAGCAATGTGATAATTTTTTGTAATAAGTAAAACTACTAAATTCTCTCTTTATTCTATTAAAATATATGTATTTTTGTTTCAAATTAATAGAAAATAAACCGAAAGGTTACATTATACGCAAAACACAAGTACACATGAAATACGATATTATTGTTATAGGTTCAGGACCTGGAGGATATATTGCAGCAATTAGAGCATCGCAGTTAGGTAAAAAAGTAGCAATTATTGAAAAGTACTCAACTTTAGGTGGTACTTGTACTAATGTTGGATGTATTCCTTCAAAAGCATTATTATATTCTTCTCATCATTTTTATGATGCTGTTCATCATTTTGAAGAACATGGAATCTCTGTTGAAAGCCCATCATTTGATATTAGTAAAATGATTGGTCGTAAAGATAAAATTGTTGAAACTACTACTGGTGGAATCAAATACTTAATGGACAAAAATAATGTTGATGTCTTTGAAGGTTTAGGTTCTTTTGAAGATTCAACACATGTAAAAATTACTAAGAATGATGGTTCATCAGAAGTAATTGAAGGAACAAACATTATAATTGCTACAGGTTCGAAACCATCTACTTTACCTTTTATTACATTAGATAAAGAACGCGTTATAACTTCTACAGAAGCTTTAAAATTAAAAGAAGTACCAAAACACTTATTAGTAATTGGTGGTGGTGTTATTGGTTTAGAATTAGGTTCTGTTTATAAGCGTTTAGGCGCAGACGTTACTGTTATAGAATATGCACCAAAAATTACACCTACAATGGATGCTGATGTTTCTAAAGAGCTTACCAAAGTTCTAAAGAAACAAGGAATGAAAATAAATGCAAGTCATGGCGTTACTTCTGTTGAAAGAAATGGAGACGAAGTAATTGTAAAAGCGACTAATAAAAAAGGTGAAGAAGTTACTTTTACTGGTGATTATTGTTTAGTTGCTGTTGGTAGAAAACCATATACAGAAGGCTTAGGTTTGGAAAAAGCTGGTGTAAAAGTTACTGAAAGAGGAATGGTAGATGTAAACAACCATTTACAAACAAATATTAACAATATATACGCAATTGGTGATGTTGTTAAAGGTGCAATGTTAGCACATAAAGCAGAAGAAGAAGGTGTTGTTGTTGCAGAATATTTAGCAGGCGAAAAACCACACATTGATTATAACTTAATTCCTGGAATTGTTTATACATGGCCAGAAGTTGCTGCAGTTGGTAAAACTGAGCAAGAATTAAAAGATGCTGGAGTTGCTTATAAAGCTGGTAAATTTTCTATGCGTGCTTTAGGAAGATCTAGAGCAAGTGGAGATTTAGATGGTTTTGTAAAAGTTTTAGCTGATAAAAACACAGACGAAATTTTAGGAGTTCACATGGTTGGTGCACGTGTTGCAGATTTAATTATGGAAACTGCAGTAGCTATGGAGTTTAGAGCTTCTGCAGAAGATTTAGCTAGAATTTGTCATGGTCACCCAACCTATTCCGAAGCTGTAAAAGAAGCTGCTAAAGCTGCTTGGGACGGTAAACCGTTAAATGCATAAAATAATATTCTAAACTTATTTTAGAATTACATTATTTATTAAAAAGCAACCTCTTTAGGTTGCTTTTTTTATGACTATTAAATACATAAAGATTTGTATTTTTGCAGTACTTATGCAAAGAACAATTCGTACTTTTTCTGTTGATAATATTATTAAATTTAAAACAAACTTATTGTTTTGGGCACAACAGTTTGAAACCGTAACTTGGTTAGATTCTAATAATTATAATCAGCAATACTCTAGCTTTGATTCTGCTTTGGCTGCAGATGAATTTACATCGATAAAAACCGATTACCATAATGCATTTGAAAAGCTAAGAGAATACCAAACGATAACTAAAGATTATATTTTTGGTTACATTGCTTATGATGTTAAAAATGATGTTGAACGTCTTACTTCTAATAATTTTGATGGTTTAGACTTTGCTGATTTATATTTTTTTCAACCTCAAAAATTAGTCTTTATTAAAGGCAATACAATTGAGTTTCATTACTTAAAAATGGTTGATGATGAAATTGAAAATGATTTTAAATTTATTAAAAAATTAAAAGATTCAAAAAATAAAAAATTAAAGTCTGATATTAAAATTAAGCTAAGAATTCATAAGGACGAATATCATAAAAAAGTAACTAAAGTTTTAGATCATATAAAAAGAGGCAACATTTATGAAGCCAATTTTTGTCAAGAATTTTATGCAGAAAATGCAACTATAAATCCGCTTGAAGTTTATAATCATTTAAATAAAATTTCAGAACCTCCTTTTGCAACCTTTTTAAAAATTGAACATCAATATTTACTATCTGCAACACCAGAAAGATATATTAAAAAAGAAGGAAATAAAATAATATCACAACCCATAAAAGGAACCGCTAAACGTTTAAGAAGTAAAATTGATGATGAAAAAATAGCCTCAGATTTATCTAGAGATATTAAAGAACGTTCAGAAAATGTAATGATTGTAGATTTGGTAAGAAACGACTTATCAAAAACTGCAAAAATCGGTTCTGTAAAGGTAGAAGAGCTTTGTAAAGTGTATACTTTTAAGCAAGTACATCAGATGATTTCTACAGTAGTTTCTGAAATTAATGAGACTACGCACCCTATTGATATTTTACAAAGCACATTTCCAATGGGAAGTATGACGGGAGCGCCAAAGGTTTCTGCCATGAAAATTATTGAAGAACTAGAAGAAACTAAACGTGGGCTATATTCTGGAACCGTTGGCTACTTTACACCAACTGGCGATTTCGATTTTAATGTTGTTATAAGAAGTATATTTTATAATGAAGAAAAAAAGTATGTTTCCTACTCAGTTGGTGGAGCAATTACTGCTAAATCAATCCCAGAAAAAGAATATGAAGAATGCCTTTTAAAAGCAAAAGCAATGAAATATGTTTTATTAAATTCTAAATAAGTTAATATACATTTACCCTGTGAACTCAACAAAAACTGAAATTAGTCTTTGGGTATTTATTCTTTTAATTATAATAGTTGGAACACTTATAGGTCTAATTATTAACACATTTAATTACACATCAAAATCTAATCATTATAAAGACAATAGTGAAACTGATGATTATGACCACTTAGATTTTGATTAATTACAATTTTATATATTTACTACATGATACTTGATAAAGAAGAAAAGTTTAAAGTAATTTTTGATAAAATAAAAGAAAAACAGAATGAGCAAAATATGTTCAATACGTTTTTAGATTTGTATCCAGCAGAATGGAAACAACTAAAAGTAACCTTTTCTAAGTTTAACAGAAGTAAACAATTTGGTAAAACAATTCCTTTACCAAAACCAGAGCAATCTTTAAGAAAAGAAATAAGAGTTTGGTTAAAAAAACAATAGTTATGACGCAAACAGAATTTACATTCAATATTTACAATACCGATTTCTATGGCAAAACATGGCAAGCAAGCAACACAAAAGCAGTTGTAGTTTTAGTACATGGAATGGGAGAACATTCTGGACGTTATAATCATGTTGCTAAAAAGTTAACTGAAAATGATTTTTCTGTGGTTGCTTTCGATCATTTTGGCCATGGTAAAACATCAGGAAAACGTGGTCATAATCCTAGTTTTGAAGCGGTTTTAGAAAGTGTTACTAAAACCATAGAAAAGGCAAAAGAGTTATTCCCTAATAAACCTATTTTTTTATATGGGCATTCTATGGGAGGAAATGTGGTTGTAAATTACTCTATTAGGATAAAACATCAAATAAAAGGAGTTATTGCTACAAGTCCGTTCTTAAAATTAGCTTTTCAACCACCAAAAATTAAGTTAGCAGTTGGTAAATTATTACAAAAAATTGCCCCTTCACTAACCATGGGAAATGAGCTAGATGCAAATGATGTTTCTAGAGATAAGGTTGAAGTTGATAAGTATATTAACGATCCTTTAGTGCATAGTAAAATTAGTCCTAATTTTTCTTTAACTTTTATAGATACTGGTTTATGGGCAATAGAAAATGCGAATAAACTAGATACTAAAATGTTGCTACTTCATGGTACTAATGATAAAATCATCGATTATAAAGGAACGCAAGAATTCGCTAACAAATCGGATAATGCAACACTAAAATTATACAACGGTGGTTACCACGAATTACAAAACGATTTGTGTAAAGAAGAAATGCTACAAGATGTTGTAGATTGGCTAAATTCTCAACTTTAAAAACCCTATTTTTGAAATATAAATGCTACAAAAATTCAAAAAACATATTAACGTTAATTTTCCTTTTCTAAAGGATAAAAAACTATTAATTGCTATTTCTGGCGGATTAGATTCTGTTGTTTTAACAACGTTGTGTAATCAATTAGATTTTGATATTTCTTTAGCACATTGCAATTTTAATCTTCGAGGAAAAGAAAGTGATTTAGACGAAAAATCTGTTGTTAAATTATCTCAAAAATCGTCTAATCAGATTTTTACAATAAAATTTAACACCAAAAAGCACGCAAAAGACAATAAACTTTCTACACAAATAGCGGCAAGAGAATTAAGATACAATTGGTTTAAAAAATTAATTGAAACCCATAAATTTGACTTTGTTTTAACTGCACATCATGCAGATGATAATTTAGAAACTTTTCTTATCAATTTAACAAGAGGAACTGGTTTAGATGGCTTTACAGGAATCCCAAAAGTTAACGGAAATATTGCTCGTCCGCTTTTAGCTTTTTCTAGAGAAGAAATTGCTGCATTTGCAAAAAAAAATGACATTGCATGGAGAGAAGATGCTAGTAATGCATCAACAAAATATATCAGAAATAAAATTAGGCATCAAGTAATTCCATCATTAAAAGAAATCAACCCAAACTTATTAAATACATTTGCAAAAACCTCTACAAACTTGCAAGAAAGCAAACAAATTATTGAAGATAGAATTGCTGATGTTTCCAAAGATTGTATACAAACTAAAAACGGGATTATAACGATTGATATTCATAAAATAAATAAACTTTCAAATTCGAAAGCCTATTTATATCATCTATTAAATTGCTATAATTTTACAGAATGGAAAGATGTTTACAACCTACTATCTGCTCAATCTGGAAAACAGGTTTTTTCTAAAACACACCGTTTATTAAAAAATAGAGATTTCTTATTATTAAGTAAAACGAACGAAACTAAAGAAGCTACAGAAGAATCCTTTTTCATCAAAGAAAATGAGCAAGAGATTCTAAATCCTATTCATTTAATTTTCGAAAGTGTACAACAAATATCTACAGAGAATAAACAGACAATTTACATCGATAAAGATTTGTTAAAATATCCACTAATTGTAAGAAAGCGAGAAAATGGAGACTATTTTTATCCTTTAGGAATGCAAGGAAAAAAGAAACTGAGTAAATACTTTAAAGATGAAAAATTCTCACTTTTAGAAAAAGAAAATACTTGGCTACTTTGTAATTCTGATAATGAAGTTATTTGGGTTATTAATTATAGACAAGATAAAAGAATTTCAATAAATAAAAGCTCAAAGAACCTACTTAAAGTTTTAGTTAAAGTTATAAATTAACTTAATTCTATTTTGTAATTTTAAAAATTAAATAACCAAATCATTAATATGAAAAAAATATACTTAATTTTTGTAGCATTAGTTATTGTTTCGTGTGAACCAGAAGCTAAAATAGATTACGCTATTATTTCAGGTAAAATTACAAATACTACATCTAAAAAAGCTTCTTTAGTTAAGCAAGCAGATAGATCTCTTGTTAAAGAAATTACGCTTGCAGAAGATGGTTCTTTTAATGATACGATTAAGTTAAATAAAGGTTCTCTATATGCTGTTTACCAAGGTAGAAATACAACAAACTTATATCTATCCGCTGGAGACAACATCTCTATAAATTATGATGCAAAAGAACGTAAAAAGACTATAGAAATAACAGGAAAAGGATCTGAGTATGCAAGCTACCTTTCTAATAAAGCTTTAAAATATAAAGAATCGATTGGTGAAGGAACTGATATTTATACTAAAGAAGAAAATGAATATCTTAAAACTTTTAAAGATATTAAACAGTCTCAAGAAGATTTACTGTATAACACTGAAGGAATTTCTGAGGAGTTTAAACAACTTGAAAAAAAGAATATTAATTATGGCTTTTTAAGTAATTTAAATAAATATAAAAGTTATCATTCTTATTATGCAAAAAAACCAGATTTTAAAACTTCTGAAGGGTTTTTAGATGAACTAGATGCTTTAGATTACACTAACGAAGACGATTTTAATTTCTCTTCTAACTATAATGGTTTAGTTACTTCTAATTATCGTAAAATGGCTGAAGAATTAATAAAAACTGATTCTTTAGAATATGACATTGCTATGTTAACCGTTTCTGGTAAAATTAAAAATGAAACTATAAAAAACGCATTACTTTTTAATGCTTCTAAATACGGAATTACATACACAAATGATTTAGAAGAGTTCTACAAAATGTACATGGCAGCATCTACTAATAAAGAAAATAAAGAAGAAATTACAAAAAGTTATAACGCTTTAAAAGCCGTAACAAAAGGAAACATTTCTCCTAAATTTATGGGATATGAAAACAATGCTGGCGGTACAACTTCTTTAGATGATTTAAAAGGTAAATATGTATATATAGATGTTTGGGCAACCTGGTGTGGACCTTGTATTGCCGAAATCCCTTCTTTAAAAAAGGTTGAAAAAAAATACCATAAGAAAAATATAGAATTTGTAAGTATCTCTATAGACAAAGAAAAAGACCATGATAAATGGAAAAAAATGATTGTTGATAAGAATTTAGGCGGTATGCAATTGTATGCAGATAATGACTGGAAATCTCAATTTATACAAGATTATTTAATAAAAGGGATTCCTCGTTTTATTTTAATTGACCCAAAAGGAAATATTGTTAGCTCAAATGCACCAAGACCATCAGACAAAAAACTTACAGAATTATTAGACGAATTAAAAATATAATTCATTTTTACTTGTAAAATCATTTTATGAAAAAAATCTTTTTCATTGCAACTTTTCTTTTAGCAATAACGAGTTTCGCACAAACAGCAGAAGACCCAATTACTATAGAAACTTCTGTAAAAAAAATATCAAATACAGAATATGATGTTATTTTTAATGCTAAACTTTATAAGGGTTGGTATTTATACTCACAACACAATCCAGAAGATGCTTCTTTACCCTTAGAAATAACAATTAAAGAAGGCGAAAGTGGCTATAAATTAGTTGGGAAAGCCGATGAAAAAGATACATTTAAGAAGTATTCTGATATTTGGGAAAAAGAAGAAATTGTTTTTAAAGACAAAGCAACAATTACCCAAAGAATTCAACTTACAAATCAAAAAATTACTAGAATTAAGTTAAACTTTTTCGGTCAAGTTTGTGAAACCGCCTGTATAAATATTGATGAAGCTTTTACAATTTCTCTTGGAGGAAAAACAATAAAAGAAGTAGTTTCTATAACCGAAAAAAGTAAAAATCTTACAAATAATTTAAAATTAAATCTAAAAAACACTTCTTTACTTAAGAATGCGTCAAGTACAGGTTCGGAAAGTAAAAGTGGTCTTTTTAGCATCTTTTTTCTTGGATTTGTTGGTGGTTTATTAGCGCTACTTACACCTTGTGTTTTCCCGATGATTCCGTTGACAGTATCTTTTTTTACAAAACAATCTGAAAATAAAAAGAAAGGGATTTTTAACGCCATTTTATATGGATGTTTTATTGTATTCATATACATTTTATTAAGTCTTCCTTTTCATTTCTTAGATAATTTAGATCCAGAAATTTTAAATACAATTTCTACAAACGTATGGTTAAACATTTTCTTTTTTGCTGTTCTAACCTTTTTCTCTTTTTCATTTTTTGGGTTCTACGAAATAACATTACCAAGTTCTTGGGGAAATAAAATGGACTCTGCTTCTTCCGTTGGAGGGATTATTGGCATCTTTTTTATGGCATTAACATTAGCAATTGTTTCCTTTTCTTGTACTGGTCCTATTTTAGGTTCTTTACTTGCGGGTTCTTTAACTTCAGATGGAGGTGCAATGCAGCTAACAGCAGGTATGAGTGGTTTTGGATTAGCACTTGCTTTACCATTTGCATTATTTGCACTGTTTCCTAATTGGTTAAATTCTCTACCAAAATCTGGTGGATGGTTAAATACAACAAAGGTAATTTTAGGTTTCCTAGAATTGGCTTTAGCTTTTAAATTTTTATCTAATGCAGATTTAGTTGCACATTGGAATTTATTAAAAAGAGAAGTATTTATTGGTATTTGGATTGTTATTTTTATAGGATTAGCTTTATATTTATTTGCTAAAATTAAATTTCCACATGACTCTCCCATAAAAAAACTATCGTTTTCTAGAATGTCTTTTGGCGCTTTGGTAATTGCGTTTATCATTTATATTGTTCCTGGTGTCTTAAAAGAACCAACATGGAATTTAAGTTTATTAAGTGGTTTTCCACCTCCGCAATTCTATAGTATTTACGAACAAGAAAACGATTGCCCTTTAGGTTTAGATTGTTATAAAGACTTTAACAAGGGTCTTGCTGCTGCAAAAGAAGCAAACAAACCAATTTTATTAGATTTTACCGGTTGGGCTTGTGTAAATTGTAGAAAAATGGAAGAAAATGTATGGAGTGAGCCAGATATTTATCAAACATTAAAAGACAATTATATTTTAATTTCTCTGTATGTAGATGATAATGAGAAAGAATTACCTAAAGACCAACAATTCGATTTTTTAAAGAAAAACGGAAAAATTAAACAAATTAAAACAGTTGGAGATAAGTGGTCTACTTTTCAGGTAATCAATTTTAAAAATGCTTCTCAGCCATATTATATTTTGATGAGTCCAGATTTAGAAATCTTAAATAACACACAACAATATACAGATAGAGATACGTATTACAAATGGTTACAAGAAGGTTTGCAAACTTTTAAAACAAAGTAATGGTACAGTTTTTGTTGTTTTAAAGTTAATAAAAATATTTACAATTATGAAAATTACGAATTTAGTTTTTACTGTATTTACTCTTTTAAGCACAACTTTAATTGCTCAAAAAACAACAAAAATAGTTGCTAAAACGCCCGTAAGTATTTATACTGTTTCTAACTTTTCTATTGATAAAAATGGCTTTTCTGAAATTAATAAAAAACTTAAATTATCTAATTTTGATTTTGTAATTGTTGATGCTATTGATTTAGATTTAAATAGATTTTCTATAAACACGAAGCATTTAACTACAAAACCATCAGAATTTATTTATGATGATTACAAAAGGTATCAAGATCAAAATTTATTAAAAGGTTTCTTACTTAAAAATGATCCAACACGTTGGAATCTACAATGCCGCCAACCTAACCTGCAATTATAGTTTTCTCTAAAAAGACGACAAATCAGTACTTTTACACAGAAATTAAATATTTGAAAAAAATGTAGCGAAATTTATATTGTTTTCATAATTTTTATAGCCGATTATTGAAAATAATTGACGTTCTAAGGTTTCTATTTTTTGTAATTTCACATCATAAAACCGAAAGAATATGTCTGCATTACCAAAATTGACGAGATTTAATGATAATGTGCTGTCTAAATATCAAATTTACAACAGCATTTTTATGACACTCCCTTTTGATACTATCAATAACACTGGAGTTTTATTACCACTTTTCCACGAAACCTGTAAAAAAGGATTTGAAAATGGAAACAATCCAACGGAAATTGTAGAAAAGTTTTTCGAGAAATATCAAGAAGACCCTTCTAAAGAGGAACAAAAAGATTTATTATTTCAATTTATTCAATATATAGAACGTCAAGTAGTATTATTTGATGCCATAGAAGATGCAGCTTTTCCGGTTGTAAACAATATGGATGGTATAGGAACTCTTAGAAACTCTAAAGAGATTGCTCTTTTAAGCGATAAAAAAGAAGCCTTAAAAAAACATTTAGAAGATTTTAAAGTACGTGTTGTTTTAACAGCGCATCCAACTCAATTTTATCCAGGATCTGTATTAGGTATTATTACTGATTTAGATAAAGCAATACAAAACGACGATTTATTACTAATAAAAAAATTATTAGCACAACTAGGTAAAACTCCTTTTTATAAAAAATCGAAACCTACACCTTATGATGAGGCTGTTAGTTTAATTTGGTATCTAGAAAATGTATTTTATCATTCTATAAGTAAAATTTACAATTATATACAGCATAACGTTTATGACGGAAATCCTATAGATAATGAAATTATTGATCTTGGTTTCTGGCCTGGTGGAGATAGAGATGGAAACCCATTTGTAACTACACAAATAACATTAGATGTTGCAGAAAGACTACGTCAATCTATTTTAAGAAGTTACTATAGAGATGTTAGACGTCTAAAAAGACGTTTTACTTTTGATGGTGTTCAAGAAATACTCTCTAAAATAGAAAAACGTTTATATAAACACGTTGTTAGGAGCTACACTAAAGTAAATTTTTCTCAAAAAATATTATTAGAAGAATTAGAAAACGCAAGAGAAATTGTAAAAACAAAACATGATTCTTTATTTATTGAAGAATTAAATGATTTTATTAATAAAGTAAGAATTTTTGGTTTCCATTTCGCAACTTTAGATATTAGACAAGATAGTAGAGTGCATCATGATGCTTTTACAAAACTTGTACAAGATTTAACAGCTAGCGGAGACACAACTTTCCCCAAAAATTACAACAATTTAACGGAAGAAGAACAAATTTCTATTTTATCATTGGTAAAAGGACAAATAGATCCTAAAATTTTATCTGATGAAATGTCTGTTAAAACTATTGAATCTATTTATGCCTTAAAAACCATTCAGAAAAGAAATGGAGAACGTGGCGCAAACAGATACATTATAAGTAACAATCAAAGTGCATTAAACGTAATGCAAACATTTGCAATGCTAAACTTATGTGGTTTTGAAAATGAATTACCGGTAGATGTAATTCCTCTTTTTGAAACTGTAGAAGATTTAGAGAATGCAAGTGAGGTTATGCGAACTCTATATACCAATAACGCTTATAGATACCATTTAACAAAAAGAAAAAACAAGCAAACTATTATGCTAGGTTTTTCTGATGGGACAAAAGATGGTGGTTATTTAATGGCAAATTGGGGTATTTTTAAAGCGAAAGAAGCTTTAACTAAAATCTCTAGAGAATTTGATATTGAAGTAATTTTCTTTGATGGACGTGGTGGACCACCTGCAAGAGGAGGAGGAAAAACACATCAATTTTATGCTTCTTTAGGACCAACTATCGAAGATAAAGAAATTCAATTAACAATACAAGGACAGACAATTAGCTCTAATTTTGGAACAAAAGATTCTTCGCAATTTAATTTAGAACAATTACTAAGTTCTGGTATTAAAAATGAAGTTTTTACCAAAGATCAGTTAAACGATCATCATAGAGAAATTATACAAGATCTAGCTTCTACAAGTTATGATACTTATGTAGATTTTAAAAATCATCCGCAGTTTTTATCGTATTTAGAAAAAATGAGTACTTTAAAATACTATGCTAAAACAAATATTGGTAGTAGACCAAGTAAACGTTCAAATTCAGACACATTAGATTTCTCTGCTTTAAGAGCGATACCATTTGTAGGTAGTTGGAGTCAGTTAAAACAAAACGTACCTGGTTTCTTTGGTGTTGGAACAGCACTTAAAAAATATGAAGATCTAGGTAGATTTGATGAAATTGTTGAATTTTATAATGCTTCAGATTTCTTTAAAACATTGTTAGAAAACAGTATGATGAGTTTAACTAAGTCTTTCTTTGGTTTAACTGCTTATATGGCTGATGACCCTGTTTATGGAGAATTCTGGAAAGTAATTTACACAGAATATACAACAACAAAACGTTTATTATTAAAACTTGCAGGTCATACAGAATTAATGGAAAATCATCCTGTAGGAAAAGCATCTATAGAAATTAGAGAGAGTATTGTTTTACCTTTATTAACAATACAACAATTTGCTTTAAAGAAAATTCAGGATTTACAAAAATCTGAAGGAAACGCTAAAGAAATTGAAATGTATGAAAAAATGGTAATGCGTTCTTTATTTGGTAATATTAATGCTAGTAGAAATTCTGCATAAGCTTTTATCAAAATACATTTAAATATTAAAATGCAATCAATTTTTTGGTTGCATTTTTTTATTCATCAATATTCTTTATATTTAAAGAAAAAAAAATGCTTGTTAAAGTCTATGGTTCTGCCGTTTTTGGTATCGAAGCCACTACAATTGTTGTTGAAGTAAACATTGATAAAGGAATTGGTTACCACCTGGTAGGTTTACCAGATAATGCTGTTCGTGAAAGCTCTTACAGAATTTCTGCTGCTCTTAATAACAATAACTACAAACTTCCTGGTAAAAAAATAATTATAAATATGGCGCCTGCGGATATTAGAAAAGAAGGCGCTGCTTATGATTTAACACTAGCAATGGGAATTCTTGCTGCTTCTAGTCAAATAAAATCTGAAAGCATAAAAGAATACGTTATTATGGGCGAACTCTCTTTAGACGGAAGTTTACAACCCATAAGAGGAGTTTTACCAATGGCTATAAAAGCCAGAGAAGAAGGTTTTAAGTATTTTATTTTACCTAAACAAAATGCTAAAGAAGCTGCAATAGTAGATAATTTAGAAGTTCTTGGAGTAAATAATATTTTAGAAGTCATTAATCATTTTAATGGTGATGCAACTATTGAACCTACAATTGTAGATACTAGAGCAGAATTCTATAAAAATATAGATTTCCCAGAATTTGATTTTTCTGATGTGAAGGGGCAAGAATCTATAAAACGATGTATGGAAATTGCTGCTGCTGGTGGTCATAATATTATTCTCATTGGTCCTCCAGGATCAGGAAAAACAATGTTAGCAAAAAGACTTCCAAGTATTCTTCCTCCAATGACTTTACATGAAGCATTAGAAACTACAAAAATTCATTCTGTAGTTGGAAAAACTAAAAATGATGGATTGTTATATCAACGTCCTTTTAGAAGTCCTCACCACACAATTTCTAATGTTGCTTTAGTTGGTGGAGGTCAATATCCAAGACCAGGAGAAATTTCATTATCTCATAATGGAGTTTTATTTTTAGATGAGTTACCAGAGTTTAAACGTGAAGTTTTGGAAGTGATGAGACAGCCTTTAGAAGATAGAGATGTTACTATTTCTAGAGCAAAATTTACAGTAACTTATCCTTGTAGTTTTATGTTGGTTGCAAGTATGAATCCAAGTCCTTCTGGTTTTTTTAACGATCCAAACTCTCCAATGACTTCTTCTCCACAAGAAATGCAGCGTTATTTGAGTAAAATTTCTGGTCCACTATTAGATAGAATTGATATTCATATAGAAGTTACTCCTGTTCCGTTTGAAAAATTGTCTGAAGAACGTAAAGGAGAATCATCAGTAGAAATCAGAAAACGAGTTACAGCTTCTAGAGAAATTCAATCAAAGCGTTTTAAAGATTTCGAAAACGTGCATTATAATGCGCAAATGAATGTAAAACAGATTCGTGAATTTTGTAAATTATCACCTGAAAGTTTATCGCTTTTAAAAACTGCTATGGAAAAACTAAACCTTTCTGCAAGAGCTTATGACAGGATTTTAAAAGTTTCTAGAACTATTGCAGATTTAGCAAACACTCAAGATATT
>CAJQQH010000036.1 GCA_905480405.1 uncultured Polaribacter sp. | reverse complement strand
AGCAGTATTATTATTTGTACTTACATAGGTAAAACTTTGTGTTTCTCCATCAATAATTATATCAACATTTACAGTATCTCCTGATTGAGATATAATTCCTAATGTAATTTTATCACAAGTTATAGTTTCAACATCAGCAGGAGCTTTTACATAAAATTTAGCTCCATCTCCTCCTTCTTCAGTCCTTGCTTGTAAATAAGCTGTACCTCCTATAGTTGTATTTCCAATTATCTCAGCATATTCTTCTACTACTTTAAAAGATTGTTCTCCAACAGAATTAGCAAGTGTTATCTTATGAGGATTAAATATTGATATCGCTTCTGATTTTACTAAAAAATTATTTTCATCTACTAACGTAAATATAACCCCTGTAGCTACTTCTGGTACATCTGCTGTAATCACATTGCCATTTATAGTTGCTGAAATTTCAAACCACTCTTCTTCTGATGAGTCTACCTCTTCTATTCTATAAAGTAAATAAGCCGTTTCAATAATAGCATCTCCAGCATTAGTAGTTAGTGTTGCTGTGGCTACACCTGTATCCTGATCAAAAACTGTTGAAACAACAGACGGAACAATATCTTGATTCTCTAATGGATCACCATTATAATCTGGATTAAACACTGGGAATCTTGCATTATTATCTGTTAAAAGAGTCTCTAATTTTTGGATCATTTCATTTTTAAGAGTTGCATCCATTGTATCGATAACATCAAACATCTCCTCGATATCGTTATCAGAACCATCGTCATTATATAATTTGTACGCTTGATAATAACCTCCATCAACATAGATTTTATACAATTTATAATTTCCACTTCTAATAGCTGACGCTGATCTATCATCTGTTCCATGTGGGAAATGCCAAAAAAGATCTGTTCTTTCTGTATCGTCGTTGTTTTTTATTTCTGTTTCAGATCCACTTAAAAAAGGATATAAACTTACACCATCTAAATTAGCTATTACATTTGTATTATCAGCATGCTCATCAGCTCCAGTCACCTCCATAATTGTAGGATAAAAATCTAAATGAGAAACCATATTATTGTATGTTTCACCTGCAACAATACCAGGTCCAGCAATCACAAGTGGCGTACGCAACCCACCTTCTTTAGGACTTGTTTTTCCTCTATCTAAAGGAAAATTATCTGTAATAATTTCTGTACCATGCACTTCTGCACCTCCATTATCTGATGAAAAAATAATATACGTTGTTTCAAATAATTTTTTTCCAGGATTTCTTGGGTCATCAGTCTCTTTTAAATAATCTACAACTCTTCCTAAACTCCAATCTAAACTAGCAATCATTGCTCCATAATATGGATTCGTTTGCCCTGGTGTCGTAATATTTGCATCCGTTGTTGGCAGAGGAATTCCTAATTTATCACAATAATATTGTAGCAATGCTAAATCTCTAGTTTGAATAGGAGAATGTACCAACCAATGAGCCATGTAAAGAAAAAAGGGTTCTTCTTTATTGTCTGCCATAAAATCCAATGCAAGTTCTGTTACCGCATCATAAGGTCTTCCATCTGCATCTAATCTATAAGGATCATCTTCAGCATCAGTAGCAAAATCAACTGACCTATCTCCCATAGATCTCGTAATTCCTCTATCAGTATCCTGATAATCAAAACCTTGATCTACGGCCTCCGGATAAATATTGTGATTGGCTGCCATATGCCATTTACCTACTTGACCAGATACATATCCTAAAGGATTCAAAGCTTCAGCTATAGTAACTTCATCAAGTTGTAATCTACCTGGATAATATGAAGGTATGATTTTATTTGAATTTTTTCCTTCAGGTATTTGCCCTCCAGCTACGTGAGTCATTTTATTTTTAAGAGGCATTCTACCACTCATTGTACCACCTCTTGATGGTGCACAACTAGGTGCTGAAGCATAGGCTTGTGAAAAATTAGCTCCACTCTCTGCCAATGCTAACATATTTGGTGTTTCCCAAGGAACAACATCACCAACATCATTTAATTGAGTGTCTTGCCAACCTAGATCATCTGCGTAAATAAAAACAATATTGGGCTTAACTAATTCTTGCCCTTTAAGAGAAAAAATTGAGATAAACAAAAAGAAATATAAAATTGAATTTTTCATTATTTATGTTTTATTATTTATGTTTTATGTTTTATTATTTTTTATACAAAAATAAAGGACTCTACGATATACAATTTGCTCTAAACAATCAATTATTTACTCTATGATTACAATTAATTTTTAAACAATAAGTAATTCATTAAAAAAAGATGTAATAGTAACAAAAAAATATTTTTAACAAACCAATTACATGGTGAACTACAGGTAAACATCTACCGCAAAAAGGTGTCCATTTTTAATATTACTTTTCTTAAAAATTACCAACATTAATTATGAAGATTATTAATGATAAAATCCTTTAATAAATTTGACAAACACCGCTTAAATTCATCTCATTATAACCATATAATGGTTAATTTTATTCTAAAACTACTTTCTTATTTAACTGTCTTTTTTCTGTTTGTAATTGAACAACATAAATTCCTGTTGCTAATTGTGGTAAATAAATTTGATGTTTTAAACCATTTGAGTAAAAAGATGTGTTCATCAATTGTTTACCAAATGTATTAAATAACTTTATATTTGCTTTACCCTGTGATAACCCCTTTATACTTAAAGTAGAATTATTAAGTTTATAAACATTTACACTTTCTAAAGTTTCATTTACGGTGCTTAATACTTTTGCAGAGGTGTGAATGTAAAAACGTCCTTTTCCTGTTAAAGCTTGTTCCGTAGTAAAATTATGAGAACCATTATCATTTAATAGTGTAAAAGAACCTTTTTCTTTATCTTCTAAATACACAAAAGTATCTAGTGGTAAATTCTCAATTTCTGCATTTATCTTAATTTCTTTATCAGTATCAACAATTAAACCTAAAGGAATTATAGCAGATTGTTTTAATGAGGTTGGTAAAGTTTGTACTTGATAATTTTTCCCGTTATCCTCTAATAATTCTGAAAATAATGCGAAAGAATGCGAAGCTCCTCCAAATAATTCTCCATCATAACCATTATCAAAACCTTTAGTTGCTTCTTCATTAAAATAGATTTTTGCCATTCTAGTATTACTATTTTCATCAGTAATAGAAATACTTATTGAAGATTTTGTACCTGTAGATTTTTGAAAAGTATCTGTTCCTTGGTGAGAAACATCATTGATATCAAAAGTTAAGTTATCATCTGTATTCGCAGCGGTTCCTGCTTCTACAAAAAATGCTTGACCATGGGCAATTTCATAATCACCATCATTTCCAGAGGTTTTTACATCATAAGTGGCATTAGTAGCATTCCAAACCCAAATTGAATTTTGACCTAATAAATTAGATGTAGCATTATCTTGAAAAAAGTCTCCTAAATTTAGATATGCAGTAAAAGGATTACTTACTAAGTTATAATTGCTTGTACTTTGTGTAATA
>CAJQQH010000035.1 GCA_905480405.1 uncultured Polaribacter sp. | reverse complement strand
GCGCTCTGAAGGTAACTTATCTCCTGGCTCTAAATTCTTATAATTTATAAGATCTCGGATACCTATAATTATTGAATTCTGAACTTTTTGATTCTCGTTCTTAGTAAGTACTTCTAATTTCATAATCAATTAAAATTGGTTATATAAATGTATAAAACTAATCCAAAATAGCTTATATGTTTTTTTAAAAAATAATTAAGGTTTTACTTTATCATATTAATCAGATAAAGTAAAACCTTAATAAATTAACTCAAATAATATTTGATTGTTACTATATATTAGTAACCAGCATTTTGAGTAATTACTCCACGAGTTGCTAAAACTTCAGAACCAGGAATAGGGAATAATAAATAATTAGCATCAGAGAAACCTAATACAGATTGAGCTGTACCAGTTCTAACTAAATCAAACCATCTATGTCCTTCAAAAGCTAATTCTAATCTTCTTTCGTTAGTAATAGCTGTTTTTACTGCTGCTTGACCGCTTGCTGTAGAATTTGCTAAACCTGCTCTATTTCTAATTTTATTTAATTGAGTTACTGCTGCTGCAGTACTTCCATTAGCATTTAAAGCTTCTGCATATAACAATATAACATCTGCTAATCTAATTTCAATCCAATCATGATCTGGACCTAAATCTCCAACTTTAGGAAACTTAACAGCTGTTTTACCATCTGCACTAAGAGTTACAGCTCTTCGTAAATCTACACTTCCAGTTGCATCACTTGCATCAAAAGCTGCAATTAAATTTGCATCTACTGGAAAATCTGATTTAGAATCATCTCCAACAAACCAGTTCCAAAAATCAGAAGCAGGAGAATACTCATCTATTACAGATCTAGAAATTTGAGTTGAATAAATAATTTCTGAATTACCTACTTCATTTGCTGCTCCAAAAACATCACCAAAATCACTTTTTAAGCTAATACCAGCACCTGAAGCACTAGATACAACTGTAGAAAGTAATGATTCTGCACTAGTATAATTACCCATTGCAGCATAAACTTTACCTAATAATGCTTGAGCAGCAATTTTTGTTGCTCTACCTTCTGAACTAGTATTAGTTAATGCAGCTATTGCATCTGTTAAATCAGTTACAACAACATTATTATAAACATCTGCTGCTGGTTGTCTAACTAATATAGAAGTATCAGTTGTACTTGGAGCTGAAGATAAGTTTACAGTTACGTTTCCAAAAACTTTTACTAATTTAAAATAAGATAAACCTCTTAAAAATTTAGCTTCTCCTATTTCAGTAGCGTCAGTTGAATTTTCAATTACGTTATTAGCACTTAATATACACTTATATAAAGCTGTATAAAAAGGTCCAAAAAACTGATCTTCCATAGTTGTTAAACCATTATCATATTCATCAAACTCAGTATAAGGAGCTTCGAACATAAACGCATTATCAGCTCTAAAATCTGCCATAACTGCTAATGGAGTTACAGTACCTAACTGATAGTAGTATGCAGCATTTAATACACCTGCATAATCTGTTAAAGAATCTGCACCAGCTAAATTAGGTGGAGTTTGATCTAAATCTGTCGAACATGCTGTTATAAAGAGCGCCGACATAATTAATAAATATATTTTTTTCATTTTTTTATTATTTAAAAGTTAATATTTAAACCTAAAGTAAAACTTCTTACAATTGGACTAGCACCTACTTGAGCACCATAAGTTGTTGGGCCTAAATAATCACTACCTGAAGTTTTAACACCCTCTGGATTATATGATGTATAATTATCTGCCATTAAGTATAATAAGTTAGTTGCAGCACCATAAATTCTTACTGAACTCAACCCTATTCTATTTGCTACATCATCTTGAAGTGTATAACCAATAGTTAAGTTTTTTAATGCGATAAAAGAAGCATCTTGAATTGTAGCATCCGTTTGATTTCTATTTCTTTCATAATGTAATCCATTATGATCAGCAATACCATCTCCATTAGCATCAAAACTATCAACTAATCTACCTCCCCATTGAGAACCGTAGTAAAGTGGGTCTATATTATAAACTTCTGCACCATGAGATCCTTGAAATTGTAGAGCCATATCAAAGTTTTTGTAACTTAAATTATGCGTCATACCCCAATAAAAATCTGGTGTATTTTGTCCTATTTTAACTAAATCTCCACCATCAGCAACAGATTTTGTTCTATCAATAATACCATCACCATTTTGATCTACCACATATGATTCACCAGACTGATTGTTCGGACTTCTTGTACCATCCTCTAAGTAAAGCATTTCAACTTCTCCAGTTGTTTCTAATCCCCACATTTCACCAATTTGTCCTCCTACATAATTTCTAAAGACAGCACCTCTACCACTTTGACCATATATAGATTGAGGTAACTCATCTAAACCACCTAAATCTTTAATTTCTGTAGTAACTGTAGATAAATTAGCTCCCATATTCCAAGAGAAATCGTCGTTGCTAATTAAGTTTGCAGTTAATTCAAATTCAAAACCAGAACTTCTAACATCTCCAGAATTAAGTACAATTGAAGAAGTACCTAACACCTCAGAAACACTTTGGTTAATTAAGATATCTTTAATATCAGATGTATAATAATCTACACCAACAGTAAAACGGTTATTTAAGAATCCGAAATCTATACCGTAGTTAGTTTCTGTATTTGTTTGCCAAGTTAAATCTGGGTTAGCAACATTGTTAGGTATTAAAAAACCTGTACCATTTAATGTTGGAGAAGGATCTAAAAGACTTAATGCATCATACGATCCTAAGAACGACGTTGTCCCCAAAGACCCTGTACTAAATCTTAATTTTAATTTGCTAATTGTATTATTATCTTCTAAAAAAGACTCATTATGTACATTCCATCCTAAAGAAAGCGCTGGAAATGTAGCATATTGTTCATTTGCTCCAAAACGAGAATCACCATCCCTTCTAACTGATACCGATAGTAAAAAACGATTATCATAAGCATAGTTAACTCTTCCAAAAACACTTTCTCTTGCTCTCGTTTCTTTTCTTTCAGTTACAGTGATATCTGCAGGTGCAAATAAGTTGTAGTTAAGGATATCAGTATCTGGAACATTTGCACCATCTAAACGAGTTCCTATAAGTTTTGTAGTTTGAAATTCTACACCTGCTACTGCAGATATATCATGCTTACCAATCTCTTTCGCATAACTC
>CAJQQH010000034.1 GCA_905480405.1 uncultured Polaribacter sp. | reverse complement strand
GTTAAAGAGTTTTAAAACAGATTAATTCCTTTTGTCTTGCTGTTCAATTCGATGTTTTTTTTCAAAAATGGATTTATCTTCATTGTTGATGGAGTTAGACATACCTAACATTAATGCAGTAATTATTAATAAAATTTTTCTTTTAAGCCAATATATTGGTCGTCTAGATTTTTCTAAACGTGATGTTTTTTTCTGTTTATACATAATAAGAATGATAAATGATGAGACATTTGTTTTATCACTTGTAGCTTTTCAGCATTTGCTTAGAATTGTTATAAGCTTCTAAGCTATGTATACATTGGCAATAGAATTACTTGCAGTAATTCTATTAATTAAGAAAATATGTTGAAGGTTTAATAAAGCAATATGTTGATGCAATTGCTTTTGTAATTTTAAAGTAATTTGAATTTGTTTTTTAAGTACAAATTTTAAGGGAATAACTTTAAAGAAAAACGCTATAAAATCTTTATAAGATATTATAGGCAACTTAAAAGCAATTAGTTTAGTATTTTTAAAATTGCCTTTTTTATGCTGAACTATCTTAGAAGATTGATAATAATCAGACGTGCTTTCTTGACAATAAATAGTAGATTCTGCAACAGAAAGAAGGAACATCAGTAAAAAAACAAAAAGATGTTTTAATTGCATTAGAAATCTATTTATATTAAAAAGGTGTTTTTATAATAAAGCCTCCAAGTTTTCACAAGGAGGCTAAAATAGTTAAAGCAACTGTGTTGCTTATTTAATTAGTTCGTAAGAGCGTTTAATAAAGTTTGTTAATTCTTCACCATGTAAAAGGTTTTGAGATAATTTAGCTAAATCAAAAGCCTGAGAAATTAACCCTTTCTGTGCAGCTTCATCTTTATTATTTAAGATATCAGAAACTAACGGACTGTTTGTGTTAACAACTAAGTTATACATATCAGGGAAATTACCCATTCCCATCATTCCACCACCACCAGAAGCTTGCATTTCTTTCATTCTACGCATAAATTCAGGAACCGTAATTAAAAAAGGAGAAGATGCAGAATCCATAGCTTCTAATTGAACTGTATATGTTTCTTTAGGTACAGCAGCTTCAATAATTGGCTTTAAAGTTTCTTTTTCAGCATCAGTTAATTTAGAAATTACGTTTTCGTCTTTCTTAATTAAATTATCTATAAAGTCAGAATCTACTCTAGTAAATTTTACTTTAGCATCACCACCTTCTAATTTCTGCATTAAATGAGAAATAATTGGAGAATCTAATACTAAAACTTCATAACCTTTTGCAGTTGCATCTTGTATATAACTATGTTGTGCTTCTTTGTTAGAAGTATATAAAACAACATGGTTACCATCTTTATCAGTTTGTGCATCTTTAGTTTTTTCAACTAACTCATCAAACGTAAAATAAGTATCTGCAACAGTTGGGTATAATGCAAATTTCTTTGCTTTGTCAAAGAATTTATCTTCAGACAACATTCCGTACTCAATAATTACTTTAATATCGTTCCATTTAGTTTCAAAATCGGCTCTATCTTTTTTGAATAAAGAAGATAATTTATCTGCTACTTTTTTAGTGATATAACCAGATATTTTCTTTACTGCACCGTCTGCTTGTAAGCCAGAACGAGATACATTTAGAGGAATGTCTGGAGAATCAATAACACCTTTTAACATTTGTAAAAAGTCTGGTACAATCCCTTCAACATTATCCGTTACATAAACTTGGTTTTGATACAATTGGATTTTATCCTTTTGCATATCCATGTTTTGTGTTAACTTAAGAAAAAATAAAATTCCTGTTAAGTTAAAAGGATAATCAACATTTAAGTGAATGTGAAATAAAGATTCTTCAAATTGCATAGGATACAATTCTCTGTAGAAATTTGTATAATCTTCATCATTTAAATCGGCTGGTGCTTTTGTCCAAGCAGGATTTGTGTTGTTGATGATGTTATCAACAGCAATTTGCTTATGTGGTTCTGTAGTTTCTTTACCTTCAGCGTCTTTTGTAGTTGCTGGTGTAAATTCTGGATCGTTAATTTCTTTAGTTCCAAATTTAATTGGTACTTGGTTAAAACGATTGTATTTATTTAATAAACCACCAATTTTTTCTTCTTTTAAAAACTCTAAAGAATCTTCTGCAATGTGTAAAACAATTTCTGTACCTCTGTCAGCTTTGTCGTGTTCTACTAGTGTATATTCAGGAGAACCATCACAATTCCAATGAGCAGCAGGTGCATCTTTAAAAGATTTTGTAAAGATATCTACCTTGTGAGCAACCATAAAAGCAGAATAAAAACCTAAACCAAAGTGTCCAATAACACCTGTTTCATTTTTATCATCTTTATATTTTTCTAAAAATTCTTCAGCTCCAGAAAATGCAATTTGGTTGATGTATTTTTCAACTTCATCCATTGTCATTCCTAAACCTTGATCTTTAATAGTAACGGTTTTAGCAGCTTCATCAATACTAATTTCAATTTTAGCATCTCCTAATTCTGTCTTCGCTTCTCCAATAGATATTAAGTGTTTTAATTTAGTAGTTGCATCTGTTCCGTTAGAAATTAATTCACGTAAAAATATTTCGTGATCTGAATACAAGAATTTTTTAATCAGTGGAAAAATATTTTCTACTGATACATTAATGTTTCCTTTTGCCATTTTTATGTATGTTTATTTTATTTTAATATTTATTACTATTCTAATAGTCAAAAAAAATACCAAACATTTTAAAGTGACAAGATGACATAAAATTGTCAAATTCTTTGTGGATGATTTTAGGATAAAAAAATTAAATATTTCTCAACATTTCTGTTTTATTTATGTTTTTCCATGTTCCTCCAGTAAAATCAGGAACTTTTACAGAACTACTATTTTTAGATACAGAAAGTTCTGATAGCGGTGTAATTGCGCTCCATAAAACACTATCATAAACATTTATATCTAAAGGTAAACCTTGATTTAAACATTTTATTAATCGATAAATCATAACAAAATCCATTCCTCCATGACCAACAGAGTTATCCGAAATTTGCGATTTTAATTTGCTCCAAAGCGGATGATTGTACTTTTCTCTGTATTCGTTATATTTTTCTTTTTCTAACCAATTATGTCCCCACCAAGCTAATTCATCATCATTAATATATAATTTAGAAGGATAACCTTCATGTACTGCTTTTGTACCTACAACAGTATTTAAACGATCATAAGGTCTACCTGAGTGCACATCAAACTGTAACATTATTGTTTTACCTAATTTGGTTTTAATCATAGTTGTGTTCATGTCACCACATTTTACATTAGAGAATTTATCAATTCCGGCACGTTTTGCAGCATTACTTAAACTTTTTTCTCTAGAACTCATAGAAACTAAATGATCAAAAGTATCTCCACGACCAATATCCATATATTGGCTAATTGGTCCTAAACCGTGCGTAGTATAAAAATTACCGTCCTTGTTTAAATGATGTTTTATTCTCCATTGATCTTCGTAATAAGTTTCATCAAGTAAATGTTTTCGCAAATCATGAATGTAAGCGCCTTCTGCATGTGTTAAATCGCCAAAAACACCTTGATTTATCATATTTAAAACCCACAATTCTTCATTGTTAAAACAACAGTTTTCCATCATCATACAATGTTTTTGGGTTCTTTCTGCTGTTTCTACTAGTTTCCAACAATCTTCTAAAGTAGTACCTATTGGTACTTCAGAAGCAACATGTTTTCCTTTTTCCATTCCATACAAAGCCATTGGTGTATGCATTTCCCAAGGAGTTGCAATAATTAGTAAATCGATATCATCTCTATCTGCAACTTTTTTCCATTCATCAGGGTTTCCAAAATATGCTTTGGCAGTTTTGCCATGAGTTTTTTGTAAATGAGCATTTAACTTGTCGGTTTTTTCTTTCTTTAAATCTGAAATTGCAACAATAGTAGCATTGTTATTTTTTACTAACCAATCAAACATTTGTATTAAAGTTTGCCCTCTATTTCCTGCACCAATAATACCAACTCTAACATTATCAATTTTTGGAGCTTTTAACCCAAAAGCAGTTCCTTTGGCAGTTTTATGAAGTAAGTTATTTGTTTTTTCTACGGTTTCTTCTTTACAAGAAATAGCAGTTGATGATAATCCTAAAAAAACTGCAGCCTTTGTAGAAAGAGATAAAAAATCTTTTCTGTTCATATTTTTATTGATTTTTAAAAATTTTGAGATGTTTGCTATTGTAAAGGTATAAATAAATTAGTATGTTTGGTAGCTCAATTTATTGATAGAATAAAAAATCACTCAAAATATTATGTATAATTCAAAAATTACAGGACTAGGATATTATGTTCCAGAAAACGTTGTTACTAACAATGATTTAAAAGAATTTATGGATACTTCGGATGAATGGATTCAGGAAAGAACAGGAATTAAAGAAAGAAGATGGATAGATCCTAAATCTGAAGATACTACAGCTGTAATGGGAGCAAAAGCTTCTAGAATTGCAATAGAAAGAGCTGGTTTAACTAAAGATGATATCGATTTTATTGTGTTCGCAACTTTAAGTCCGGATATGTATTTTCCAGGAGGAGGAGTTCAAGTACAAGAAATGTTAGATATGCCAACAATTGGTGCTTTAGATGTACGTAACCAATGTTCTGGGTTTATTTATGCGATGTCTGTGGCAGATCAATTTATAAAAACCGGAATGTATAAAAATATTTTAGTTATTGGTTCTGAAAACCATTCTGGTGGATTAGAAAAATCTACAAGAGGTAGAGGTGTTACTGTAATTTTTGGTGATGGAGCAGGAGCAGCAGTTTTATCTAGAAGTGAAGAAGCAGGTAAAGGAATTTTATCTTCTCATTTACATTCTGAAGGAAAACACGCTAAAGAATTGGTTTTAGAAGGTCCATCTACTCAAAGATGGGTTCCAGAAATTTTAGAAAAAAATGATCCTGAAGACGTTTCTTATTATCCGTATATGAATGGGCAATTTGTATTTAAACATGCAATTGGTCGTTTCTCTGAAGCTATTGTAGAAGGATTAGAAGCTAACAACTTACAAAAAGATGATATTGATATGTTAATTCCGCATCAAGCAAATTTACGTATCGCACAGTTTATTCAAAAGAAATTTCAATTGTCAGACGATAAAGTATATAATAATATTATGAAGTACGGTAATACAACTGCCGCTTCTGTAATTATTGCTTTAACGGAAGCTTGGGAAAAAGGAAAAATAAAAGACAACGATTTAGTTGTTTTAGCTGCTTTTGGTAGTGGTTTTACTTGGGGTTCTGTTATTATTCGTTGGTAATTTATAAGTATCTAATATAGTTATTAAAGCATAAAAAAGGTTTTACAACATAGTTGTAAAACCTTTTACTTTTTTGGGGGATTTATTTTTTATAGTAGTTTTTAAAAACCACCACCACTTTGTTTTGTGTTATCGTCTCTTTGTCTACGTTGTTTAGCTCTGTTTTTTCCATTACCAAACCTATAATTAAAACCTAAATAAGCAGTTCTACTTTCCCAGTTAAATTTACCATCTTGAACATAAGGAGAAGAAGAGTTAAAAGCAAATTTCATTCCTTGAAAAATATCATTTACTCTAAAATTAATACTTCCTTTACCGTCTAATACTTTTAAACTTGCTCCTGTATTAACCATCCACATGTTTTCTGTTTTCCATTGTATATCTTCTTGTGGTCCTCTGTACATTGCGAATAATTGTAAATTTAATCTCTTAGAAACTTTAAAGCTATTACTTATTCTTCCGTTAAATACTTCATTTGTAACTTCAATTCTTTGAGCATTTGTTGTTGTTAAATCTACAGTTCCAAATTGTTTTTGTGAGTAAAAGTCCATACTAGAATTAATTCTCCACCAATTAGCAACTTTATAGTTTAAAGAAACTTCAAGACCATATGAGCTTGTGTCTTCGAAGTTAGTAAATGATAAAATCTGTCTTACGTTTGTTGGATCTGCTGGATCTTTATAAGTTACACGAGAAATATTATCATTAATAGCTCTGTAAAAAGTACCTAATGTAAATGATCCGTTTTTAATTTGACGTGTATAATTAACCTCAAATGAGTTTGTAAATTGTGGCATTAAAGCTGCATTACCAATAGAAGTAATTAGTGGAGTACTCCATTCTCTAATAGGGTTAACTTGTCCAATTCCTGGTCTATCAACTCTTCTACTATAACTTAATTGAAATTGATTTTTATCTGATTGAGCGTATGTAAAAAAGGCAGAAGGATAAATGCTAAAGATTTCATCTTTTACATTTTGTGTTGCTTGTCCGTCTTGGTTAAAGGTTCCATCAACTTCAAATTGCTCTAATCTAGCTCCTAATTGCATTGTTAATTTTCCGAATTTATGACCATAATTAGCATATGCAGAAAATATTTTTCTATCATACTCAAAGTCAGAATTACCTAGTAAAGAAAAACCTTGACTATTTCCGTTTACATCAAAAGTTTCAATTTCTTGATCTGTTTTGTTTATGTTTGTCGTATTATCTGCTCTATATTCTAAACCTAACTCTAACTTTCCTTCTTTAGAAACCGGATTCGTGTAATCTAAATTTAATAATGTATTGTTACTTTTTCTAGTAATATCGTTTGTATAATTTAATGCTTTATAATCTGCATCAGAAGTATTGCTTAATGTATTTAAGTTTTCTGCATCTTCAGGAGATTTTGTGTCAGAATAGGTTGCTTCAAACTCAATATTATGTCCTTCTTTTTCAAATTCTTTTTTATAATTTACATTGTAAGATCCAGTTTTATTTTCTTGATTTTGAATTGAAGGAGAAATTGCTAATACAGTTCCATTTTCAGAAATGATAGTTCTTCCATCTCCACCACCAGTAAACCAATTTTGAGTTGTGTAAAAAGACAAAGTATTTTTATCATCTAAATAAATATCTGCTCCTAATTTAGCCAAGTGAGAATTGTTTTTGTTTTTAAAAACAAAATCTTGTAATCGATTTGCATTAGGTCTGTTAACAAATCCGTAGTTATAATTATCGCCACCATTGTAACCATAGTTTCCAAAAAAGTTTACTTTTCCTGTTTTGTAGTTCATGTTTGTAGATGCATTATAACGTACATAATGTCCTGCAGTTACACCAGAATCTATAGAACCGTTAAAGCCCATATTTGCATTCTTATTTAAAATGATGTTTATAATACCGCTCATTCCTTCTGGATTATATTTAGCTGAAGGGTTTGTTATTAATTCAATACTTTTAATAGAAGTAGACGGAATTTGCTTTAACAATTGAGCAGCAGAAATATTTGTTGGTTTACCATCAACAAGGATTCTAACATTTTCGTTTCCACGTAAACTAATTCCTCCTGTTTGGCTATCTACACTTACAGATTGTACATTGTTTAAAAGTTCTGACGCTGTTGTGCCAGTTGCCGTTAAATCTTTACCAACATTAATAACTTTTCTATCTACTTTTTGTACTATAGTAGAAGTTTCTGCTCTTACAACAATTTCATCTAAAGTAGCAGCATCTTCTATTAATTGAATAGTGCCTAAATTAATTTTTTTAGATTTATTAGTAATATTAATCTTTTTAGAATACATTTTATATCCTATAAATTGTACTTCTACTAAGCTATTTCCTTTTGGTAAATCGCTAACTGTAAAAAGCCCATTATCATCTGTAATACCACCTGTAATAATTTTGTTAGCCATATCTCTAACTACGATATTTACATAAGGTAATGCTTCTTTTGTTTTTTTATCGATTACTTTTCCGGTAATAGAACCTGGTTTAGGTAGTTTACTTTTTGCTAATTGAGCAAAAGAGTTGCTTGTAATAACAAGCATTATAAGTAGTATTATTTTCTTCATCTTTTGGTTGATTTAATTATTTATTGATGTCTTATAGACGTCCGAATGTTTATCTTTGTTACCAGAATTAACAGTCTTTAACGTAATATTAACACTATGAAAAATGTAACTTTAGTTTTAGGAGCATCAACAAACCCTAATAGATATTCTAATATTGCTATTAAAAGATTAATAGATAAAAATCTACCTATTGTTGCTTTAGGATTAAGAAAAGGTACGGTTGGAAGTGTTCTTATTGAGGATGAAAAGCAAGGTTTTACTAATATAGATACGGTTACTTTATATTTGAATCCCAAAAGGCAAGAAGCGTATTACAATTATATTATCGGTTTAAAACCTAGGAGAGTTATCTTTAATCCAGGAACAGAAAATATGGAGTTTGTAAAATTATTAAAAGAAAATAATATAGAAGCTGAGGTTGCTTGTACTTTAGTTCTGTTGTCTACAAACCAGTACTAAAAAGAAAATTGGATTGGTTAAATAGTAGTTAGCAAATTTTCTTTTTCAAAATATTTTAATAAACCAATCCAATTCTACTACAAATTTACTGTAACTTCCTTTTCATGTCAATACTCATTATGAGTAATTATATTAATGCTGGTGTATTTTTAAAATAATTAATTAACTCAAAAGTGGAGTTAATATTTAGTTTTTTTAAAATATTTCTTCTGTGAGTATCTACTGTGTGCTTACTTATATTTAGATTATCTGCAATTTCTTCGCTTGTTTTTTTAGTAATTAATAAACGAACAACATCTCTTTCTCTATTGCTAATAGCGTCCAATAAATTGGTGTTAGATACATTTTGATAAAACAAAGTTTCATATTCGTTTTTCTCATTTAAGTATTTGGCACTTGCGCAAATATCCATTTTTACATTTCCATCTAAAACAGTATAATGAGCCATACCTATTATAGGTTTATTTGTTTCATCAAATTGTATTGGAGTTGTGTTTTGAATAATGTTTACGTAAGAATTATTAGCTGTTTTAATTCTGTAATTCCAAGTATAACTCATTCTTTTACGTTGATCATCATTTAATTCAGTCATTGTAAACTTCATTAAATCAGTTAAACTTTTTAACCAAAGATTAATGTCATCAGGATGAAATAAAGACCAGTAATAATCCATCCCGCCTTTCAATAACTTATCTCTAGATAAGCCAGTACAACTTGTAAAGTTTTTACTTATATATTCAAAGTTTTTATGTACCGTATTTGTAATACAATAAAAAGTAGAGTTGTAAGGATAATAGTAATCTAATTCTATTAGTTTTTTAATATGCTCTTCAATTTCAACTTTAGGATAAGTTTCAAAGATCTCATTGTAGATAGAATTTATTTTTTTATTATTCATTTATTCTACCTTAAAAATTTTTCCTGGTTCAGCTAACAAAGTGTTATCGAAAATTTCTTTAGCTTCATTTTGAAACAAAGTAATATCTTTATATCTACCAGAATAATGACCAATAATTAGCTGTTTTACAGTAGCTTCTTTTGCTATTTTTGCTGCTTGTTTAGAGGTAGAGTGTTTGGTTTTAATAGCTAAATCTTCTCTGTCGGCTAAAAAAGTAGCTTCATGGTACAATAAATCGGCATTTTTAATAATCGGTACAATATCTGGCTTGTACTTTGTATCACTACAAAAAGCATAGATTAAAGCTTTCTTGGGAGGTAAAGTTAATTCTGCATTAGGTACAACTTCACCTGTAGATAAAACGACATCTTTACCAGCTTTTATGTTTAGATAATCTGCTCTACCAATTTCTTCGTAGTTGCTAATATTATCCATGTGTAACTTTCTTGGTTTTTCTTTTTCTGTAAACAAATACCCATTAGTATAAACTCTATGATTTAAGGGTATTGTTCTTACAGAAACTTTATCGTCTTCAAAAATAAGTTCACTTTCTTTAGATTCTAACTCATGAAATATCATTGGATATTTAGCATGAGATTGAGAAATTTTTAACTGTAAAAGAGTTACTTCTTTTATCCCTTTAGGGCCATAAATATGTAACTCTTTTTCTCTACTTAAAATGCCATAAGTAGCTAATAAACCTACTAAGCCATAAAAGTGATCGCCATGTAAATGAGAAATAAATATATGATCAATTTTAGAAAAACCAATTTTATATTTACGCATTTGACGTTGTGTACCTTCACCACAATCAATTAAAAAATGACGGTTGTTAATTTCTAAATACTGTGAAGTAGGAAAAGCATTTACTCTTGGAGTTGCAGAATGACAACCTAAAATTGTTAGACTTAAACTCATTTAATTACAAAACGTTTAGAAATAATTTTATTTTTTCCTTGTATGCTATATATATAGATACCTGTAGATAAATTATTCTTATAAAACGAAATTGAGTTTAAACCTAATTTTGTTTTATAAGCCTTTTTAAAAACAGTTTTTCCTAAAACATTTTTTACATTTAAAATTATAGCAGAATTACTAACGGTATTAAATGTTATTTTTGTTGAATTTGTAAAAGGGTTAGGTGCTGCAGATAAGTTTTCTATCGATTTTTCTTGTGAAAAACCAACGAATGAAGCGGTTAAAAAGAGCACTAAAAGTAATTTTTTCATCATTTGTTTTGAGGGATTAAAATCCTAACTCTCTCTCGATAGCTTCCATTTCTAAAATGTCTTCTGCTTCAATTAAAGTAGGAACAATGTTGAAATTGTCAGGAAAATCATCAATATTAATGTTACTATTTATAATAACAAATGATGTGCCATTTTCCTTTTTTTGTTCGGCATTACTCAAAAATAACAAAAAATCTTCATTAGTTGCATTAATTTCGTTAGAAATTTGAAGTACTGTATTCTCTTTTTCTAACGTTATTTCTTTTTCTAAAAATGATGTGTAAAATGCTGAAAACGAATTTTCATCCGAAGTAATTAATGTATAATTTTCTTTTTTCTCTATGAGCATGCATTTATCTTTTAATCTGTTGCGCCAATAAATAGGTTACTGCCATTCTAACAGCAACCCCATTTTCTACCTGATTTAAAATAATTGATTGATCAGAGTCTGCAACATCACTAGTTATTTCGACACCTCTATTGATAGGTCCTGGATGCATGATAACAATTTTCTTGCCAAGGTTGTCTAAAATTTCTTTATTAATTCCAAAAAGTTGTGTGTATTCTCTGGTAGACGGAAAGTATTTAATATCCATTCGCTCATGTTGTACACGTAAAACGTTTGCAACATCACACCATTCTAAAGCTTTTTTAAGGTTGGTTTCTACTTCTACACCTAAGTTAGAAATGTATTTAGGTATTAAGGTAGTTGGCCCACAAACTTTAACTTGCGCACCTTGTAATTGCAGCGCATAAATGTTAGACAATGCAACTCTAGAGTGTAAGATATCGCCAACAATAACAATTTTTTTACCTTTTACAGAGCCTAATTTTTCTCGTATAGAATAAGAGTCTAACAAAGCTTGTGTTGGGTGTTCATGTGTGCCATCACCAGCATTTATTATTTTTGCATCTACATGGTTAGATAAAAAAACTCCAGCCCCAACGCTACCATGTCTCATAACAACAATATCTACTTTCATAGATAAAATATTGTTAACGGTATCTATTAAAGTTTCTCCTTTTTTTACAGAAGATTGTCCTGCGGAAAAGTTAATAACATCTGCAGATAGTCTTTTTTGAGCAAGTTCAAAAGAAAGTTTTGTTCTTGTACTGTTTTCAAAAAATAAATTAGCAATGGTAATATCTCTTAAAGATGGTACCTTTTTTATAGGTCTATTAATTACTTCTTTAAAATGATCTGCAGTTTTAAAAATTAGATCAATATCATTTGTATTCAGGTACTTTATACCTAATAGATGTTCTACGCTTAATTGATCCATATTACTTTTGTTCTATATAAACTACGTCTTTTTTATCTGTTTCTTTCCAAGAAACTAAAACTCGTTCTTCATTTATTGCATCTACTTGTCTACCTCTATAATTTGGCTGAATTGGTAAATGTCTGCTAAATCGTCTATCAATTAAAACTAATAGCTCTATGTTTTCTGGTCTTCCGTAAGATTGGATAGCAGTTAATGCTGCTCTTATACTTCTTCCAGAAAATAAAACGTCATCAATAATTACTACTTTTTTACCTTCTATTAAAAAATCTATTTCAGTAGAAGTTGCTGCTAATGGCGCATCTCTTCTTCTAAAATCGTCTCGGTAAAAAGTAATATCTAACAAACCCGTTTTTAAGTTTTTAATATTGTAATGGGTTTTTAACAAAGCAGCTAATCTGTTTGCTAAAAAAGAACCTCTTGGTTGTAAACCAATTAAAACGGTATTAGAAAAATCATTGTGGTTTTCAATTAGCTGACAAGCTAATCTGTGCAGTATAATTTCAATATCCTTTGAGTTAAGTAAGGTTTTTCTGCTCATAAGAAACCTATCAAATTTTAGATGATAGTTATTGAAAATCAAAATTAATGTAAATAAACGTATATGCAAAATTTAAGACTATAAATAAACATTTTAAAACACCATATAGTCATGAATTTTTAAGGTTATTCGTTTATTTTTTCTTGTTAATTAAATTGTTGAAAACAAAAAAAGCTTTTGCTGCTATAGCAAATGAGTTGTAGTACATTTATATAAATAACACAAATACCAAGTTATGTCTTTAATAAAGTTTGAATCCATGCTTAAGACTAATAATGTCTATTTTTTCGACTTAGTTGAGTTCGAGGAAATTATCATTCATTACATAGATGCAGGTAAACATTCGCTAGCAAAGAAAGCTGTAAAGCTTGGTTTAGAACAGCATCCACAATCTGTAGATTTAAAGTTACTAAGAGTAGAGCTCTATATATTTGAAAACGAATTAGATAAAGCATCACTTTTATTAAAAAGAGTGGAGCGCTTAGAACCTAGTAACGATGAAGTTTTTATTCAAAAAGCAAGTATTAGTTCTAAAAAAGGAAATCATAAAGAAGCCATTGTTCACTTAGAAAAAGCGTTAACTTTTACAGACGATAAATTAGATGTTTGGTCTTTATTAGGAATGGAGTTTTTGTATTTAGACGATTTTGATAATGCTCGTTTAAGCTTTGCAAAATGTATTGATGTAGATTTTGAAGATTATTCTGCTCTTTACAATGTTGTATATTGTTTTGATATGGAAAAGAAACATGAAGAAGCAATTATCTATTTAAATAATTATATTAATAGAAACCCTTATTGCGAAGTTGCGTGGCATCAATTAGGGAGGCAATATTTTATTATAGAAAATTATGAAAAAGCATTAACATCTTTTGATTATGCTGTTTTAATTGATGAATCTTTTATTGGTGGTTATTTAGAAAAAGCTAAAACACTTGAGCAATTAGAACATTACCAAGAAGCAATAGACAATTATTTAATTACATTAGAATTAGACGATCCTACAGCATTTGCTTATGTTAGAATTGGTGAGTGTTACGAAAGATTAAAACAATATGAAGCTGCAGTTTCTTATTATAAAAAAGCAGTACACGAAGACCCGTTATTAGATAGAGGATGGATTTTATTAACCAACTTATTTTTTAACGAAGAAAATTACGAAAAAGCATCTTACTATATTTCTAAAGCATTAAAAATTGATGATGATAATCCTTCTTATTGGAGACGTTATTCCGAAATAAAATTAAGACTTAACTTTTTTGAAGAAGCAGTTTCTGGTTTCGAAAATTGTTTGGCTTTAAATGATGATTCTTTAGAAATTTACATTGGTTTAACAGACGTTTTGTCTTTTTTAGGAGAGTTTAATGATGCTGTTGCAGTATTGTTTAAAGCACAAAAAAAATATAAAAATTTAGCTGAAATAGAATATAGATTATCGGGTTTGTTTTTTATTTTAAACAAAGAAAAATACGGTTTTAATCATTTAATTGCAGGTATGAAAATAGATTACGATTACCATGTAGTTTTAAAAGAAATTTACCCAACAGTTTTAGACAATCCTAAAGTTCAAAAATTATTGATTGATTATAAAAAAGCAATAGAATAAATGTTGTTTTCTAAGCAATTTTTACTAGTTTTTTCAGTAGCTATTTTTGCTGTTTTTATTGGAAGTCAAATTACAGAAGGTGTTATACTAGTTCCATATTGGCAATCATTATCAACAAAAGAATTTTATATTTATTACAATAATTTTGGACCTAAAATAGGTCTGTTTTATACTGTTTTAACAATTATAGCAGCTTTAATACCTATTGTTATTTCTGTATATTGTAAGTCGATTAATTCTAAAGCTTTTAAGTTTTCTTTAATTTCTTCACTTTTAGCAATACTTTTTGTTTCTTCTTTTTATATCTATTTTAAAGGTACAAATGAGTTGTTTTATCAAGCTTATTTTAATGATGCCCAATTAAAAAAGGAGCTAATTATTTGGGCTAGTTGGCATTGGAGTAGGGTTTTTGTAGAGATTTTGTCTCTCGTTTTTTTAATTCTAGCCTTAATTAAAATACCGAATTTTAAAAATAATTAGAACCTATAAATTGTATCTTTTTATGTATTATTAATAAAGTAAAAAGTTAGCATTAATAGCAGTGTCTAATAAATTACTAAAACAAAATTTTGCAATTTCAAAATCAGGGTTACCTTATAATGAAATTAACGTGTCCGTTTTATCTAAATAAATAGGTTTAAATACAAAATAGAAACCTTAAAAAACTAAAATTTTTGAATTTTAAGGTTAGAATAGTATTGCACAAATTTAACGAAGAATTTATTTTTTTTGAACTCAGTTCTTTTTAAGTTGAATAGTTTTTAAAGTTTTTTTCTAAGTTTAGAAACAAACCAATTCAAAAATCTATTATCTTCGTTTTTAAAAAATTAACAATATTAATGGAAAGAAAAATTAAAGACTACGTTGTTATTGGTTTAAAAGGAATGGCAATGGGAGCTGCAGATGTTGTTCCTGGTGTTTCTGGCGGTACAATTGCTTTTATATCTGGTATTTACGAAGAATTATTAAGCTCTATTAGTAATGTAAATTTAGGTTTGTTTAAAACGCTTAAAAAAGAAGGTTTAAAAGCTGCTTGGAAACAATTAAATGGTAATTTTTTATTATCTCTTTTTATAGGTATTTTTATTAGTATTCTTTCGTTAGCAAAAGCCATTAAGTATTTATTAGAAAATGAACCTATTTTATTATGGTCTTTCTTTTTTGGTTTGGTATTAGCAAGTATTATTTACATAGCAAAACAAATAACAAAATGGAATGCAATTTCTGTTGTTGTACTAGTTTTAGGTGCTTTTTTAGCGTATTATATAACTACTTTAAATCCTTTGGTTTCTGAAGGAGCATCACCTTTATATATACTAATTGCAGGTGCAATTGCCATTTGCGCAATGATTTTACCAGGAATATCAGGTTCTTTTATTCTAGTTTTATTAGGCGCGTATAAACCAGTTTTAGAGGCTTTAAATAATAGAGATTATAAAACAATTCTTATATTTATGGCAGGAGCAATTGTTGGTTTATTAACGTTTTCTAAAGTATTAAAATGGTTGTTTGCTAACTATAAAAATTACACTTTAGCAGCCTTAACAGGTTTTATTATTGGTTCTTTAAATAAGATTTGGCCTTGGAAAGAAACTTTAACTTGGCGATTAAATTCACACGGAATTAAAGTGCCTTTCAATCAACAAAGTGTTTCTCCTTTTTCTTTTGAAGGAGATTCTGAATTAGTTTTTGCTATTATTTTGGCATTTGTTGGATTTGTATTAATTTTATTGATGGAAAAATTAGCTGTCAAGAAACAATAAATGCAAAAAGAAAGAACATTTTTAGAAAAAACAATGCTTTTTATTAAAGGTCTTGCAATGGGCGCTGCAAATAAAGTTCCTGGTGTTTCTGGCGGGACTGTTTCTTATGTTTTAGGATTTTATGAAGAGTTAATTTATTCTTTTAGAAAAATTAATTATAGAGCTTTTAAATTACTGATGAAAGGTGAGTTTAGAGAGTTCTTTAAATTTACGAATACTCAGTTTCTATTGCTAATTATGGGCGGTAGTATGTTTAGTTATTTTAGTGTTTCTTTAGTGTTAGATTATTTTTTAAAACATTACGAGCTTTATGTTTGGAGCTGGTTTTTTGGAATGATTGTTGGCTCTATTTACTACATGGGTAAAGATTTTGGTGGTTGGAGCAAAAGAAACTTTGTTTCCTTAATTTTTGGAGCAACCATAGGTTTAGGAATCAGTTTTTTAACGCCAGCAGTAGAGAATGATAATCTCTGGTTTGTATTTGTTTGTGGTATTATAGGGGTTTCTGGTATGACGCTTCCTGGGCTTTCAGGGTCGTTTATTTTAATACTAATGGGTAATTATGTATTACTTTTAGTAGATTCTGTTAATGTTTTATTAAGTGTATTTGGCAATCTCATTATAGGTAATTTCGAAGTGTTATCAGATCCTATAAAAGTAAAGTATTTAAAAATTATAGCCGTCTTTACAGGTGGTTCGGCTTTTGGCTTAGTTTCTATTTCTCATATTTTAGGATTTGTATTAAAACGTTGGAATAAAATTGTAAATGCAATTATAATTGGCTTTATTATGGGTTCTTTGGGTATAGTTTGGCCATGGAAAAAAACAATATATGCAAGTGTAGATGGTGTTTTTTTATTGGATCAAGAAGGGACCAAAATTGTAGAAAACTACAAACGTTTTGTGCCAGATATTATTAATTTTGAAACATTGTTAGCAGTGTTTTTTATTTTTTTAGGAATAGGCTTAATTTTAGCCATTGATTATTATGACAAGAGAAGAAAAAAATAAGGTATTTGGTTTACTAGGAAAAGATATTTCATATTCATTTTCTAGAGGTTATTTTACCGATAAGTTTAAAGAACTTAAACTTAAAAAGAATAAGTATGTAAACTTTGACCTTCAAAATATTGAAGAGTTTGAAGAAGTAATTAAAGATAGAACGCATTTAGCGGGTATTAATGTTACCATACCTTACAAACAAGAAGTAATGCAATTTCTAGATAAACTAGATAAAACGGCAAAAGAAATTGGTGCAGTAAACACCATAAAGTTCACAAAAAGAGGAAACTTAAAAGGCTATAATTCTGATGTTGTAGGTTTCGAAAATTCTATTAAACCATTTCTTAAAAAACATCATAAAAGAGCTTTAATTTTAGGAACTGGAGGTGCATCAAAAGCAATTGCATATGCTTTAAAAAAGAATAAGATTAAATATAAATTTGTTTCTAGAAATCCTGAAGGTAAAAAACAAATTTCTTATAATAGTTTATCCGAAGAAGTTATAATAAAACATACTGTAATTATTAACAGTACGCCTTTAGGAACATCTCCAAATATAGAAAGGTGTCCTAATATACCGTATCAATTTCTAACTAAAAATCATCTTTTATATGATTTAATTTACAATCCAGAAGTTACTACGTTTTTGTCTAAAGGAAAAGAAAAAGGAGCTACTATAAAAAATGGATATGAAATGTTAGAGCTGCAAGCAGAAGAATCTTGGAGAATTTGGAACACGTAATATAGTAATAAATTATACACATAAAAGTTAACTTGTAGATTATATAAGATGTCTGTATCTTTATAAACCATATAATTAGTAATATTAACGACCTTAAACATTGTAGATATGTTAGATAATAATGAAGAAAACGTTGAAAAAAACGAAGTAAAAGCAGAAGAAATAGTTAATGAAATTTCTTCTTCTAAAGAAGAGAAAACACTTGAAACAGAAGTTGTAGAGTTAGATGATACTATAGATGCTGTTAATGAAGTAGAAAAATCTGTAGCAGAACAAGCAGAGCATGAAGTATCAAAAGAAGAAGAAGCTCCTGCAGTAGATTATTCAATATTATCGTTAGAAGAGTTGGTTTCTAGCTTAACAAGTATATTAGAAAACAATCCAGTTCAAAAAATTAAATCGCAAGTAGATGGTGTTAAAAATGCTTTTAATGAAAAATTTGGTGCTTTATTAGCAGAAAAGAAAGAAGCTTTTCTTGCTGAAGGTGGTAATTCAATTGATTTTCAGTTTTCTAGCCCTGTTAAATCTGAGTACAATAAATTATTATCAGAGTATAAAAAGCAAAGAGATGCTTATTATAATAGTTTAGAGAAGCAATTAAAAGAAAATTTAGAAAAACGTGTTCAAGTAATTGAAAATCTTAAAAATATAATAGAAGAGGCAGACGCTACTTCAATGTATAAAAGTTTTAAAGAAACGCAAGATAATTGGCGTGCAATTGGTCCTGTACCAAAAAACCATTATAACGATACTTGGAAAATCTATCATCATCATGTAGAGCGTTTTTACGATTTACTACATTTAAGTAACGATTTTAGAGATCTAGATTTTAAACATAATTTAGAGAAAAAACTTAAAGTTATAGAAAAAGCAGAAGCTTTAGCTAATGAAGCGGATGTTAACTATGCGGCTAAAGAGTTACAAGAATTACATAAAATTTGGAAAGAAGACATTGGACCTGTAGCTAAGGATGTAAGAGAGGGTGTTTGGAAGAGGTTTAGTGCTGCAACTAAAAAAATTCATGATAATAGACATGATTATTTTAGAGAAATGCGTTCTAAATATCAAGATATTATAAATAAAAAATTAGAAGTTATTACAGCAATTGATGCTTATGATACTTCTAAAAATGAATCTCATGGAGATTGGCAAAAAAGTATAAAAGATATTGAAGCGTTAAGACAACAATATTTTAGTATTGGTAAATTGCCTTATTCTAAAAGTGAAGAAATTTGGCAAAAGTTTAAAAGTGCAACAAAGAAATTTAATGCATCTAAAAATGTTTTTTACAAAGAGGAAAAAGGTGAGCAACAAGATAATTTAAAAAAGAAAATTGCTTTAATAGAAATTGCAGAATCTTTAAAAGATAGTGATGATTGGGAAATGGCCACAAATGCAATGAAAAAAGTTCAATTCGATTGGAAAAAAATAGGCCACGTACCTCGTAAGTTTTCAGATGATATTTGGAAACGTTTTAAAGCCGCTTGTAATCATTATTTTGATAGATTTCATCAACAAAAAAACGCTGTTAGCAAAGAGCAACAAGCAGTTGTAGAAGCTAAAAAAGAGTTTTTAGATAGCGTAAAAGAAATTAAAGATGCTAGCAAAGAAACTATTCTAGAGACTATTAGTAATTGGAAAAATTTAGGAGATTTACCAAGAAATGTTCGCCATTTAGAAGGTAAGTTTTATAAACAAATAGATAGAATGTTTGATAGCTTAGATTTAGATAAAAAAGAAATATCTATGCTAAAGTTTACAAATGTTGTAGATAGTTATTTTGCAGACAAAGATGTTAGAAAATTAGATTCAGAACAAATGTTTGTTAGAAAAAAAATTGATGAGGTTGTAAAAGAAATACAGCAATTAGAAAATAATTTAGGTTTTTTCTCTAATGCTAAAGACGATAATCCTTTAGTTTTAAATGTTAGAAATAGAGTAAATGAATTTAAAGAAGACTTAACGGTTTGGAAACAAAAATTAAGTTATATCAAAAAGTTAGATTATTAATTGATTTAACTTTAAAGCATAAAAAAACTCGAAGCATTTGTTTCGAGTTTTTTTTATGAATTTATTTTCTAATTTTAAGAAAATAATTTGTCAATTTTAATTTTTTCTTCATCAGCTAAAGCAGCATCAACTAAAATACGACCACTGTGCTCGTCTATAGTAATTTTCTTTCTGTTAGCTATTTCTAATTGAACCTGTGGCGGAATTGTAAAATAAGAACCACCAGAAGCTCCACGCTCTATAGCTACAACTGCTAAACCATTTTTAACTTTAGTTCTTATTCTTTTGTACGCAGTTAATAAATGTGCATCAATAGATTGACCAAACTCTTCAGATTTTTCGCTTAAAAGTTGTTCATCTTTTTCAGTTTCTTTTAAGATAGCATCTAGTTCAGCTTTTTTATGACCTAAATGTTTTTCTTGTTTAGCTAACTTTTCTTTAGTAGCATCAATTACTTCAGTTTTCTGAGCAATTTTTGCTTTGTACTCGTTTATTCTTTTTTCAGCTAACTGAATTTCTAAACCTTGAAATTCAATTTCTTTAGATAAAGAATCGAATTCTCTATTATTTCTAACTTTTTGTTGCTGCTCATCATATTTTTTCATTAACCCTTTAGATTCCTCTATGGCTAATTTTTTATTATTGATGTCAGTTTCTAAATTAGTAGCATCTTCGTTTAAATTAGAAATTCTAGTATTTAAACCGGCAACTTCATCTTCTAAATCTTCAACTTCTAAAGGTAATTCTCCTCTAACATTTCTAATTTCGTCAATTCTAGAGTCTATTAATTGTAAATCGTATAAAGCTCTTAACTTTTCTTCAACCGAAACTTCTTTCTTCTTTGCCATGGGTTATATATAATAAATAGGATTCGTACTTTTTTCTGATAAAATGACTGCAAAATTACTAATTTTTTTCGTAAGATAATCTACTAAAAGGTTTTTTGTAAACTGTTCGCTTTCATAATGTCCAATATCTGCTAAAAGTATGCTGTTTTCCGCCTTAAAAAACTCGTGATATTTAAAATCGGCGCTCACATAAGCATCAGCTCCAGCTCTTTTTGCATTAGAAATGGCAAAACTTCCAGATCCTCCTAAAACAGCTACTTTTTTTATTTTTTTATTGATCATTGCAGAATGTCTTACACAATCAGTTTTCATTGTTTTCTTTAAATGCTTTAAAAATGCTACTTCATCCATTTCTTTTGGTAATTCACCAATCATTCCCATTCCTATATGCTGATGCACATTTTCTGTAGTTACAATTTCGTAGGCAACTTCTTCATACGGATGATTTTCTTGAAGTGATTTTAAAATTGCAGCTTCATTTTTACTTTCAAAAACTACAGAAATTTTTGTTTCCTTTTCAGTATGTAACTTTCCAACTTTACCTATAACTGGGTTTGCGTCTTCGTTTCCTTTAAAAGTGCCATCTCCTATAGTATTAAAAGAACAATTCTCATAGTTGCCAATACTTCCTGCTCCAGCATTAAAAAGAGCGTTTCTTAGCAACTCTGATCTATTTAGAGGAACATATGTTGTTAGCTTTTTTATAATTCCTTTTTTAGGTATTAAAATCTTTGTGTTTTGTAATCCTATAACTTCGCACATTTTTGCAGATACTCCGTTTTTAGAATTATCTAAGGCAGTATGAGTAGCATAAATTGCGATATCATTTTTTATAGCCTTTAAAACCACTCTTTCTACATAAGAATTTCCATTAATTTTTTTTAATCCGCCAAAAATAATAGGATGAAAACTTAAAATTAAGTTACAGTTTTTAGAAATTGCTTCATCAACAGTATCTTCTAAAGTATCTAAGGTAACTAAAATTCCAGAAACTTTAGAATTGTAACTACCAACAAGTAAACCAACATTGTCAAAATCTTCGGCATAGTTTAAAGGTGCTAATTCTTCTATATAATTTGTAATGTCTTTTATGATCATTTTAAGAATGTATTGAAAACCAAAGTTAACATTTTTAATGTATTTTTACGTTGATGAAATTAGTTAGATTTTTACTGTTCCCTTTTTCGGTTTTATACGATTTGATTACCTCAATTCGTAACTTTTTTTTTAATATAGGAATCTTTAAAGAAACTAATTTTAATACGCCAATAATAGTTGTTGGTAATTTAAGTGTTGGGGGAACTGGCAAAACACCACAAATAGAATATCTTATTAAGCTTTTAAAAGATGTTTATAAAGTAGCTGTTTTAAGTAGAGGTTATAAGCGTAAAACAACTGGTTTTGTATTCGTGAATAACGAGCATACAGCAAACGATGTTGGAGACGAACCTTTGCAGTATTTTAAAAAATTTAAAGATATTAGTGTTGCTGTTAACGAGAATAGAGTAGAAGGTGTTATTAATTTAGAAAAACAACAATCGCCAGAAGTTGTATTGTTAGATGATGCTTATCAACATAGAAAGATAAAAGGAAGTTTTTATATTCTATTAACAAAATATAACGATTTATTTACGGATGATTTTTTATTACCAACAGGAAATCTAAGAGAAAGTAGAGCAGGAGCTAATAGAACCGATGTTATTATTGTTACTAAATGTCCTGAGAATTTAAGTGAAGCGCATAAAAAAAGAGTAAGAAATAAGTTATTAAAATATAAAAAGGAAATTTTCTTTACTACAATTTCTTATGCTTCCAAAATTAAAGGTAGTAACGAGTATGCTTTAGATGAATTAAATAAATTTGAGGTTTTATTGATTACTGGTATTGCAAATCCAAATCCATTGTTAGAGTTTTTAACAAAAAAAGAAATTAAGTTTAAGCATTTAAAATTTGCTGATCATCATAATTTTTCAACAAAAGAAAAAGAAGAAATTAGAGATGAATTTAAAGCTATAAAATCTAATAAAAAAATAATTTTAACAACAGAAAAAGATTATACAAGACTATCAGAAAGTATAAAAGAGTTGTCATTTTTAGAAATTGAGACTCGTTTTTTAGAAGGAGGGAATAATTTTGATGAGATTATAAAATCTCATATAAAATAAAACCGATGTAAAAAACACCGGTTTCTTTTTTTGATTTTTGTTAGAAGTATTCGTTTTCTGATTACCTAACAGTTTTATGACACAATAAAGTTTAGTTAGTCACAGTTATATTTTTATTATTGGTATTATTTTTGATACTTTTGAAGAAACAAATTATTATTATGAGAAAAATAGTTTATGCTTTTGCTTTTTGTTTGTTTGCAAACCAAATTTCTTATTCGCAAGATATGGTTACTACAGATGAAGGATTCTCTGAGGTTAGAGAAATTAAACTAAATTGGATGCCAAATTATAAAAAGGCATTAAAAAAATCTAAGAAAGAAAGAAAACCAGTTTTAATCTATTTTACAGGTTCGGATTGGTGTGGACCTTGTAAAATATTGGATAGAGATCTTTTTCATACAGAAAAGTTTAAAACTTTATCAGATAAAGATTTAGTTCTTTTAGAGGTAAATATTCCTAGAAGGTTAGATATCATTTCTCCAGAGAAGATGATAGAGAATAAGAGCATTCAAAAAAAGTATAAGGTAAAAGCTTTTCCTACTTTAATGATTGTAAATCATAAAGGAAGAAAGATCGCTGAGAAAAAAGGATATATTATGACAGAATATTACTATCCATTTTTTCAATCTCAGATAGATAGATATTAAAAAGAAGTCATTAAGCAAAAAAAATCCGAAGCATATCGCTTCGGATTTTTTTGTTATGATAATAACAATATTATTTTTGATTAACAACTCTAAAAGTTGTTCTTCTGTTTTGAGCATGTTCAGCTTCAGAACAAGTAACCCCATCAGCACATCTGTTTAATAACTTAGATTCACCGTATCCGTTTGCAGAAATCTGGCTTGCGTTAATTCCTTTAGAAATTAAATATCTAGTAACGGCTTGCGCTCTTCTTTCTGATAAATCTTGATTAGAAGACTTAGTACCTCTAGCATCTGTATGAGCTTCTAAAGCTACTGCAACACCAGTTTGTAAAATTGGTAATAATCTAGAATCTATAATTTTCTTAGCTCCGTAAGTTAATGTAGCACTATTTAAGTTCCAGTTAATTGGTAAAGGAGTATTGTCTACTAATTCACATTCTACTTCTTTCCAGCTAGTTAATCCACCTTTGTTAACTAATACTTCTTTTCTAACAGATTTGTATTTAGCAGCAACTGTAACAGCTTCTTGCCATGCATCTTTAACTAAAACTATTTTTTTGATTGTTCCATAAACAGCAGGAATTTCAACACTTCTTGTAGTTTCTGGTTGTACAACAACTCTTCTTGTATACGTTTTATTAAATCCAGCAACAGGAATAGATCTTGTAGTTGCATCAGATGATAATACAGTTAAAGGTACAGTTACAAATTTAGCAGCTACAGGTTTAAAACACCAGTATCTACAGTCGTTAGGGTCATCAGATTGACAATCTGGTTTTCTATCGCTCATTTGCCATACAGCAGAAGCAGCTTTCGTTTCAATTGTTTTAGAATCACTTGCAAATGTTGCTTTTACAGCAGTTAGTCTATTTGCATCTTCCTTAGCAGTATAAGTAAAAGATTTTGTTTCCCAAACTGCAGGTACAATCTCTAATTTTTTTACAGCTTCTTTAACTAAAACAGTTTCAGTTACAGTTTTGTATTCTGCAGGATGCGTTATAATTGTTTTATAAGCTGGTGCAATTTCTATAGTTACTTCTTCGTTGTTCCAAACTTCTGGTGTTTTACACATAACATAACACTTACCTGGTTCTGGGTTAGAAGGTAAAGTTAATGCTTGAGAAAAAGCATTTGCTCCTAAAAGTAAAAAAGCTCCGCTTAGTAAAATTTTTTTCATGATAAATTGTGATTTAATATTAGTTTAATTTTTGTTCGTTATTTATGTGACACGATAAAAATTAAAAGGTCACAAAAAAAAGTACAAAAAAAAAACAAAGCAATTTGCTTTGTTTTTTTTTAATCTTTATGTTATGTAATATTATTTCTGATTTACCACTCTAAAAGTAGTTCTTCTGTTTACAGAGTGTTCAGATTCTGAACAAACTACGCCGTCTGAACATTTGTTTAATAATCTAGACTCTCCATATCCTTTTGCGTATAATTGACTTGCGTTTATACCTTTAGAAATTAAATAATCTGTTACGGCTTTCGCTCTTCTATCAGATAAATCTTGATTATCTCTTCTTGTACCTCTCATATCGGTATGAGACTCAATAAATACAGCAACTCCAGTAGATAAGATAGGTAATAATCTTGCATCAATAATTTTTTTAGCCCCATCATTTAAAGTAGCGCTAGAAAAATCCCAATTAATAGGTAAAGGTGTGTTGCTAACTAATTGGCAGTTTACTGGCTTCCAAGAAGTAAGGCCTCCTTTTTTTATTAAAATTTGTTTAGTTACAGATCTAAATACAGCAGGAACAATAACTTCTTCTGTAAAAGCGTCTTTTAGTAATACTGTTTTTTTAATTGTTTTGTATTCTGGTTCAGTTTTTACAATAGTAGTTTCTGGTTTTTTTACCATAACTTTTCTGTTGTAAGTTCTTGTAATACCAGGAATAGTAACACTAACTACATTAGCATCACTTACTAATTTTTCAACAGGCATTGTTTTAAATTCTGCAGGTAAGGGTTTGTAACACCAATATCTACAATCTTCAGGATCGTCAGAATCACAATCTGGTGCTTTTTCACTCATTTGCCAACTAGCAGAAGCAGCTTTTGTTTCTACAGTTTCAAAACCTTGATTAAAAACAGCTTTTTGAGCTTCTAATTTTGTACCATCTTCTTTTTCGTAGTAAGTAACTTCTTGGGTTCCCCAAACTGCAGGTACAATTAATATTTTTTGTCCTGCTTCTTTTACTAAAACTTTTTCTTCAATAGTTTCATATTGTGCAGCAAAAGTAATTAGCTTTTTATATTCTGGAGCAACGGCAACATTTATTGTTTCGTTTTTCCAAACATCAGGTGTTTTACATCTTACATAACACTTTCCAGGTTCAGGATTTTCTGGAAGATCTTGACCAAAAGTAACAGTTATAAACATTAAAAAAACTGCACTTAGTAAAATATTTTTCATAGTAATAAACATTAATAATTACCTTATTTTATATATAAATATAACGCCAAATGTACTAAAAACATTTATATTTTGAATAAATTTAATCACAAATTATAATTTGTTATAAAACAAACTTTTTATAATTCCGTCCGAAAGACCAATTTTTGGCACATATATTTTTCTAGAGCCACTCCATTTCATTGCAGATAAGTATATTTTAGTTGCTGGTATAATAACATCAGCTCTATCTGGGTTTAAACTTAATTCAGAGATCCTTTCTTGATAACTCATCTGTTTTAAGAATTGATATTGGGCATTTAGGTAAATAAAGGAAATAGGCTTTCCTTCTGTTCTACCAGACATTTTAAAGAGTTTATTAATATTACCACCAGAACCTATAAGAGATATTCTCTTTAAATCTTTAGTGTTTTTTTTAATCCATTTTTCTACACTCTCAAAAATTTCTTTGTTTACAGATTTTTTGTTGTTTAACAAACGAACTGTTCCCATTTTAAAAGATTTAGAAGTAATAATTTTTCCGCCAGAAAAAACAGTAAATTCTGTACTACCACCACCAACATCAACATAAAGGTATGAATTATCACCTTTTATAAGTTCATTTAAATCTGTAGAAGAAATAATAGCCGCTTCTTCTTTACCTCCAATAATATCAATTTTTACACCAGTGAGCTCAAGAATTTTATGCACTACTTCTTCTCCGTTTTTAGCTTCTCTCATAGCAGAAGTAGCACAAGCTTTGTAACGTTCTACTTTGTGTACATTCATTAAAAGTTTAAATGCTTCAATTGCATCAATCATTCTTTTAATGTTCTCATTGCTAATAATCCCGTTAACAAATGCATCTGCACCTAAACGAATAGGAACACGAACTAAAGACGATTTTTTAAATTGAGGTTCTTTTCCTTCTTCAACAATAACATTAGAAATTAGTAATCTAATTGCATTAGAACCAATGTCTATTGCTCCATATTTTTTTATTTCTAACAATTTTATTTATGGTTTTTAGGTGATTCAGATATAATTGTTTTTCCTTTTTTAATGTTTTTCCAATGTTTTTCTTCAAATTGAATACCAATAATACCACATGTTGGTACATGGGCTATTGGTTTATTTCCAAACTTGTTTACAAATGAATTGATACCATGATCGTGACTAAATATAATTGCACTACTAAATCCGTCGTCTAAAGCTTTTACCGTTTTAACTAAATATCCATCACTAAAACTATAAAGTTGTTTTCTTATTTTAAGGTTTGATAAAGGGTATTCAAAATTTTCACAAAATATAACTGAGGTATGTAATGCTCTATTTGCACTACTCGAGATAAATACATCGGGTCTAGAAATTTGTTCAGATAAAAATTTAGACATTAAATGTGCGTCTTTAATTCCTCTTTTTTTTAGAGGTCTATCAATATCTTCAACTCCTTTATATTCCCAAGAAGATTTTGCGTGACGAACTATGTATAGTGTTTTCATTAAATTTTTAATAGTTAATTATGTAAATATAAAAATTTAAGGAGCCAATCGTTCTAATTTCCAAGAAAAATTTTTTTCAAGAGAATATCGTATCCTATCGTGCATTCTATTTGGTCTCCCTTGCCAAAATTCTATAGAAACTGGTTTTACTAAATAACCTCCCCAATGTTTTGGGCGAGGTATTTCGTTTTCCTCAAACTTTTTTTCAAAAGATGATAAATTTTCATCTAATTCTTCTCTAGAAGAAACCACTTTACTTTGGTTAGATGCCCAAGCACCAAGTTTACTGCCGTCTGGTCTAGAATCGAAATAACCATCAGATAAATTTTCTGGAAGTTTTTCTGCAATCCCTTTAATAATAATTTGTTGTTCTAATCCTGCCCAAAAAAACGATAAACAAATGTTGCTATTTTCTGCAATTGCTTTACCTTTTTCAGAATTATAATTGGTATAAAAAATAAAACCTTCCCAAGTATATTTTTTTAATAGTACAACTCTGTTTTTGGGAAAACCATCTAAACCAATAGACGCAATTGTCATTGCATTACTTTCATGAACTAAATCTGAATTATCTGCATTTATAAACCAAGTTCTAAATAATTCTATTGGATTTTCTGGACAATTACTTTCTAAAAGTTCTTGTTTTTCGTAAGATTTTCTATGATTGCTTAAATCTTGAGACATTTGTTAAAATTAAAAAATATAATTAAAAATTATTTTTTATTTGGGTCTGTGCTTTCACCTACTGTAGCTGTTTTAAACCAAACTTCTGTATAACAACCATTCGCATATTGTTTATCGATATTGCCATTATAAGTTTCAGAACCTGTACTCCAAACAATATTGTCTTCAGGGTTCTTTCCGTTTGTTTGATTGTAAGCGCCTTGTTTAAAATATTGTATTTCTCCAGCATATGCATTTTCTCTTTCAACTCCGTCTCGTCCTATAGAAGCATATAACGTTTCTATTTGTTGCGGAATTTTAGAAGAAGTAAATTCAGATTTTAATAAGTCTTTTGTAAATTTTACTGTTGGATGACCTTCGCTTTTAAAAGTAAGATACATAATTCCTTTATGTACATTTACTTCGTAGTTAAATTCTTCTCCAAGTTCTATACCGTCTTTTGGTTCTTCTGGATACGAAGTTGGGCTTGTTCCTATAGCAGACATATCATTACCCCAAACTGCAGATGAAAAATCCCATCTTTTAGAGTTGTCTCCCTTCGTGTTAATTTCGTAATTCCAAAAAATAGATCCTTTTTTATGACCTGGAAATTTCTTGTAAAAAATTTTTAATGGTTCGTTTTCATGTCCTTCATCACTATGAATTTGACCAACTACAACAGAATAAGATGCAGCAACTCTTGCATCTCCAGAGGTAGAAACATGCATTACTTTTAAAGATCCTGTTAGTTTACCACCAACTTCTGGTATCCAATGTTTTTTCTGACCTAATTCTGTTCTAGTATTACTAGAAGTTCTAGAAGTAATACCAGAATTAGGGGTTTTATAAACTACCCAATCCGTTTTACCATCATTTGCAACATAGAAAAAATCTTTAGCATCGTAATTTGCTAATTTATCAGTAGTTCTTCCATCTCCTAAAAGGATTTTCCATTCATCCATAAATGGAATTACATCACTGGGGTATTTAGTAGTTTTGGTCTCTTTATTAACTGTTTTTTTTACTGGAGTTGTACACCCATTTAGCATTAATGTTAAGCTAATTATTGTAATTGGTAGTATTAGAAATTTTATTTTTTTTAGATTCATTTTTTATTAATTTTAACCAAATTGAGGTTTTTTTGTTTCTTTTTACGTTTTAGAATACTTAATTTATTTACTTGTCTTTAATTTTTTTCTAATTTCATTTTTCTTTTTTCTTATGCTTTCCTTAAGGTAAATAAGTTCCTATTATTTTTAATTTCTTTCTTCAGGTTTTCTTGTTAATACAAAATATACAACATAAAACAGCTAAAAATTCCGTGTATAAAAGCTAATAAAACAGATTTGTTTCTTTCCCATGAAACAACAACCGCTAAAACACTTCCTAAACCAATCCCACTTTGTATAGCTGTGTTTTTTAGTCCATAACTTTCTGTTTCTTGACTAAAACATTCTAAAGAAACTAGGAGTATAAATAATAAAGAGAATTTTACTTTTTTCATAAGTTTAATATTTAAGTAAAAAATAACAACTGTTTTTTATTACAGATAGTTTAAATTACTTAATTAAGAACGTAAGCGAATCTAGTTTTTTTAAAGTTTAGAAACAAGATAAATTAGAGAACAATAAAAATAATTAATTAAAAACATATCTAACTCCAATAGAGTTTCTAACACCAGATGCATCAGTTATATCAGAAAAGTGATAACTACTTTCTAATACAAAACCAAGATTTTTCACTCCGTTAAAAGGTGTTATTTCAATTTGAAAAGGTAAAAAGTAACTTTCAAAAAAATCTATGTATTTAGAATGAAAAGGAAAAGTAGAAATACCTATTCCAATATTTATATTATAGTTTTCTTTTGATGTTATTGTATAGAGGAGACTTAGTTCTGAATTAAATTCTATTCCCAAATTATCATTTATTCTTAATTCAGTTTGTATTTTATTAGAAAATTGATATGAGACACCAATTTCTGAATTAAAATAACCAGTAATTTTAAACTGACTAAAAAAAGTAGTTGATGATAAAATGAAGAGTATAAGCAACAGTTTTTTCATGACTTATTTTGTGTTTCAAATATAATTAAAATTAATAGGATTTATTTTACATACAAAAAAAGAGGCACCTACTTGGTTCCTCTTTTTTTTATTAATAAATATTAAAACTATTTATCTGAAAATAATTTTAGATGTACCATAATTAATTTCTTTACTATTTACTTTTAAGAACATAATTCCTGGTTTTATAAAAACACTAAAATCTAACTCGTTTTTACCAACAGTAAGTCTAGCAGGAGCAGAGTAGATTTGTTTACCTGTAACATCATATAAAGAAATAGTAGCTTCTGTATCTACTTTACTAAATAATAACACATTTACACTACCATTAGTTGGGTTTGGATATGTCATAAAGTTGTTCTCAAACTCTTCAATTACATCTGGGTTTTCAGCTTCAGAAGTAGTTTTGGCAAATTTAACATCAGAAATTGTTAAGTCTAATTCTTTTGTATTTGCTTCAACTGGTAAGAATGTAAAAGTAATTGTTGTTAAATCATCTGCTACAATTTTATCTGTTGTACCAGTAGATGTAAATGCATCAAAAGGAATGTAATAAGTTTGTTCTTCTTCAGATAAATTTACCATTACTCTATATTGTTCTTTCCATTCTTGAACTGAAGATTTTATCAAGCCTAACTCTATTAAACCAGAACCTTTTGCTGTAAAAGTTAAATATTTGTATTCTGAGTAATCTGCAGATAAGTTACCAGGTAATAAAGATTTATAAATACCCAAGTAATCTAGCTCACTTATTGCTTTAATTTTTACATCTCTATGAATTTCATGTTCATCATCAAGATACTCTCTATCGAAGTTGTTAGAAACAATATACTCATTAACTTGTGTGTATTGCTTGTCATAATCTAAACCCCAATTACCATCTGCATGATAGAAAGCATCTTGTATTGCTCCGTCAACTTTTATTAATCCATCATATTCGTATCCATCCTTAATGTCTACAACTAAAGTTTGCTCTAAAGTTGTATTTAAAGAGTTATATCTATGTTTTAGGGTTGTAGTAGTTTCAGTATACACTTCATCCATCGATATTTCAGTATTCAATCCTATTTCATTACTTTTTAATTTAATTACTAAATCTGATTTTTCTCGGGTAAGTTTAGCAGCGAACGTTCTAGGAACTCTTTGTTTTTCTTCTTGCATAACAGGAACGTAAGCATTTAAGTTTTCTAGAATGTCTTTTACTAACTTCTGAGTATCTTCATAGTTAGAAGACCAAACTTGGAAATTGTATACATCATTAAATTTAATATATTCATTAACATACCAGTTTGTTTGAATTATATAATTAGTATCTGTTGTATTTTTAGCAGCTACAAATGAGATAGCATATTCTATAACACCATTTCTTTGTTTAATACCTTGCATTAAAAAATTATAGCCTTCTAATTCTACAGTTTGGATATTTAATATTTCTGCTCCTCTTAATCTATCGCAAGAAGCTTTTGTATGGTTGTATATTTTATCGGTAGTTTTAATACCTAAAACAACACCCTTGGTTTGTCCATTTATAGAAAAATCTACAGAAAGTACTTCGTCTGCTACAGTATAGTCTAAAATATCTGTAGGTGAAGTTACATTGGCTACGTTACCTGTAATTAACTCTGTAGGAAACATTTCTAACATTGTTTGCGTTTTTCCTTGGTAAGGTTGTGCTTTTAGTAATTTAGCTTTATTGTAAAGATTTTTACTTGATTTTACGAATTTAGTAGCTACACTATTTTTTTTACGTTTTACATAAATCTTAGAAATAGCATC
>CAJQQH010000033.1 GCA_905480405.1 uncultured Polaribacter sp. | reverse complement strand
GCAATTTCATTAATGGGAGGAACAATTGTTTCTACAGTGTTAACCTTATTGGTTGTGCCTCTTGTTTATTATATGATAGAAAAGAAGAATTATAAATAAGTAAAAATTAAAAAGATGTTAAATAAATATTTTAGAGTAATTGTTGGGTTTATGGTATTATTAACCGTTTTCCTTACGTATTATGTAAGTGTAAAATGGTTGTGGTTTGGTGTGTTTATAGGTGTAAATATGATTCAATCGGCATTTACAAAATGGTGTTTATTAGAAACTATTCTTGTAAAATTAGGCGTAAAAAAATAATAATTCCCCAGGTTAGAAAAAGGTTGATTATATTGTTTAATCAACCTTTTTTATTATTAACGATTAATGACGTCTAAATCTATTTTTAGGCTCGAATTTTTTACCAGCTTTTCCTAAACTATTAAATTTCCAAGTAAAACTTAACATTGCATATTGGTTTAAAACGGTACTAGAAGAATCTTGAATGTAATCTTCTGTTGCAACTCTTCTTGCATTGGTGTTTTGATCTAAAACATCATAGATTTTTAAACTGATTGCTCCGTTATTTTTTAAGATTGAATATCTTAAGGTAGTATTCCAAAACCAAGCACTTTTTTGAAAACCATCTGCAATATTGGGGTTGTAATTATATCTTACATCATTAAGCCATTCAAATTTCTTTAAAAAGTTTGCTGTTGCTGCTATTGTAACATCATGACTAGTGAAATTTTTATTACTAAAACTCGCAATGTCATAAGTATTTCGGCTAAAGTTAACAGTATATGATGGTCTTAATAATAATATTTTATCCCAAGAAAAATCGAAACCAATTCTTGGAGAAAGGGCTGTAATATTACTAGAATATTGAACCCCATTATTAAAGTTGATGTTCTTATTATAGGTTCCAAAAATTCTAAATTCAGTTCTTAAACTACCAAAATCTTCCCATTTCTTAGTAGTACTATAACTACCTCCTGCACGCATATTTACAAATCCATCTACATTTGCATACGTGGTTTCTCTTGTTAATGTATTAGGATTAATTTCAGTATTAGCAACAACTCTATCATCCGTTAAAGATATGTTTGCAAAAGACCAAAAACCTGTTCTTTTTTGCCAATTAAAATTTGAAGCTCCAAATCTTATATTATGAGTTTTAGATGGAGAAAGAGTAGGATTACCTGTAATAATGTTTAACGGATTAGATTCGTCTCTAAAGGGCTGTAATTGAGATAAACTAGGAGCAGAATTTTTAAAATTATATCTAAATCGATATCCACTTGTTCTGCTTTTTCTAAATCTAACATTAAAACCGTATTCTGCATTATTAAACTCTCTAACTAAATTTGTTTGGGGCCTTAAAAAGTCTTTATTTTCTAAAGTTCTGTTTATGTATGCTATTTCTGCAGAAGCAGACCATTTTTGATCTCTATATTCTAACTCTAAACTAGGTTTACTTGTTTTGTTAGAGTATTCAAAGTCTGTACTTAATAAATTACTAAAACTAGAATAATCATTTGTGTTTGCATCAAAATCAAACGTATTTCTTGTCTTTTGTGTATTTGTATTGCCAACGTTATATGCTATGTCTAAAAATAATTTTTTAGCTTTAAGAGGTACTCTATATGTAAGTTTTGTACCAAGTTCTTTAACTTCTGTAATACCGTCTGAGTATTGATCTCTAATAATTTGATCTGGATTAGTACCGTAAATATTCGTTTCAGATTTTACAAAATCATCTGTATTTGTTTTGTTAAAGTTTGCAGTTAATTCAACTCTTAAAAAAGCACCTTTGTTACCAAATTTCTTTGTTAAGTTAATTTCGTTTTCAAAATTTTCTCTATCAGAATCTGCAATAGAATTTGTTTTAGAATCATTTGTTAGAATTTTACTATTATCTAATGTTTCTGAGTCGCTATTAAAAATATTTGTATTTAAGTTTTTATTAAAATCACTTTCAATATCAATTCTAAACGTGCTATCAATTTCAATTTCGAAATCTATACTTGCATCATGACTATCACTTTCATTTAATGAAGTAGTTTCAGAATTTCTATAAAAGCTTGTTCCATCAGATAAGAAAGTTTCTCTATTTGAAGAAGACTTATTATCAGATTCACTGTTTTTATAAAAGTAATCTCCAGAAACTTCGAAAATTTTCTTAAAAACATTTGTATAATTAACACCATAATTATTAGATGTTACGATACCTTGCCCGCCACCAAAACTTCTATTATTACCACCAAATTGTAAACGTTGATTACCAAAACTAAAACCAGGAGAATTAATGTTATTACCACCTGCTAACAAACCAATTCTTTCGCTTTGTTTAAAACGAGTAACCATACCTGCATATTCGTATCTATCATCTGTACCTGCACCAGCAGCAACTTTACCAAAATACCCTTTATTATTTTCTTTTTTAATAGTAAGGTTTATGGTTTTGTTTTCGCCATCAGAATCTTCGCCAGAAAATGCTTGAGCATTCGTTTTTGTATCTGTAATTTGAATTTTTTCGATGATATCTTTTGTTAGGTTTCTTGTTGTAATAGTTGGGTCGTTACCAAAAAAGGGTTTACCATTAACTAATATTTTATTCACAGCTTTACCATTTACTGTAATTGCGCCTTCATCATCTACCTCTACACCAGGTAATTTTTTTAATAAATCTTCTACATTAGCATCTGTTTTTGTTTTAAAAGATTTTACGTTAAATTCTAGGGTATCTTTTTTTATAGTTATTGGAGCACTAGATCTTATTACAACTGCATCTAAAACATTTGCAGTTTTTAATGATAAAGTTCCTAAATTCTGATTTTTGACATCAATAATTTTTGTATAAGGAGTAAAACCGATAAAAGAAACGACTAGTTTTATTTTAGAATCTGATGTTTTACCAACAAGGTTAAAATTACCTTTACTATTGGTTATTGTATAAGAAATTATACTATTGTCTTTAATTCTCTCTACATGTACTGTTGCAGATTCAAGTAATTCTTTATCTTCAGAAGAATTAATAATTCCTTTTACTTCAAAGTTTTTAACTTGTGAATATGATATTAAACTAAAAAATAAACTAGTTAGAAAAAAGATTTTCTTCATTATTTGGCTAATTATTAAAGGTTGAATTTTGTGCTATTTTTTTGCAAAGGTTTAACTTAATCTATAATTACAAAGCCTATTTAACAGAACTTTAAGACAACTTTAAGAGTATGTAAATGTCTTTTTTATTCACAAAAAAAAGGGAGCTATTATTTAAATAACTCCCTTTTAGTAATAATATATAACAAGGTTGATATTACATAGCGTATTGCAAACCGATTGTAATCGTTTCTTGATTTTTTAATTGTATTCCATTTGGTTTTTGATATAAAGGAGTAGCGTATTCAAAACCTAAACGTAGATCTTTAAGTGTGCCTTTTGGCGCTAATAAGTTAAATCCTAAACCGCCATTCATATAGGTTCCTCCAGAGTTGTCTGTATCTGCAGTTGTAACCATCATTGGCATTAAATTAGAATTAACCCCTCTAATTTTGTTTACAAATTTACCTTCTAATCTTGCCGAAAAACTTAACCAATCTGTTGTTTTAACAGCAAACCAATTGTTAAATGATAATTTATTTCCAAGCGCATAATCATCAGAATTTGTTCCAAATCGTAAAGTAGTAGAAAGTTGACTTCCCCAAGAAACTTGTTCATTCTGTCCCAAATAAGTTACACCTAAATTAGTATCAAAAGTACCACTACCAATTTGCATAGGATAAGGTAGTAAAGCCTCGTTTGGTGAACTCATTGGTGTAACATCTGTTTCCGTAATACTGCCTGTAGGCAAAGAAAAAGTTACATTACCATGTAAAGATTGCTTGTTTTTGTTGATGAATTTATAAATCATTCCTAGTTTTATATCACCAAAACCAGAAGAAGAAGTAGAAAAAGGAACAATCATTCCAGATGCCATTCTCATTTGTAAATCCATATCATTTTTAACAACGCTAGCCATTGCTAATAAAGTAATTCTATCAGAAGGCGCATACATAGTTCCAAACATATGCATTTGCATTGGCATTTTTAATGGAGTTACCATATAACCAGCATCATGAGCATTTGTATTAGAAATTGCATCTGCACCAGAAAGTAAGCTTTCCATATTCATGTTCATTAATCGATAAGAAAACATCCAACCACCTTTACCGTGATAATGATCTGCCATAACAGATATTGGTGCATGACCATCTGGTCTGTTGCTAGACCAATTTTGATTTTCTT
>CAJQQH010000032.1 GCA_905480405.1 uncultured Polaribacter sp. | reverse complement strand
AAAAGTTATTTGTTATATACGTATATTGGCTTTTAGTACTTTTATTTAATAGGTTTTTGTTTCGTTCCTCTAAAGTTAATAATTTCAATTAATTCCTTTTTTGGTTGAATTCTGTAGATTATATAATTGTTTTTATCAACCAATCCTTTGTGAACATTATTAAACTTTCTAGTTTGAGGACAAATTTTCGGATATGAGCTTATTCGGTTTAATAGGTCATTAATATTCTGTTCTAAATTCAGAATTTCCATTATAGTCTATTCTTTTTCTAAATAATCTAAAACTTTATCTAATCCATTTTCAGCTTGTGGTTCCAAACGATTTTTAATGCCATTTATCAAATAGTTTCATTACTGTTTCATTAGTTTTATATTCTCCTTTATCAGCTTGAGCTAAACCAGTCTTAATTTCTTCCTGTTCTTTTTTTGACATTTCACTCCACCAATCCACTTGCTCTTCCTCAAAAACAGATTTGAGTTTTTTCAAAATGCTTTCTTTCTGTGTTTGAAGTAAAAGATGCATTAATTCTAATTTTTTGGTTTCTATATTCATAATCCTAACTTATATTATAACAAAGATAGTTTTTTATCTATAAACTTTATTTTGAATTAATTTGATAATAATATTTTTGAGTTTGGACTTAAATTTTGATGATTTTCACTTTCCTCCAGCATGTCTTGTCCAGAAATACGGCTACAGGTTAAAATTGAATTAAGCTGATAATTGATATACTATATTAGGTGTTTAAAAACCTAAAAATAAGTGTAATCTTATTTAGTTGAAGTATATAACGGCAAAAACTCATTCACTAAAATATTTCAAAAGTTATTTGTTATATACGCATGTTCTATACCGTTTTTTTCTCTTTCCAATCGTATTTTAAATATTTCAAAGCATCTTCCAAAGCCTTTTTTGAAATTTTAGGATTAAAACCTAATTCTTCTCTTGATTTACTAATATCATAATCTTGCTTTAAATCATAAAACATATCCAAGTAATGTCTTTGTAATAGAGGTTCTTTGCCTGTAAGTTTACTGCTAAATTCCATTAAGCCAGCAACAGAATACAATAAACATTTTGGAACTTTTTTAGGTATTTTTAATTTTAGTTCAGGATATAAATTGGATGCAATTTTTACCGTTTCTTGTAATGTAGTATGTTTTTCGTTCGATAAGATATAGCGTTCTAAATTTCTACCTTTTTTCATTGCGTTATACGTTCCTGAAGCTACATCCTTTACATCTACCCAATTTAAAGTTACATTGGTGTCTACAGGGATTTCTCCATTTAAAACTTGTAATACAAGATTGTTTGAATAGCTTAATTTATAAGCTTTAGAACCAATCATAGCAGAAGGTAAAACAAGAACAGTCCTAATACCATATTTTTTTCCCAATTCTAATGCTAGTTTATCAGAATCATTTTTAGAATTATAATACCAATTTCTTCGGTCTTTATTATATCCATTGTCTACATTGGCTGGTAATTTCGTAAAATCTAAACTTGCTACTGAACTTATATAAACGATATTCTTGACGCCACATTCTTTTGCAATATCAAACACATTTTGAGTTCCTTGCATATTATTATCATAAATTTCAGTTTTAGGATTTTTAGCCCACATACTGAAATTTGCAGCCACTGCATATAAGTTTGTAACTCCTTTAAAAGCTTTTTTTAGAGATTCCCTGTCGGTAATGTCAGCTTGAGTAACTTCACAATCTAACTCTTTAAAAGGTTCAGTGTTGCTAATGTTCCTTACAGTCGTTCTTACTTTCTGGTTGTCGGAAAGTAGTAATCTAATTAAGTTGTTTCCTAAATGTCCATTTCCGCCAGTTACTAATGAAATTTCGTTGCTCATAATTCTTAAATTTTGTTTGAGCAAATTTCGATACCTTTTAAGAGGTTAGAAATAACATTTGTTAGAAAGCGATTTGTTTTCTGATACGACTTAAGGATTGAGGTTCCATTCCTAGAAAAGAAGCGATATTGTCGACAGACACATTTAAAGCTAGATTTGGGTACTGATTTACAAATTTTAAATAACGTTCTTTTGCAGTTAAAATTTGAAAATCTTTAACACGTTCTAATTTACAATTTAAATGTTCGTTGGTTACTTCTTTGACAAATATTGCCCAGAATTTAGTTTCCTTTTGTAAAATATCAAAATTAGGTTTTGATATTTTTATAAGACTACAATCTGTGATAGTTTCATAATAATCTAATGACGGTGTTTCTGTCATAAAACTATCTAAAGATGTAAAAAAATCTTGTTCCGCTACAAGATGTTGTACGACAATCTTTCCGTCAGCATTTTGATACCCTTTTATAATTCCAGTATCTAAGAAATAAATATATCGCTCAACTTTTCCTGCTTTTAAAAGATTAGTTTGAGCTGGAATTTCTTCTGAAACGGAATATTTTTTAATTAAATCAATATCGTTTTGAGTTAAAGTAATTCTCGATTGTATGTAATTAATTAGATTTTCCATTGTTGTTTTGTAATGGTATAGAACGTTTTTGTATAAGCTTTGTTGCGTTGTTTAAGCAATGAATTTACTAAATAAAACACGAACGGCGAAATTCCGAAGGAATTTCCCAAGTGAGCTATAACTAGCAATAAAGTTTATACGGTGTTAGCTATTGTTTTTTTAATTGTTCTCCAATTTCTTTCCACTTTAACACAGTATTTTTTCCTTTAAGATTACTTTCGAAAGCTAATTTTAATTCAGTAATTAAATTAACATAATCATAAATATATTTTGCTAAAATTATTAAGGAATGGATTAAGAAATTTTCAGCATTATCTTTTTGTTGTTTGTATTCTGTTGCTTGCATTGTTTGTAAAGAACTTAATCTTCCTGTGTGTGCATAACTACATAAGTATGAATAAAAATCTTTGAAGTAATTCTCTTCAAACCCAGAGTTAACAGCTAGTTGATTCCAATTGAAATTTATTTTCCACTTTCCTTTTTCAATTTGTTTTTTTTTGTTTTTCAGAGTTTTCAAGATGATGAGGGTTTTTTCTAATTATTTTCAGTTTTTCTTCAATAAGTTTAGCTTCTTCTTTTTTTCTTAAAATATTCCTTTCTGTA
>CAJQQH010000031.1 GCA_905480405.1 uncultured Polaribacter sp. | reverse complement strand
GGAAACAAGTTTTTAATAAAAGTATTGCAGCACAACAAAAAGCAGAGGTACAATTACCAATGAGCTTATCTACAGGTGTATATCTTATAAAATTACAAACAGCAAACGGAAGCGTAAACAAAAAAGTAATCTTAAATTAATGAGTTTATGGCAGTTTTAAACACCGTTTAAAACTGCCATAAACGATATTTATTACTTCATTTATAGAATTCAAAAAAAAACACAACATGAACAATCAAGATAAAAATATAGACAGAAAAGAAGCCTTAAAAAAAATAGGAAATTATGGTAAGTATGCTGCTTTAACAGCATTAGGAACTTATCTAATTCTTAATCCACAAAAAGCACAAGCACAAAGCCCCGAAGCTCCAGGAACTGGTTTTTAAAAAGAAAAAAAATAGTTGATTTTTTGTAAAAGTTTCGTTGGTGTAAAAACTTACGAGATTTTTTTTAAAATGAATTTAAATAGGAATTGATGTTTATCAACTAGAAAAAAACCTTTGTTAGTTCACAATAAAATAGCATATCAAAAACCATATTTTTTATTTAAATAAGAAATTTAAATAATGTTTTAACTATCAATTTAAATACTGATTAATAAAACTCATTTCTTAATTTAAGCATAATATTTCTCTATTTTTTAAGTAAAATAAAAACTGATTCAAAAGATTGTTTTTTGACTTAAATAGTTGTTGTTTGAATTGAATAGATAGTTTTTGAATGATGTAAATATTTGTTTACTAATAGATTTGCAGTAGTTAATCTAAGTGAGTATTTATAGTATGAAAGTAATAATTGGTTTAGAAAACTAAATATTAATAATGAATTTAAAATTTAAAAACATGAAGAACATGAAAAACACAGTAAAATTATTAGCCATCTTATTTGTAAGCTTATTTGTAAGTTGTAGTAGTGAAGATGATACCGAATTAAATAATGAAGATCTTAAAGTTGGTTTTGTAACGGTTTGGGATACAACTTCGGCTAACGAAGAAATTACCATTCCAATAAATCCTGATACAGCATTTACATATGATTATACTGTAGATTGGGGTGATGGTACCTTAAGTACAAACGTTACAGAAAGTACTTTACATACGTATGCTATAGCTGGTAGTTATACTGTAGAAATAACGGGTGATTTTCCTGCGATTTATTTTAATAATAGTGGCGATAAGGATAAAATTAAGAACATCGAACAATGGGGTAATATTAAATGGGAGTCTATGAGAAAGGCTTTTGCTTATTGTAGTAACCTAAATTCTACAGCAATCGATACTCCAGATTTATCAAGAGTTACAGATATGTCTTTTATGTTTGATAATTGTAATGTTTATAATGCACCAATGAATGATTGGGATGTAAGTAACGTAACTAATATGGCTTATGTATTTGCTGGTGCTAGAGCATTTAACCAACCATTAAACAAATGGGATGTAAGTGCTGTTACTAATATGAACAGTATGTTTTATGTTGCAACTTATTTTAATCAAGATATATCGGGTTGGAACACAGCGAATAATGTTGGTTGTTCTGATTTTTACAGAAGATCTAGTCTTACTCTTGAAAACTTACCTACTTTAGGATGTTTTTAGTTTAGCGTTTTGTTTTTTAGGATAAAAAAAAATCGTCTAAAGATATTTTGAAATAGTAAAAAAATGATTTATTAAAATCTCGTAAGTATTATACTTACGAGATTTTTTTTTGCATTGTTTTACGCTTAAAAAATGTTTGTAACGTAAAAATAAATTCTAATTCATTATTAGAGGAAATAACTCAAAGAAATACATGAATTGTCATATTAAAATTTTGATTATGAATCCAAAATTTTAATATGATTTTTTTTTTAGAAAACTGATGATAGTTCATTTAAATTAGACTGTTTTAAATAGTGTAATCTGTAGCTTTTATAATGTAAAATTTATTTTTATAGGTTGAAAAATCAAATTGATTCAAATGGTTGTTTTCTGAATCAAATAGTAATGTAAATGAATCAAATAGACAGTTTTTGAATGTTTTAAAAGTTTGTTTCTCAATAGTTTTGTAGAAAACATACTAAAATAAATTTATATTATGAAAAAACAATTATTATCAATTATAACGTTCCTTATCATATGTGTTGGGGCAAGTGCACAAAACGTAAGCATTCCAGATGTTAACTTTAAAACCTATTTAGTAGGTAATGCTACTATTAATACTAATGGAGATTCAGAAATACAAGTAAGTGAAGCAACTGCATTTACTAGTTATATTGATGTTAATAATTTCTCTATTTCAGACTTAACAGGTATAGAAGCTTTTACCAATCTTACAAGATTATATTGTCAAAATAATAATTTAACAAGTTTAGATCTTTATTATAATACTGCTTTAACATATTTAAATTGTTATGGTAACTCTTTAACAAGTTTAGACCTTTCTGCTAATATTGCTTTAACATATTTAAATTGTAATTCTAATTATTTAACGAGTTTAAATGTAAAAAATGGTAATAACGTAAATGTATATTATTATCAATCATTCAACAATCCAAATCTAACTTGTATAGAAGTAGATGACGCGGCATATTGTACAGCAAACTGGCCAGATAGATCTGCTACGCAAAGCTTTAGTACCAATTGTACGGCAAGAGTAAGTTCTGGAACCGTTTACGTTAACGCATTAGCAACAGGTAATAACGATGGGTCTTCTTGGGCAAACGCTTATAGAAATTTATCAAATGCAATTAATTCTACTTTAGGAAATAGCGAAATTTGGGTAGCATCTGGTACTTATAAACCTCATGCAGCATCTAGAAATGTTTCTTTTAATATTGAGGTATCAGATTTAAAAATATATGGTGGTTTTGCGGGTACGGAAACAGCTATTACACAAAGAGTTTTGGGTACAAATGAAACTATTTTATCTGGAGATTTAAATGATGATGATGTAAATATTGCAGATTTTATTTCTAATTATTCAAATACAACTCGTAATGCAGATAATAGTTATCATATTATTAACATTGCAGCAACAGGTAATAATTTACTATTAGATGGTTTAACAATTAGTGATGCACATAATAATTTGAGTGCTACAGAGAAAGGTGGTGCAATTTTAAAAGAAAAAACGGTTGCTAAATTATCAATCAAAAATTGTATTATTAAAGACAATTTAAGTAGAAACGATAATGCAGGTGTACATACAGAGTTCGAATTAAATAATGTAGGAGGTACAAGAGGTGAGTTAAATATAGAAAATTGTCAATTTATAAATAACATGTCACGTTGGGCAACGAGTGTTTATAGTTTTATAAGAAACACTACAAATGTAGATATTACTATTGCAAATACAGTGTTTAATAAAAATGTAACAGGAAATTTAAATGCAACTACTGCACAAGGTATTAGTGGTAGTACTGGTTGGTTCAGAATGCTTGGTTCTATTTCTGATGCTAATTTAAAGTTTATTAATAATACTGTAGTTAATAGTTTAGATGATGGTACATTAGAGAGTTTAGATGCTACTAGTCATGCAACTTTAGCTATTAGTAAGACTTCTACTGGTTTTACTAGTACTTTAAATGCAGAAATTGCTAACAATATATTTTGGAATAACAAAACTACAGGTAATGTTGTTGCTAGATCAATTACAGATCTTTATAGAGAACCTGTAACTTCTGTAAACGTTTATAATTCTATTGATGAAAATAATTTTACAGATTCTTCTATTACATCTACAACGAATATCAGTAATTCAGATCCTTTATTTACAAGTGCAACAGATTTTACTTTACAAGCTGGTTCGCCAGCAATAAATACTGGTGATAATGTTAAGATACCATCAGGTATTACTACAGATTTAGCAGGTAACCAACGTATTTTTAATACTACTGTAGATATGGGAGCTTATGAAGTTGTTTCTAGTTTATCTACTACTTGGACTGGGGCATCAAATACTAACTGGAATGTAGCAACAAACTGGACTAACGGAGTACCTACCGCTACAATTAACGCAATAATAACTAATTCAAATTCAGGTATAGTTCTTATTCATAGCAGCACAGTATCTGTTAAAGATTTAGAAATTCAAGGAGGAGGAACGTTATTAATAGATGGAGGTTTAACTATTGAAGGTAATCTATCAATGGCATCGAGCGGAATTATCACAGTGAGGTCTAGTGCAGCAACCAATGGGTCTTTAATTGTAAAAGGTGCGCTATCTGGTGTGTCTAGTAAAATTCAGTTTTTCAGGCATTTAACTTCAGATTGGCATTTAATTTCAAACCCAGTAAATGCAAGTATTCCACTAGTAAACTCTAACGGATATTTAGTAACAAATGGTAATAAATTATCGCTTGCTACATACGATAATTCTTTAGCAACAAATCGTTATAACTACTATACTACAGCAGCAGGAACAAATAATATTCTTAACGCAGGTAGATTTGTAGCAGGAAAAGGGTATTCAATAAAAAAGAGTTTAACAGGTGAAATAGAATTTGAGGCAGATTTAAACAATGCAGACGTGCCAATGGTAATAACAGACGGTAGCGCAACGGGTAATAAATGGAACTTGGTTGGTAATCCTTTTGCATCAAGTATAAATGCAAATAGCAATGCAGATGCTACCAATAACTTTTTAACAGTTAATGTTAATGAGTTAGATCCTTCAAGAGTTGCAATGTATGTTTGGGACGCTTCTAGTGGTTCTTATGATATTATTAATCAGGCAACTGTTGGCAGTAAATATATTGCACCTGGTCAAGGGTTTTTTGTTGAGTCTAAAAATGGTGGAGGTTCACTTCAGTTTACTAAAGCGATGCAAAGTCATCAAATAGGAGATGTTTTTCAAAAAACATTAAATAATGTACCTTCTATAAAGTTATTGGTTTCTAATGGAAGTTCACAAAAAAGTACTGATGTTAAATATTTTTCAAATGCTACTATTGGTTTAGACCCTGGTTATGATGCTGGTGTTTTCTCTGGCGAAGAGCAAGCTTTTAATGTATACACACAATTATTGTCTAACGAAACTACTGTTGGTTTTGGTATCCAATCTTTACCAACCAATAATTATGAAGCAATGGTAATACCTTTGGGTGTAAATGCAGTTGAAAATACAACACTTTCATTTACAGCAGCTATAGAAAATTTACCATCAGGTATAAATGTGTATATAGAGGATAAAGTAGAAAATACATTTACGCTTTTAGATACTGCACAAGCAAATTATACAGCTACAGTTACTAGTGCTGTAAACGGATTTGGTCGTTTTTACTTGCACACAACTTCTAGTGTTTTAAGTGTTGATACTAACA
>CAJQQH010000030.1 GCA_905480405.1 uncultured Polaribacter sp. | reverse complement strand
TCCAACTTGGCCAACTACATGGTTTGTACCAAGAACTACAGGTACAGGTTTCTTTAAAGATGTGTATACAGTAATGGCTAAATGGGGCGCAAATCACGGTGCAATTTCTCATGGACATATTGGTGCAGATTTAATTTCTTTGGCTGCTATGTTACGTATTCCTGTGAATATGCATAATGTTAGCGAAGATGATGTATTTAGACCAAGTGCTTGGTCTGCTTTTGGCGAAGGCTTAGAAGGAGCAGATTACAGAGCTTGTAAAAATTATGGCCCTTTATACGGGTTTAAAGAGTAATAAGAATAACTAAAAAGGTGTTTACATTATGTTAGACACCTTTTTTTAATTTTGACTTGTGATGATAAATGTAATTGCTGTAATTGATATAGGTAAAACAAATAAAAAAATTCTACTTTTTGATGAAGAATTTGAAGTAGTATATAGAAACGCAACTAGATTTGATGAAATTCTTGATGAAGATGGTTACCCTTGTGATGACATTGAATCTATAGGAAATTGGATTCAGAACGAAATCATAAGAATTCAAGAAGAAGGTAAGTATTGTATTAAAGCAATCAACTTCTCTACACATGGTGCTAGTCTTATTTATTTAGATAATAATGGAGATAGAATTACACCTCTATACAATTATTTAAAACCATTAGATATAGAAGCATATAATGAACTTTATGACTCTTATGGTGGAAAGGAAGAGTTTTCTAGAAAAACAGCATCTCCTGCTTATGGAATGCTAAATACTGGACTTCAAATTTTAAAATTACAAAAAGAAAAACCAGCTTTTTGGAAAAAAGTAACAGCTATTTTACATTATCCACAATACTTAAGTTATCTTTTTACAAGACAAATAACAGCAGATTTTACCTCTGTTGGTGCTCATACGGCAACTTGGGATTTTGATAAGATGACATATCATAAATGGATTTTAGATTCTAAATTGAATTTACCAATTCCACAAAATGGTAAAGAAGCAATTATATCAAATTTTAACGGACAACAGATTGCAATTGGTAAAGGATTACATGATAGTTCTTCATCTATTATCCCTTTGTTAGAGAAAGAAAAAAATAAAGACTTTATTTTATTATCTACAGGAACCTGGATTATAGCCATGAACCCTTTTAGTAAAGAAACATTAACACAACATCAGTTACAAAATAACTGCTTGTGTTTTATGACGCCAGAGAAGCAGCAAATAAAATCTTCAATGCAATTTTTAGGAAAAATTCATGAAGTTTATTTAGAGGCATTAAGCACTTATTTTAAAGTAGATATAAATAGCCACTTACAACTTGGTGTAAATAAAAAGTTATGTAAAGAATTGATTTATGAAAATTCACGTGTCTTTTTATCGGAAGGTATAGATGAAGATTTTGAAGCACATTCAGATTTATTAGCTTACTACGCTAACTATGAAACTACCTATTATCAACTAATTTTTGAAATTAGTAAAAAAGTAATTAACGGAATTAAATTAATTTCTGATAAAAACACTTCTATTAGAGATGTATATATCTCAGGTGGTTTTAATAAAAATTTAATATTTATCACTTTTCTAAAGTTACTAAAAAGTGATATAGTCATAAAAATTTCTGATTGTAAAAATGAAAGTGCTTTAGGTGCTGCAATGTTAATGAAGGATTATATATAAAAATTGTTTCGACAAAAAAAAAACTATGAATGAGCATATAACTTTAGGAGAATTTATTATTGAAAACCAATCAGCATTTCAATATTCATCTGGTGAATTATCAAAATTACTAAATGGCCTTAGACTTGCTGCTAAAATGGTAAATCACAAAGTAAATAAAGCAGGATTAGTTGATATTATTGGTGGTGCAGGTGAAGTAAACGTTCAAGGAGAAAACCAACAAAAATTAGATGTTTTTGCCAATGACAAATTTATCAATTCGATTATAAAACGTGATATTGCTTGTGGAATTGTTTCAGAAGAAGAAGACGAATTTATAACAATTAATGGTAGTGATAATGCCAATAAAGGTAAATATGTAGTATTAATGGATCCTTTAGATGGTTCTTCAAATATTGATGTAAATGTATCAGTTGGTACCATTTTTTCAATTTTTAGAAGAGTTACTCCAGTAGGAACACCCGTGCAACTTGAAGACTTTTTACAACCAGGAAGTTTACAGGTAGCTGCAGGTTATGTTGTTTATGGTACATCAACCATGTTAGTTTATACAACCGGAAATGGTGTAAACGGGTTTACACTAAACCCTGCAATAGGATCATTCTATTTATCACATGCGAATATACAAATACCAAAAAATGGAAATATTTATTCTGTAAATGAAGGGAATTATTCTCATTTTCCTCAAGGTGTAAAAGATTATATTAAATATTGTCAAAAAGAAGAAGAAGATCGTCCATATTCTGCTAGATATATTGGTTCTATGGTTTCAGATTTTCATAGAAACATGTTAAAAGGCGGTATCTACATGTACCCAAATTGCACTAAAAATGAAAACGGAAAATTAAGATTATTATACGAGGCTAACCCTATTGCTTTACTGGCAGAACAAGCTGGCGGAAAGGCTTCAAATGGTGTTCAACGTATATTAGACATTAAACCTACAGAGATACATCAAAGAGTACCGTTTTTCTGTGGCAGTACAGAAATGGTTGATAAATTGGAATCGTTTTTATAACAATTGAGATAGAGTTTAATTTATACTAAAAGGCACATAAAAGTATTGAAAGAAACGTGCATTGCAATTAGATTGTTTTTTCGAACGCTTCTTTTTCCCTTAAATTATTTCATTAAAATATTTTGCTTTATTACCGAATTTAAAACACAATATATTGTTTAAAAGCCTATGTTTTGATAGAATTAAAAACCTTTTCAACAATTTTAAAAAGTGTCTTTCTTATTTACAATCAAAATAATTTTAAAAATGTAAGGTAAATTTATTTTTAGAAAACGAAAAAATGAATTAAATTTGAAAGAATGATGAAGTATTTTAAATTTCAATATATTTTCTGCATTATATTTTTCAATACTTTTATAATTGTTGGACAAAATTTTGAAAGAATTTCCAATAAAGAAGGGTTCAATCAAAATACTGTAAATGCTATAGAACAAGATAAGTATGGCTTTTTATGGTATGCAACACCTAATGGATTAATACGTTATGATGGATATGAGTTTAAAACTTTTACTACTCAATCTAAAACTAAAGGTGCTATTTCAAGTAATAACATTACCTATTTATTCAATGATAAAGATGGTATTCTTTGGATAGGAACAAATGTTGGTGTAAACATATATGTACCTTGGTTAGAACGTTTTTTTTCAGTTCCGCTTAAAAATAAAATTATAGTAAATAAAATTGATTCTAAAAATGATGGTCATGTTTGGGTTTCATCTTCTAAAGAGTTAATTAGAATTAAATTAAAAGATTTAAACGAAGGTGTTTTTGATGTTTCTGAAAACACTATCGATTTTAAAGAGCAACATATAAGGGTTAAAAATTTCGCTTTTGGACTCAATTCTACTATTATTCTAGGAACAAATAAAGGCTTAAAAAAAGTTAATTATTCGTCAGATTTCTTATTAGTAAATAAAGACTCTTTTAATTTAGAAGAATTTAGTTTTTTTAATAATAAAGAAATTACTGAATTAATTAAAGTAGATAATATTTTTTTGATTGGCACAAAAAAAGGTTTGTACAGTTCTAATTTAGACTCAAATTCAAAATATTTAGTAAAAAAAATCAAAATTAATAATCAGGACACAACATTCTCTGTAAATAGTCTTTTTAAAGATAATGATAACACAATTTGGATTGGTACAACTGGGGATGGACTTTATAAATACAATCCTATTTTAAACTCTTATGGTCATTATAGTTATGATTTAAATGATAAGAATAGCTTAAGTAGTAGTCAAATTAACGCAGTTTACCAAGATAGTTTTAATGTTCTTTGGGTTGGTACTGCCCAAGGTGGAATTAATAAATTAGATCTATTTCAAAAACCATTTTACGCTTACACAAACAATCCTAGTAATAAATTTTCTATTAGCGACAACCTAATTACATCTATTCTAGAAGATAATACTGGTAAAATTTGGATATCTGGTTATCATAAAAAGTTGTGTAGAAGTATTGAGTCTGTTAATGAAAATAACATTGACAAGCTTAAATTTGAAGATATACAAGATAAATTACCTATAGAAAAAAATGATGTTATACGATCTATTTATCAAGATCAAAGAAATTACATTTGGTTTGGTACAGACAAAAAAGTGTTTGTTTACAATCCCAAACAAAAAGATTTTAAAGACGTTCAGTTTTTATCAAAAAATGATAAACTACCATTGCTTTTAGTAAGATCAATTTCACAAATAAATAAAAATGAGATTATTTTATCTGGAAATAGAATTCTAGTTATAGAAAACCCTTGGAATGAATTAGAACAAAAAAGAAACCCTAAAATTAAGGTTAAAACTAGTTTAGAAATTAAAGCTATTAAAGTGCAATGTTTTTTACAAGCCAGTAATAAATATTTATGGTTTGGTACAAATGATGGTTTGTTGCAATGCACCTATATAGATGGAAAAATTACGGTAGTTAGACAATATCAAAAAAACAAAACAGAAAACCATAAATTAAGTTACAATAGTATTTTTACGATCTATGAAGATGAAAAGACAAATATTTGGATTGGTACCTTTGGTGGTGGATTAAATAAAGTTAGGCTAGATAGTGATCAAAACCCTATAAAAATTGGTTATTTTAGAAAAAGTGACGGATTACCAGATGATGTTGTTTATGGTATTTTACCTCAAGAGAATAGCAATAAAGTATGGATAAGTACAGATATGGGCTTAGTTCGTTTTAATAAAGATACAAACCAAATTAATGTTTTTGATGTAAACGATGGTTTAATGCAAAATAATTTTAGGCAATCTGCGTATGCTCAGGGTAAATCTGGTTGTATGTATTTTGGGGGGTTAAATGGTTTAACTATTTTCAATCCTAATAAAATATTTTTAAACAAACAACCTCCAAAAGTTTTAATCACCTCTTTATCCGTTAATAATAAATCTGTGGAAATAGGTGAAAAACTAGATGATATTGTTATTCTTAAAGAAGCAATTTCAGAAACAGAAACAGTTACACTTTGTAAAAGCCAGCGAATTATATCCTTTAATTTAGCTGCAGAACATACGGCTGCACCCATTAAAAATAGATTAGCATATAAATTAGATGGTTTTAATAAAGATTGGGTAGAAATAAATAAAGGAAAATCTACAATTACATATACAAACCTGGCAGCTGGCACTTATAACTTAAAAGTAAAATCTGCCAATGGCGATGGTATTTGGAGTGCAACAACAAAATCATTAAAGCTTGTTATTTTACCTTTGTGGTATCAAACTTGGTGGAGTTATACTTTATTGGTTTTACTTTTTTTAGGTATTGGTGTTGGAATCGTTTTCTATTTTGTTAGACATGAAAAATTGAAACAAAAATTGATTTATGAGCAACTAGACAAGGATAAAATGGAAGTTATTAATCAAGGTAAATTTAAATATTTCACAAACTTATCTCATGAGTTTAGAACACCTCTAACATTAATTTCTGGCCCATTAGATAGAGTTATAGAAAATAATGATAATAAAGAGAATGAACGTTTTTTAACAATTATTAAGAGAAACACACACAGACTTTTAAGTTTAATAGACCAATTAATAACATTTAGACAAGCAGAACAAGGTTTTCTAAATTTAAACTTTACAAAGTCTACTTTAGGTGATTTTTTATACCCAACAACAGAAGCTTTTGAAAACTATGCATTAGAAAAGAACATTAACTTTTATTATAAAATAAGTTCCCCAAATGAAGAAATTGTTATAGATGTAGAAAAAGTTGAACGAATACTCTTTAATCTACTCTCAAATTCCTTTAAAAATACCCCAGCACAAGGAACTATAAGTATTGATGCGTCAATTGTATTTGAAAATAATATTAAAAGCATTAAAATTGATGTTATAGATACTGGAAAAGGGATTCCAAAAGAAAATTTAAAAAATATTTTTGAACGATTTTATCAATTAGGAAATCAGGATGGTAATGTTAGTGGTGGTGGTGTTGGTTTGTCATTTTGTAAATCTTTAATAGATTTATTTAGAGGTAGTATTTCAGTAAAAAGTAAACCAAATAAAGAAACTCGATTTACGGTTGTTATTCCTTCTTCAACAATAGAAGAAGTTCAGATAGAAGAAGGTAGTCATAACAAGTCATTTATAAAAAACTGGGTACCTATTGAATCTAAAGACGTAGAAGAGAATAATAGTAAAGAACAAAGTAAAAAGAAGCATAGTGTTTTAATTGTAGAAAATGAGTTAGACATACAAAAATTCTTAAAAAGTGCACTTTCTAATGCATATAATATAACAATAGCAAATAATGGTGTAGAAGCATTAGAAGAAATTAAAAAAACAGAGTTTAGTACTATTGTAAGTGATGTTATGATGCCAGAAATGGATGGTTTTGAGTTATGTAAAAGAATAAAAGAAAACCCAGAAACGTGCCAATTGCCAGTGCTATTATTAACAGCTTTAGGAGACAATGCAGATTTAATAAAAGGTTTAGAGTTTGGTGCAGACGAATATATTAGCAAACCATTTTCTTTAAAACACCTAGAACTCAGATTAAAAAAATTAATTGAAAACAATCTTAAGATTAAAGATCATTTTTCAAAAAATAGTTTGCCTCCACAGGATAAAAAAGATTTAGGTTTTTCTAAAAGAGATTTAGCTTTTTTAGAGAATATTACAGAAATAATAGAACACAATTTATCTAACTCAACTTTTGGTGTAGAAGAACTTTCTAAAGAAGCAGGCTTAAGTTCTTCTCATTTTTATAGAAAATTAAAGCAACTTACAGGGCAAGTACCAAATGTATATTTACGTAATTTTAGATTACAA
>CAJQQH010000029.1 GCA_905480405.1 uncultured Polaribacter sp. | reverse complement strand
TGTTTCCATCTTTTTCGATTTTGTTAATATCTTCTTGATCAAACTTCTTCACTTCTGCAGCAATAAAGCGCATATCTTTTCCAAATTTTGGCCCTAATGTTTTAAAGTTAGGTTTAATTTGTTTGATTAAAATACCCGAAGCATCATCTAAAATTTCAATTTCTTTAATATTTACTTCGTGCTTAATCAAATTTGAAACTGCTAAAATTTCTTCTTTCTGTTGTTCGCTATCAACAGGAATCATAATTTTTTGTAACGGCTGACGCACTTTTATCTTTTCTTTTGCTCTTAATGATAAAACTAAAGATGATATAATTTGAGCATTTTCCATTTTACGCTCCAAGCTTTTATCAACAAAACTAGCATCATATACTGGAAAATCTGATAAATGAATACTTTCTGATGTTTCTTTACCTGACACAGAATTTAAATCTTGATACAATCTATCCATAAAAAATGGCGCAATTGGAGATGCTAATTTTGCAATCGTATTCATACAAGTGTATAAAGTTTGATATGCAGAGATTTTATCTGTTTCATATTCTCCTTTCCAAAAACGTCTTCTACTTAAACGTACATACCAGTTACTTAAATATTCTTGTGTAAAGTCTGATATTGCTCTTGCTGCTCTTGTAGGTTCATACTCATCATAAAACTTATCTACTTTTGCTATTAAAGTATGTAGTTCAGATAAAATCCATCTATCTAACTCTGGTCTTTCCTCTAGAGCTATATCTGTTTCTTTATAAGAAAAACCATCAATATTTGTATATAAAGTAAAGAATGAATAAGTGTTGTATAATGTTCCAAAGAACTTACGTCTTACCTCTTCAATTCCTTCTAAATCAAACTTTAAATTATCCCAAGGATTAGCATTTGAAATCATATACCAACGAGTAGCATCTGCTCCATACTTTCCTAAAGTTTCAAAAGGATCCGCTGCATTTCCTAAACGCTTAGACATTTTATGTCCGTTTTTGTCTAAAACTAAACCGTTAGAAACTACATTTTTATACGCTACAGAATCAAAAACCATAGTTGCAATTGCATGTAAAGTATAAAACCAACCTCTGGTTTGATCAACTCCTTCTGCAATAAAATCTGCAGGAAAAGATTCGTTGTTATCAATCTTTTGTTTGTTTTCAAACGGATAATGCCACTGTGCATAAGGCATAGAACCAGAATAGAACCAAACATCAATTAAATCTCTTTCTCGTTTCATTGGTTGCCCGCTTGCTGAAACTAATACGATTTCATCAACAATATTTTTATGTAAATCTATTTTCGCATAATTTTCTTCCGAGTTATTATCAACTTCAAAATCTTCAAAAATATCTTTTGTTAAAACACCAGCTTCAACAGCTTTTGCCATTTCTTGTTTTAGTTCTTTTACAGAACCAACACAGATTTCTTCTTTACCATCTTCTGTTCTCCAAATTGGTAATGGAATTCCCCAATAACGAGAACGAGATAAATTCCAATCGTTTGCGTTTGCTAACCAGTTTCCAAAACGACCTGTTCCAGTAGATTCTGGTTTCCAATTTATCGATTTGTTTAACTCGTGCATTCTATCTTTTACATCTGTTACTTTAATAAACCAAGAATCTAATGGGTAATATAAAATTGGTTTATCTGTTCTCCAACAATTAGGGTAACTATGTTTATATTTTTCAACCTTAAAGGCTTTATTTTCTATTTTAAGTTTAATAGCAATTTCTACATCTACAGATTTATCTGGCGCTTCACCATCTGTATAATATTCATTCTTTACATATTTACCTGCAAACTCAGTAACTTCTGGTCTAAATTTACCTTGTAAATCTACTAAAGGAACTAAATTATCATTTTCATCTTTTACCAGCATTGGTGGAATTTCTGGTATTGCTTGTTTTGCAACAACTGCATCATCTTGCCCAAAAGTTGGCGCTGTATGTACAATTCCTGTTCCATCTTCTGTAGTAACAAAATCTCCAGAAATTACTCTAAAAGCATCTTCCGGATTATCGTTTGGTAAAACGTAATCTAATAATTGTTCATACCTTATACCTACTAAATCTGCTCCTTTATGTTCTGAACAAATTAAGTAAGGGATTTTTTTATCTCCAGAATTATAAGTACTTAATTCTTCTGCTGTTTCAACTTGAAAATTATTTTTTCCTCCAAATTGTTTTCCAACTAATTTCTTTGCTAAAATAACATGAATAGGCTCAAAAGTATATTGATTATATGTTGCTACTACAACGTAATCTATTTTTGGTCCAACAGTTAATGCTGTATTACTTGGCAACGTCCAAGGAGTAGTTGTCCAAGCTATAAAATTTAAATGATCATACTTTTTTAAAGAATCTGGCAACGTACTTTCTAGAGCCTTAAACTGTGCAACAATTGTTGTATCTGTTACATCTTGATAAGTACCTGGTTGGTTTAATTCGTGAGAACTTAAACCTGTACCGGCTTTTGGAGAATATGGCTGAATTGTGTATCCTTTATAAATTAATTCTTTGTTGTAAATCTGTTTTAACAACCACCAAACAGACTCCATATATTTTGGTTCATAAGTAATATACGGATCTTCCATATCTACCCAATATCCCATCTTTTCTGTTAAATCATTCCAGATATCTGTATAACGCATCACTGCTTTTCTACAAGCAGCATTATAGTCTTCAACAGAAATTTTCTTACCAATATCTTCTTTGGTAATTCCTAATTCTTTCTCAACTCCTAATTCTATTGGTAAACCATGCGTATCCCAACCAGCTTTACGCTTAACTTGGTAACCTTTCATAGTTTTATATCTTGGAAAAATATCTTTTATAGCTCTAGCTAAGACATGATGAACACCTGGTAAACCATTTGCAGATGGTGGGCCTTCAAAAAATACATACGGTTCTGCATTTTCTCTTGAAGTTACACTCTTCTCAAAAATATTATTTTCTTGCCAATAACTTAGAATTTCTTCTGCTACTTTTGGTAAGTCAAGTCCTTTATATTCAGGAAATTTCATCTGATTCTATTTAATTTAATTCTTACTGGACAGTTATAAGCTTTGTTATTAATTTAAGTAAACAACCAAATATTGCCTAATTACTTAAATATTAAAGCTTTCGCCTTCATTTTCTCTCTTTACTATTGAGAATGCGAAATTAAGGATTTTCTTGATTTTATTACATAAAAAAACACCTCTTTACAAAAGAGGTGTTTTGTGCATAAAAAAACGATGTTTATTTTATTTTTAATATTTGACCAATTACTATATTATTACTTGTTAATCCGTTTATTCTCTTTAGTTTTCTAACAGAAACACCATACTTTTTTGATATAAAAAATAAAGTTTGTTGAGGCTTAACTGTATGCATTATTGAACCAGTTGTACTAGAACCATTATTCTCTTGTTCATGAGAAATTAATAAAACTTGATTTAAATATATCTCATTAGAATCCAAATTATTTATCCTTCTTAACAAACCTACACTTAAACTATACTTTCTAGCAATAAAGTATAATGTTTCTCCTCTACCAACTACATGCGTTTTTAGGTTTACTTGTTGCCTTTTTTCTTGAAATATATCCTCTTCTTCAGGTATTTCATCCTTAAACGATACCTTGTCTTCAGAGTTAATTCTAGAACCATCTACATTTAAAATAACAAAAGCAGTTCTCCTATTTTCTTGATGTTGCACTTCTCTACATCTTACTGTATTTGTATGAGAATCATTATCAATACATTTATTTGTTAATTTAGACTCTCCATAACCTTTACCTTTAATTCTGAATGAATCTATTCCGTTATAAATAATATAATCTACCGTAGACTCTGCCCTTCTTTGAGATAATAATTGATTATAAGATGCTCTTCCTCTAGAATCTGTATGTGAAGTAGATTCTACATTTAAATTCGGATATCTGTTCATAACATCAACTATATGATCCAATTCTGCTGCTGCATCTGGCCTAATATCCCATTTATTATAATCAAAGTAAATTGAATTAATTTTAATAACTAATTCGTTTAGAGAATTGTAAGCAAAATCTTCTATTATTTCTAAGCTAAAATCTAAATTTAGTACTACTGCAACTTCATCTGTGGTTTCAAAATACTCTGTATCGGGTGTATAATATTCTTTTGATGCAGTTATAGCAAATTTTTGATCACATGGTAATTTAAAAGAAAATACTCCTAAACTATCTGCAGCAGTTTCTTTAATAACTGCACCTAATGCATCTTTTAAAGTAAGTTTTGCATAAGGTAAAGTTTTTTTAAATTTTGATTCTCTAACAACTCCAGAAATATTTTGAATACACACTAAATCTAAATCGTCTTCAACAATTTGTTCTACAGCATAAATATCATCATCTCCCATACCTCCTTCTCTGTTAGAAGATAAATAACCTTTTTTGGTTATTGGGTTTATTGAAAATGCGAAATCATCTAATTTAGAGTTTATTGGATATTTTAAATTAACCGGTTTTTGGAATTTTGATTTTACTTTTTTACTCGAAAAAACATCTAAAGAACCAATACCAAAATGACCATCTGAAGAAAAATATAACGTATTATCTTCTGAAATATATGGGAACATTTCTCTACCCTCTGTATTTATTTCCGGTCCTAAATTTTGCGGAATACTATAAGTGCCATTATTTTCTATTTCTACAAAATAAACATCTGTTTGACCAATACCACCAGGCATATTAGACACAAAATATAGTAATTTCCCATCTTTACTTACAGAAGGATGACCTACTGAGTATTCGTTACTACAGAAAGGCATTTCTTCTACATTCTTCCATTTATTATCTATAAATTCTGCCTTGTATATTTTAAGATTATTATATCCTTTTTTATCTACATTAAAATCTCCATTATTATAATTATTTCTTGTAAAATACATCGTCTTATTATCCGGAGAAAACGAAGTAGAAGACTCATGGTACATTTCATTTATTACTTTCGAAAAGTATTTTTTATTTCCTTTAGATCCTAATTCATTTTTATTAACCTGATAGATGTCTAAAAAATTTCTTTCATTTCTTTTATCTACTTTATTTATTAACTTATTTCCATTTCTAGGTGAAGAAAACAAGATAGTGTTTTTATATTCTGTAACACCAAAATCTGAAAACTCTGTATTTATTGCATATAAGTTTTGTATTCTATAATCTGGTTTGTTATTTCTAAGATCAGATAGTATTGCATCTTTATTAATAAATTTTTCACCTCTAGAGTCTTCTTTTTTTAATTCGTGAAATTTTTCCATCCAAACTATAGATTCTTTAAAATTACCAATAGCTCTTAGCGTTTGTGCATATTTAAAAAGGTATTCTGAGTCTTGCGGTACAAATGCATTAAATAACTGAGCATATGCATTTGATGCTTCTTTCATTTGCGCATTTAAATAATAACTGTCTCCTAATTTTTTTAAAACATAAGCAGTTTTCTTGTTTGAGGCTAACTTCTTATATTCTTTTGCTGCACTTACATAAGATAGATTCTCAAAATAAGTATCTGCTACTTTTGTTGCTTTACTTTGCCCAAGTATAGATAAGAAACTAAATAAAAGTATAATTGTAACGTATATTGTTTTTTTCATAATTATATAATTATAACTAAAAGAATCTTGGAGATTGAATTTTAACATTATCGAACCCAAAATTGAAAAGAAGTATTACTTCATGACTACCTGTATTAAACTCTTGTAGGTTTGTTAAAGTATGATCATAAGCATACCCTATTCTTAAAATCTTACTAACTCTTACATTTATTAACGCAGAAAAAGATTCATCTAATCTATAAGATAAACCAGCTTCAATCTTATCATTAAAAAGAACATTACCTGAAAAATCTAAAGATAATGGCGCTCCTCCTATTGCTTTTGCCATAATAGATGGTTTTAGCTTTAAGTTTTGAGAAATATTAAATACATAACCTGTAGTTAAGAAAAGATGATTTGTTTCTGATGCTTTATTTACTTGTCCTCCACTATTATCAAAATGAAAACTTTGTAACAAATTGGGTATAGATAAACCTGCGTAAAATTTATTTGTATAATAAAATGCCCCAACTCCAAAATTTGGAAATGCTTTATTTGCATTGTTACTATTTAAAGATTCGTCTCCTTGTGTTATTGCAGTTAAACAAGGTATACATAGATTATAAAAAGTATAACCAGCTTTTAAGCCTAAAGCTAATTTTGCATTATTATCTAAATTTAATGTGTAAGAAAAATCGCCAAAAATATTTTGCTCTTCTAAAGGACCTAGTTTATCAACAATTACAGACAAACCTAAACCAACATTTTTACCAACAGGGGCATGTAAACCTAGGGTTATTGTTTTGGGAGCTCCTTCAAAACCTACCCATTGTGATCTTGCTAAAAAATTAATATTTAGAGCATCTTTAGACCCCGCATAAGCAGGATTTAAAACATTCATATTATACATATACTGAGTATATTGCGGATCTTGTTGTGCATTTGCAGAAATAGTAAGTAATATAACTGCAATGATTACTATAAGTTTTTTCATTTGTATTGCGTATATTTTAATTACCTATTTAAATAAACCCATCCTTTTATAGGTGGTGTTGTACCATCATTATAATAAACAATGTAGTAATATGTTCCTACAGGAACAGGTACACTCTTGTTTAATGTTAATCTTCCTGTAGAATAACCATCCCACCATAATGGCGATGTTTTTCCACTATTATCATAATCATAAACTTGATTTCCTAATCTGTTATAAATTTCTAATTTAAAATTTGGATAGTTATTTAATACTGGTATCTCAAACAGATCATTTACACCATCGTTATTTGGAGAAAAAGTATTCGGGAAAATATCACAATTTATAACTTCTAAATAATCAGGAATACCATCTCCATCACAATCTAAAATTGATTCATCAATTGTTAAAACACCATCTCCATCATCATCATCATCCAGAGAATTTATAATACTATCTCCATCTGTATCTAAAGTACACTCTAAACCATTTAAATCTGAAATAAAAGCTATTGGAATAATTCCAAAAACTTCTGATGTTGTTTCTAAAAATATTGGGCTAACTCCATCTGAGTTAACTTCTATTTCCATTGTAACATTATTTACAGATATCTCTCTTTTTTCTGTACCCGGAATTTGAATTCTATATTCAACCAAAACCCATTTTCCATCATCTAAATCTTGTGTTTGTGCTGTACTTAATATTTGATCTTCTGAAAAAGCCCCGGCTACATCTGTATTAATTGTCATCCTTATGGGTAAATTATAATCTCCAGAAAAATCTCTTCTGTTATCAAACAAATATGCTTGAAAAATTAAAACATTTTGTATCGTTATAACATAAGGTACTGTAATGTTAAAATCCATTTTTGCTTGTCCTCCAATAGGATCAAAACCATTTAAAAACAAATGATTATTTGGTGCTGAATCCCCTTCAATTTCGTTAACAAAATCTTTTGTAGTAGAATACACTAAGTTAACATCTGCAGGTGCAGAAGTATCTATTGTACCATCTGCAAAATAAATTTTTTTGTAAGTGCTGTTTATTTCTGGAGGACACCCTTCATTAATATCTAAAATACTATCATTATCATCATCTGTATCACAACCGTCTGGAATACCGTCTAAATCATTATCTAAATTATCATCAAATCCATTACAAATATCTACAGAATCTAATACTCCATCTCCATCATCATCTGAATCAACTTTTACTATAATTTCAGCATTTTTACAATTAGTTACGTTTCCGTTTTCACATATTTGATAGGTTAAGTTAAAAGTTCTTGAAGGTGTACCTCCAGGAACATTAACATCTCCGTTAGCAGAAATTGTAACTCCTGCCAAACCACCAGTTGTCAACAATGTTGGCACAGCAGTTATTGACGTTGCAACAACACCATCTACAGTATCATTTGCAAAAACATTTCCAGAGACTCCTCCTAAAACACCATTTACATCTGTTGCAGAAAAATCATCGTTTGTTGCCACTATATTTACTTGAGCAATACTTATATTTGTTATTAATAGCATACATATTAAGAGTAAGAATGAACTTCTCTCTTTCATATTTATATCTTTTCTAAAATTGAAAAGCGTGTGCATTTTTTTCATTTTTTTATTTTTGATTAGTATCAATATTAAGAATTAAATTTATTTTTTGGCACATGAAACCTTCTTCTATTAGTGTAAAAACTATAGTTTTTGAGGTTGAAAAAAATATTGATAGTTGCAAATATTGACTATTTTTTACTTCCTTAGAAATAAAACAATATTTATCACCAATTTTCGTGCTAATTTTAAGGCAAAAAATAAAAAAGAAAATCGCAAAGAATACGATAACTTTATTTATAGAATTAGGGGGCTTCATAATAAATTAAGTAACAGTGTTAAGTTACTAATATACATGAATTTTTTAAAAGGTAAATAATTTTATATTAAAAACGTTTAAGAAACGTTAAACTAACAATTTAAAGCTATTTTTTATGTTTTTTTACCTTAATTTCTATTATTAGGTATAGAATCTACATCTTCTTGGTCTACAGCAGTAATTTCTGATTGATTTAATAAAATTGAATTTGAAGTTAATACAGTTGCTGCAATTTGTAAAGTTATAGTTTCTCCATTTGCTATCGTTTTTGTTTCAAAATTCCAAACACCAGAACCTGGAGTATAAGTTGTTCCTGTAGGAATTATTGAATTTGCTAGATTATAGGATAATCCTATAGGTAAAGTATCTGTAACTTCAACACCTGTGGCTGTATTATTACCTGTATTTGTAATGGATATTGAAAAAATCACTATTTCACCAACTTTAGGAACTAATTTATCAACTGTTTTAATCAAGTTTAAATCTACTGTACAATCTATATTTTCTTGAGGAGCTTGAACCCATAGTGAGAAATTTTCTGTAGCTGTAATTTCTCCTCTAAATGAGCCTCTTGAGAATCTAATTCTTTGCATACTAATACTAGGTATCCAGTGAAGTCCTGAAGTATTACCACATAGATGGAAAACGTTTTGTTGCAAAGCTGTTCCTCTTGGGGAAACACATGTAGCATCTATTGTTATTGCTGTTGCTTCTGTTCCTGTCCAACTGTTATTTATTGTATTATCAGAACTACCACCATGTAACGTAGAATTTGTTGTTATTCTCGATAAAATAGTTGCATTTGATGTAATAGCATCCAAATTTCCTCCAGAATGAGAAATTCTTGCAATTGTAGCGTTTGTAAATTTTGCTAAAATTGATGAATTTAAAAGACCTCTACTTGTATTTGTAAGTGCAGAAACTTGTGGTAAATTTCCTGAACCATTTCCAAAATCTATTGCAACTTTAACAAAACCATTTACATCTACATAAGTTGAAAAAGCTTCTCCATCAATATTAAAATAATAAATTCCTGCAGAAGTTACATTTCTTGCTTGCCCTAATGAAGTGAAAGCTGTTGCTAATGTTAAACCATCTTCACACCCTTCTATAATTAGAACAATATTTGAGGTATTCTTAAAAGTATATAAATTATTTGAACTCATATTACAAATAATAAACATTTGTATTATACAATAAAAATATACCCTCTTAGTCATTTAATTATTTTTCCTTTTTATGATAAGTAAAGAACAACAACCTATTTTATTTTTAATACTTGCCCTTTTTTTACTTTATTGCTTTTAAGGCCATTTAAAGCTTTTAATTGCTCAACTGTTAATTTATGCTTTATAGCAATAGCATATAGTGTTTCTGAGTCTTTAACTGTATAAGTATCCGTA
>CAJQQH010000028.1 GCA_905480405.1 uncultured Polaribacter sp. | reverse complement strand
GTTAAACAAATACCAATTTCTCCATCATTTGGGTAAGGAAAATGTGCTAAAATATTGTGTTTTCTTTTTTCTTTTTTTAAAATAGTTGCATCTAATTCTTTGCCATAAACTGCAGAAATTCTTGTGATTGGAACCTTCAATTTTTTAAATTGATTTTCCATAAAATCGCGTCTATTTTTGCTTTTATCTAGATTTATGTAATACACTTTATAAGACATCATAATTTTATCCAGCTTTTACAGGCAACCTCATTTTCTTTATTTACAAACCATTTTTTTGGAGCAATAATAGTTTTACTATTGTTCGTGTTTAACCACGCACTCCACCAAGAAAAACTACTATTCGCAGTAATATTATTTTTACATAAGCTCATTAAAAATAGATCTTCATGAGGTAAACATTTATGATCTATATAAGTAGCATTTTTAATTTTAAGATTGTTTTTAGTCCAAGTTATATCATCAGAAAAAACAAAAAAATGAATATCATTAAATTCTTCGTTTATCTGTTTTATTGCTTTGTTGTAGTAGCTTAAATCGCAAGTGCCATGAACACTATTTGCTTTTTTATTAAAGATATAGTCTCCTCTTCTAATATGTAAAGAACAAGAATTTGAAGCTTGTTTTATTTTTTTTGAGTATAAAGTAGTTGTACTTGAGTATTCTTGTTTAAGACTAAATTGTTCTAATAGAACTTCTCTTATTTCTGAAAAATATTTTTCTGTTTGAAAATAGCCTTTTACGTATTCATTTTTTTTAAGATTTAAAAACTGATTATTAAATAATAAGCTTTTTTCTTTTCTAGATTTTTTTAAACCAAGTTTAGATAAAAAAATAGAAAGTGGTGTTGCTGTTTCTAAATCAATATTAAACTTATCTAAATGATAACCACCGTGTAGTTTGTATTTTTTAAATTTAGAAATGTCAATTTTAACACTATAACCTTTTTGTTGTAGTGCTTTTGCATATGCATATTGAAACATTTGATTTCCAAGTCCGCCAACAATTCTAACAATAATCATTTTCTGTTTATTTTAATAAGAATATGGTATTTTTGTACAAGTTGTAAAAATACAATTAATTAGTTAAAATTTTAATTAATATTATCTATTTGAAATTAGAATGTTATTAGAAATATCAACAACAAATACGTATTTAAAAGAAGCGAAAGTAATTTTATATCCTACAGACACAGTTTGGGGTTTAGGTTGCGATGCGTCAAGTTTTAACGCTGTAACTAAAATTTATCAGCTTAAAAATAGAGCAGAAAGTAAGAGTTTAATTGTCTTGGTAAGTTCTATACATATGCTTAAAAAACATGTTACTGTACCAAAAAAAGCTTTAGAAGTTTTAAAACAAGTAAAAAAGCCTACAACCATAATTTATAAAAACCCAAAAGGGTTTGCAAAAAATACAATTGCAGATGATGGTACAATTGCTATAAGAATTGTGCAAGATTCTTTTTGTAGAAAGTTAATTAAAAGATTTGGAAAACCGATAGTTTCTACTTCTGCAAATATTAGTGGAAATGATACGCCAAAATCATTTAAAGAAATTAGTGAACCTATTTTAGAAGGTGTAGATTATATAGTAAATTTGCACAAAAATAAAATGAATACAAAATCATCAACTATTTTAAAGATTGATGGAAAAGATATTCAAGTTTTAAGAGCGTAAAATACATGCAAAAACAATTCTTTAAAGAAGCAATTTCATCAGAAATTTTTAGTGTAATATCAAAAGCATCTCAACAATTACAAATAGACTCTTATGTAATAGGAGGTTTTGTTCGCGACTTTTTCTTAAAGAGAGGAACCGCAAAAGACATAGATGTTGTAGCAGTAGGTAGTGGAATTGAGTTAGCACAAAAGGTTGCTAAGTTGTTACCAAATAAACCAAAAGTTCAAGTTTTTAAAACTTACGGAACAGCAATGTTACGTTATAAAGATGTAGAAATTGAGTTTGTTGGAGCAAGAAAAGAATCTTATACAGAAGATAGTAGAAATCCTGAAGTTTCTGAAGGAACTTTACAAGATGATCAAAACAGACGAGATTTTACAATTAACGCTTTAGCGTTAAGTTTAAATGAAGGTAATTTTGGGGAGTTATTAGATCCGTTTAACGGGATTGATGATTTAGAGAGTAAAATTATTAAAACACCCTTAGATCCTGATATTACGTATTCTGATGATCCTTTAAGGATGATGCGAGCAATTCGTTTTGCAACACAATTAAATTTCGAAATTGAGATAGCATCATTATCAGCAATTAATAAAAATGCACAACGCCTTAAAATAATTACAAGGGAAAGAATTATTGATGAATTAAATAAAATTTTATCATCAACAAAGCCTTCAATAGGATTTTTGTTGTTAGAGCAGACAGATTTATTACGTCAGATTCTTCCTGAATTAATAGACTTAAAAGGCGTAGAAGAAGTAGAAGGACAGAAGCATAAAGATAATTTTTATCACTCGTTAGAAGTGGTAGATAATATCTCTGAAAACACCAATGATGTTTGGTTACGTTGGGCGGCTTTATTGCACGATATTGGTAAAGCACCTACAAAAAGATTTAGTAAAAAAGTAGGCTGGACTTTTCATAGCCATGAATTTGTTGGTTCTAAAATGGTATATAAATTATTTAAGCGATTAAAAATGCCATTGAATAATAAAATGAAATTTGTTCAAAAAATGGTGCTTTTAAGTTCTAGGCCAATTGTTTTAGCTTCTGAAGTAACTGACTCTGCAATTAGACGTTTAGTTTTTGATGCTGGAGACGACATTAATTCTTTAATGACGTTATGTGAAGCAGATATTACAACTAAAAATCCGAAGAAATTTAAACGTTATCACAATAATTTTGAAATTGTTAGAGCTAAGATTAAAGAAGTAGAAGCAAGAGATAAAGTTAGAAATTTTCAACCACCGGTTACGGGAGAAGAAATTATGACAACTTTTAATATTAAACCTTGTAGAGAGATTGGTCAAATTAAAGAAGCAATTAAAGAAGCTATTTTAGAAGGAGAAATACCTAATGAGCATGAAGCATGTTTTAATTTTATGATTAAAAAAGGGCTGTCTTTAGGTCTAAAACAAAATTAAATGAATTCTAATCTAGAAACTTGGCATAGTATAATTCTTAAACAAGATAAAGAAAAGTTATCTAAAATATTAGCTGATGACGTTGTATTTTATTCACCTGTAGTGCACACTCCTCAGAAAGGTAAGGAAATAGTGTTTATGTATTTGTCTGCTGCATTTGTAGTTTTTTTTAATGATACTTTTAAGTATGTAAGAGAAGTTGTTAATGAAACGGAAACTTTATTAGAATTTGAAGTTGAAATTGATGGGATTATTGTAAACGGAATTGATATGATTTCTTGGAATTCTGATGGTAAAATAATCAATTTTAAAGTGATGCTAAGGCCGTTAAAAGCGGTGAATTTAATTCATCAGAAAATGGCGGAACTTTTGATGAAATACCAAGAAGGATAATTAATTGAGCCTATTCTAATGTTTTTCTTTACTTAAAAACTAATACTTAATTTGCGTTTTGTATATTTACAGCGAACATTCGCTAAAAAAAAATATAAAATATGAAAATTAAGAAGGTCCTTGTTGCTAATAGAGGAGAGATAGCAATTAGAATATTTAGAGCTTGTACAGAGATTAATGTAAAAACTGTTGGTATTTATACTTTTGAAGACCGATATTCTTTACATAGATATAAAGCTGATGAATCTTATCAAATTGGCGAAGATAACCAACCTTTAAAACCTTATTTAAATATTGATGCTATTATAAAAGTAGCACTAGAAAATAATGTTGATGCGATACATCCTGGTTATGGTTTTTTATCTGAAAACGCAAATTTTGCTCAGAAATGTGAAGACAATAATATTGTTTTTATAGGTCCTAAGGTGTCTGTTTTAAAATCTCTTGGCGATAAAATTACAGCAAAGAAAGTTGCTATTGCAAATGATATTCCTATTATTAAAAGCAATAAAGAACCTTTAGAAAATATAGAAATTGCACTTTCTGAAGCAAACAAAATTGGCTATCCTTTAATGTTAAAGGCAGCTTCTTGTGGTGGTGGAAGAGGAATGCGAGTTATTAGAAAAGAAGAAGAGTTAAAAAAAGCTTTTAATGAGAGTAAAAGAGAAGCTTTAAATGCTTTTGGTGATGACACCGTTTTCTTAGAAAAATTTGTAGAGAATCCTAAACATATAGAAATACAAATTGTTGCAGATAATTATGGCAATACGGTTCATTTATTTGAAAGAGATTGTTCTGTGCAACGACGTTATCAAAAAGTAATTGAATTTGCGCCTTCTTTTGGTTTAAAGCAAGAAACTAAAGATGCATTATACAACTATGCAATTAAAATTTGTAAAGCAGTAAATTATAATAATATTGGTACTGTAGAGTTTTTAGTAGATGATGATGGATCTATTTATTTTATTGAAGTAAACCCAAGAATTCAAGTAGAGCACACAGTTACAGAGGTGATAACAAATATAGATTTAGTTAAAACACAGTTGTTTATTGCTGGTGGTTATAAATTAGCAGATCAACAAATAAAGATACCAAGTCAAGAAACTATTAAAATTACTGGTTACGCTTTACAGTGTAGAATAACAACAGAAGACCCTCAAAACGGTTTTAAACCAGATTATGGAACAATTTCTACTTATAGAAGTGCTTCTGGTTTTGGTATTCGTTTAGATGCGGGTAGTGTTTATCAAGGTGTTACAATTTCTCCTTTTTTCGATTCTATGTTGGTAAAAGTTACTGCAAATAGCAGAACTTTAGATGGTGCAACAAGAAAAGTTAGAAGAGCTTTAAGTGAGTTTAGAATTAGAGGTGTAAAAACAAATATGTCTTTTTTAGATAATATTTTAAAACACGATACTTTTAGAAAAGGAGCTATTACCGTTAATTTTATAAAGGCAAATCCTGATTTATTTATCTTTAAAGCTCCAAGAAATAGAGCAAATAAAATTATTACCTACCTAGGAGAAATTACTGTTAATGGAAATACTGATGTTAAAAAAGTAGATGCAACAAAAACATTTATAAAACCAAAAGTTCCTGCCTTTGATGTAAATGCTGCTTATCCAAAAGGGACAAAGGATTTGTTAACAGAATTAGGACCAGAAAAATTTTCTCAATGGTTAAAAAATGAAAAGAAAATTCATTTTACAGACACTACAATGCGAGATGCGCACCAAAGTCTTTTAGCTACAAGAATGAGAACGTTTGATATGTTAAAGGTTGCAGAAGGGTATGCTAAAAACCACTCAGACATTTTTAGTATGGAAGTTTGGGGAGGCGCAACTTTTGATGTTTGCTTACGTTTTTTACAAGAAAACCCTTGGGAGCGTTTGCAATTACTTAGAAAAAAGATGCCCAATGTTTTGTTGCAAATGTTAATTAGAGGTTCTAATGGTGTTGGTTATACTGCATATTCCGATAATTTAATTGGAAAATTTGTTGAACAATCTTGGGAGAACGGTGTAGACGTTTTTAGGGTTTTTGATTCTTTAAATTGGATGAAATCAATTGCGCCTTGTATTGAGCACGTAAGAACAAAAACAAAAGGTTTAGCAGAAGGCTCTATTTGTTATACAGGAGATATTTTAGATGTTAAAAACACAAAATATAACTTAAAGTATTATATAAGCCTTGCCAAGGAGATAGAAAACTCCGGAGCACATATTTTAGGAATTAAAGATATGGCTGGTTTGTTAAAACCTTATGCAGCTTCAGAACTAATCACTGCTTTAAAGTCAGAAATTAATATTCCGCTTCATTTACATACACACGATACTTCATCAATACAATCTGCCACTTATTTAAAAGCAATTGAAGCTGGAGTAGATGTTGTTGATGTCGCATTAAGTGGTATGTCTGGTTTAACATCTCAACCTAATTTTAATTCGGTTGTAGAAATGATGAGGTTTAATGAGCGTGAAAATCCTATTAATATAGATTCTTTAAACGAGTATTCTAATTATTGGGAAACGGTTAGAGAATATTATTACCCTTTTGAATCTGGATTAAAAGCAGGTTCTGGAGAGGTTTTTAAACATGAGATTCCTGGAGGGCAATATTCCAATTTAAAACCACAAGCTCAGGCTTTAGGCTTAGAAGATCGTTTTCATGAAATAACAAAAATGTATGGAGATGTAAATACATTGTTTGGTAATATTGTAAAGGTTACACCAAGTTCTAAAGTTGTTGGTGATATGGCGCAATATTTAGTAAGTAATAATTTAACTATTAAAGATGTATTAGAAAGAGGAGATACTATTTCATTTCCGCAATCTGTAGTTAGCTTCTTTAAAGGAGAGTTAGGACAACCAGTAAACGGATTTCCAGAAAAATTACAAAAGCTAATTTTAAAAGATCAAAAGCCATTTACAGACAGACCAAACGCTCATATTCCTCCTGTAGATTTTGAAAATGAATATGCAGAGTTTAGAAAAATATTTGAAAATGATTTAGGGAGAAAGATAGATTTTACAGACTTTCTTTCTTATAAATTATACCCAAAAGTATTTACAGATGCTTATAACAGACATTTAAAATATGATAATTTAACAAACTTACCTACTAAAAATTTTTTCTATGGAATGGAAAGAGGAGAAGAGATCTCTGTTGAATTAGATAAAGGGAAAACGTTGTTAATTACATTTGATTCTATGGGGAAACCTAACTCAGATGGAATGGTTACCGTTTATTTTAAAGTAAACGGACAAGGTAGAACTGTACAAATTAAAGATGAATCGATTAAAGTTGTATCTGTACAAAACGCAAAAGCAGATAAGAGTGATATTAATCAAATAGGCGCACCTTTACAAGGGTTATTGTCTACTATACTGGTTAAAAAAGGAGATGCTATTGTTAAAAACCAACCATTATTTATTATTGAAGCCATGAAAATGGAAACTACAATTACCGCTACAGATAATGCTGTTATTGGTAAGATAGTTTTAAAAGAAGGTACAATGGTAAACTCAGATGATTTAATTTTAGTACTAAAGTAAAAATACAGATTTACTAGTTTTAAGCTAAGTAAAGTAAGGGGAATAAAAAATCACCTATAAAATTCCAAATGAATTCTATAGGTGATTTTTTATTTATATGGTAGTTAAAATTATAAGAGTCTATTAGATTGTATGTAAGTAAATTAAAGCGATTGCATAGTAACTAATTTAAAATATTCACCTTTTTTGGCAAGTAGTTCATCATGTTTACCTTGTTCAACAATTTTACCTTTTTTCATCACGACAATACTATCTGCTTTTTGAATTGTAGATAATCTATGTGCAATAACTAGAGAGGTTCTGTTTTGCATCATTTTCTCTAAAGCAATTTGTACTAATTGTTCAGACTCTGTATCTAGGGCAGAAGTTGCTTCATCTAAAATCATTATTGGCGGATTCTTTAAAACAGCTCTAGCAATAGATAAACGTTGTTTTTGTCCTCCGGAAAGTGTGTTTCCGCTATCTCCAATATTTGTATTGTATTTTTCTGGTAAATTTTGAATAAACTCGTCTGCATTTGCAATTTTAGCAGCTTCTAAAATAGCGATGTCAGTTGCACTTTGTGTTCCTAATTTAATATTATTCGTTATTGAATCATTAAATAAAATAGAATCCTGAGAAACAATACCCATTAAATTACGTAAAGATTTTTTGGTAACGTTTTTAATGCTCTCTCCATCAATTAAAATATCACCTTTATTAACATCGTAAAAACGAGTAATAAGGTTTGCTAGTGTAGATTTTCCGCTTCCAGACTGACCAACCAAAGCAACCGTTTCTCCTTTATTAATAGTTAGTGAAAAGTCTTTTAAAACATAGTCATCTTTGTATTTAAAAGAAATGTTCTTAAATTCAATTTTACTTTTAAATTCCTCTTTAATAATTGCATCTTGTTTGTCTTTTATACGATTCTCTGTATTTAAAACAGTCATTATTCTTTCGGCAGAAGCTTCTCCTTTTTGAATATTGTAAAATGTTGTTGTTATTAATTTAATAGGGTTTAAAACCGTGTAAAATAAAAGAATATAGCCTAGAAATTTACTAGAATCTAAAGCGCTTGTTTTGTTTATAACTTCTGCACCACCATACCAAAGTATTGCAATAATTGTTGCAGAACCTAAAAACTCACTCATTGGAGATGCTAGGGTTTGTCTATGAAAAACGCTAGTCATTAATTTTCTAAAATTTCGTGTAGAGTTATTGAATTTTTTTTCAATCACACTTTCAGCATTAAAACCTTTAATAATCCTTAAGCCAGTTAATGTCTCTTCTATAAAAGATAAAAAGTTTCCAGTTTCTTTTTGGGCTTTACCAGAACTTGCTTTTAATTTTTTACTGATCGAAGAAATTATAAAACCAGAAACAGGTAGTAAAATAAAAACAAATAATGTTAATTTTAAACTCATAAAAAGCATAATAGTGATTGATATAATCACTGTTAATGGTTCTCTAACAATAGTTTCTATAGAAGTTAATATAGAGTTTTCAACTTCTTGAACATCAGAAGTCATTCGAGCAATAATATCTCCTTTTCTTTTTTCTGAAAAGTAAGCAACTGGTAATTCTACAATTTTATTATAAAGTTTATCTCTTAAATCTTTTACGATTCCTGTTCTTAAAAAAGTAATAGCATAAGAAGCTAGGTACCTAAATAAGTTTTTAAAAAAGAATAATGAAAGTGATAATAAACAGATAAATAGAAGCACGTTTATTTCACCGTCATCAATAATTTTTTGATAAATAAAGTGGTTGAAACTATTTTCTAGATAACTACCAATGTTTGTTAAACCTTCATATTCAGGTTTTAGGATAACTTTTTTTTCTGTGCCAAACAATATATTTAGCACAGGAATAAAAGCTAATACAGATAATACATTAAAAATGGCATATAAAATATTGAATAGAATATTTAAAACAGTAAATTTTCTGTATTTCTTCTCATATTTTAAAATGTCTTTAAAGTATGCCATTAATTCAGTTTCATTTCTTTAATAATACGTTGAATCTTAGCGTCTAAATCTGATTCTGTTGTGTCTGCATTTTCTGCTTTTTCTAATTGAGAATTAACACTAAAATAGAACTTAATTTTAGGTTCTGTTCCACTAGGTCTCGCAGCAATTCTTGTTCCGTTTGCAGTTTGATAAATTAATACATTAGATTTAGGTAAATCGATGTTTTCAACATTACCTGTAATTAAGTTTTTCTTAGTTGATGCTTGATAGTCAGAAAGTGATTCTATTTTTTCTCCATCAATTTCTGTGATAGGATTGTTACGCATATCGCTTAACATCTGCTTAATTTCTGCAGCACCATCCATTCCTTTCTTAGTAATAGAAATTAAATGCTCTTTATAGAATTTATTATTTACATAAATATCTAACAATTCTTTATAGAAAGAACTTCCGTTTTGTTTTGCATATGCAGCAACTTCACAAGCCAAAAGTGTTGCTGTAACTGCATCTTTATCTCTTACAAAATCGCCAACCATATAACCAAAGCTTTCTTCTCCACCACCAATAAAATCTTGCTCAGGAAAATCTCTAACCATTTTTGCAATCCATTTAAAACCTGTTAAACCAACTTTGGTTTCAACATTATAATTAGCTGCAACATCATTTACTAACTCAGTAGAAACAATCGTAGAACCTACAAATTGTTTACCATTTATTTTTCCTTCTTCTTTCCATTTTCTTAATAAGAAATCTGTCATAACAACCATTGTTTGATTTCCGTTCATCAATTTCATATTTCCATCAGTATCTCTTACAGCAACACCTAAACGATCACAATCTGGGTCTGTTCCAATAACAATATCAGCTCCAATTTTGTTAGCTAAATCTGTAGCCATCTTTAAAGCTTCTGGCTCTTCTGGGTTTGGAGATTTTACAGTTGGGAAATCACCGTTTGGTACTCTTTGTTCTTCAACAATATGCACATCTGTATAACCTGCTTTTGCTAATGCATCTGGCACAGAAACAATAGAAGTTCCGTGTAAAGAAGTAAAAACTATTTTTAAATTTTTTCGATCAATTTTATCTGATAATGAACCGTTTTTTACTGAATTTTCGATAAAAACATCATCAACTTCTTTACCTATAATTTCAATTAAATCTTCGTTTGAGTCAAATTTTATTTCAGAAAAATCTAGTGAGTTTACATTTCCTATAATTCCACTATCATGAGGAGGTACAATTTGCCCACCATCTGCCCAATACACTTTATACCCGTTATATTCTGGCGGATTATGAGAAGCTGTTAAAACAATACCTGCATCACAATCTAAATGACGCACTGCAAAAGATAATTCTGGTGTTGCGCGTAAATCTTCAAAAAGAAAGACTTTAATGTTATTGGCAGATAAAACATCAGCAACAACTTTTGCAAACTTTTTACTATTATGTCTACAATCAAAAGCAATTACAACTTTTAATTGATCTTTTTTTACATTTTCTATTAAGTAATTAGATAAACCTTGTGTAGCTCTACCTAAAGTATATTTATTAATTCTATTAGTTCCAGCTCCCATAACACCACGCATTCCTCCAGTTCCAAATTCCATGTCTTTATAGAATCTATCTGCTAAATCATCTGGATTATTGTTAATTAGGTCGTTTACTTCTGTTTGAGTTTCTGCATCAAAAGTTGGTGTAAGCCATTGTTTTGCTTGGTCTAAAAAGTTTTTCATAGAAATTAAAAATTAGATAATGATATTATATAAGGTACTTATTTAACGATTATTTTTTTTGTAGAAATTGTATTATTGATGTATTTACTTTTTATAAAGTATATACCACTTGACAAATTACCTAAATAAATTTTATTTAAACTATTAATTTTATTAAAAACTAATCTTCCAGAAGTATCTAAAATACTAATTTCATTTAATAATACACTATTTTTTATGGTAAGGTAATCAATTACAGGGTTAGGAGAGATACTTATATTGTTGTTAATGTTAGAATTTATTATTCCTAAACTTGAATCTTTAATAATGATAATCTTATTGTCTTCTGTATTAAAAGCATAGCAATTATTACCACAAGTAATTAGATTTTTAGCTTCTTCGTTAGTTTGTGAAACAGTTAAACTATCAAAAAGCAAAAAAGTATTTGGGTTAAATCTTATAAACTTAATAACTCCAGATTCGTAATTAGCAAAACAGACTAGGTCATTTATTGTATCATAAGCTACAGGTCCATTTATATTAGGAAAACTTCCAATGACAAATGGAGAGTTAGATGTATCTATTACTTTTCCGTTATCTGAGTATATTCTACTATTATTACTTTTTTCGTTATTATTATTATTATTTCCTTGATAGATAAAATCAACACCAAAACCAGATAAAACGTTTTGAGTAATATTGGTAGTTGTAACTCCAGAATTATTAATAGAGTGATTTCTAATTCCAAATTCTGAAGTTTCATTGTTGTAACCAATTAGTGAGTTTTGATTATCAAACTCTATTTTATTGCTTCCACTATGATCTGGTGTTGTTGTAGATCGTAATTGATCATTATCATAAATAGCAACTCCTTCATGTCTTGGTGAGGAAGTAATGTTTTTTCTAGAAACAGCTATGGTTGTTGGGTTATTGGGCATAACTTCTATATCTTCTGCATAATAAGAACCAGAAGTAGAATCGGTTCCTAAACTAAATTGTAATCCAGATGTTTGAGTAGCAACTACAAATCTTCTTATTAATGAAGCTCCGCTAAAACCGCTGTATATATATTCTCCATTATCAGAAATAGCTAAAACGGTAGGTTCACTACCTATAAAAATTGTTTTTTCTATTTCACTTGTAGCTGGGTTTATGATTCCTATACTATTTCCGTTCGATCCGTTTGAACTAGGTATAGAAACATAAATTCTATCAGTATTTGAGTCATAGACTAAATCATTTGTCTGAATATCTAACGTAGATATTTGAAGTTGTGAAAATGAAAATAAGCTTTGTAGTAGTAGAAAAAATAGTAAAAAATATTTCATAAATTGATTGCTTAATACTTGGTATATATACTTTTAGAAATTTATTTTTTCCTTTATAGTATAATGTTTTTCGTTGCTTTTAGTTTTAATAATCAACTCGCCAATAAACCCAGCTAAAAATAGTAGAGTTCCTAAAATCATAGAGGTAAGTGCAATAAAAAACCAAGGGTTATCTGTTACTAAAATTGTTCTAATACCATTGTATACTTTGTAAAGCTTATATGCACCAATATAAAAAGCACTTGTTGTTCCAAATAAGAACATAAATGAACCCCAAAGACCAAAAAAATGCATTGGTCTTTTACCAAATTTAGATAAAAAAGAAATGGTAATTAAGTCTAAAAAACCGTTAACAAAACGATCCATTCCATATTTTGTTTCTCCGTATTTTCTAGCTTGGTGTTTTACCACCATTTCATCAATTTTAGTATACCCCTCATTTTTTGCTAATACAGGAATGTATCTATGCATTTCTCCACTAACTTTTACAGCTTTTATAACCTCGTTTTTGTAAGCTTTTAAACCGCAATTAAAATCGTGTAGTTTAAGTCCAGAAGTTTTTCTTGCAGCTGCATTAAAAAGTTTAGATGGTATGTTTTTGGTGATAACGTTATCGTAGCGTTTTTTTTTCCATCCAGAAATTAAATCGAAATCTTTATCAATTATTAATTTGTATAATTCTGGAATTTCATCTGGATTGTCTTGTAGGTCTGCATCCATAGTAATTACAACATTACCAAGAGCAAGTTCAAAACCAGCATCTAATGCTTGAGATTTTCCGTAATTTTTTTTAAAACGAATCCCTTTTACGGCTTTATTGTTTGTTGATAATTGCTCAATAACATTCCAAGAATTGTCTGTGCTACCATCATCAATAAAAATAATTTCATATAAATAACGATTGGATTGCATAACTTTTGCAATCCAATCGTGTAATTCTTGTAAAGATTCATCTTCGTTAAGAAGTGGTATTACTACCGAAATATCCATATTTTCTAGTTGTAAAGTTACAAGTTGTAAAGTTAAAAAAGTATTGTAGATACTTTCTTACTTTTTACTTTAAAAACGTTAAAACTAAAATTAATAAGTTTCTTCTTCAGATTTTTTCATGATTGCTGCTGTTATTGCAGAAAAAATAAATCCGATAAACGCAGAAAATGCTAACATCATTGCTACAGTAATAGCTGGTGTTTGAAATTTTTCTGTCATAGCAACAGAGGCTTCAACTTGTTCATCAGTTAAACCTGCATCAACCCAAGCCTGTTTTTGAAACTCTAATGCCTGCTGCTGAAAATCTGGTTCTATAAAATTCATAAATATCATAATATAAAGAACAGTAATTACAGCACTAATCATTGTTATTCCCATTCCTATTTTAACTCCTTGTCCCCAAGAAATAAAACCACCGTTATTTAATTTATAGGTTTTAATACCCATAACTATTAAAACAATCATAGCAATTAAGCTAATAATACTGTTTACCCAGTTTAATTCTAATAAGCTACCAGTTGCATATAATGCTAAGTGACAAATTATACCTATAAGACCTAGGTAAAGACCATTGTTTAAGATAATACTTTTACTGTTTACTTGGTTTTCCATTGTTTAATGATTTAGTTAGTTTTACAAATATATCAATTTCATTTTGATAGTTTTTATTTTTTAATTTTAAGAAAACTTACAAAACATCTTATTAGTATTCAGCAAGTTAAAAATGTTACAAAAAATTTCATATTTTTTTAATTGTTATAATAAAAATCTGTTGTAAATTTGCAGCGGCAAGTCCTACACAACTAGCTCCCTTTGAATCCCCCAGGGCGGGAACGCAGCAAGGGTATTAGGTTGTAGCAGTGTGATGTAGGTAGCTTGCCATTTTTTATGCCCTAAATTTTCCTCGTAATTTTGTCAGATTAATATCTTAAAAATCTGGCTTACATCATTTACTTTTACTTTATTTTTGTTAATTCGCAATTCAAAATTAGAAATTAATTTTATGTCTAAAGTTATATTAGTTACAGGAGCTTCATCAGGAATAGGGAAATCAATTGCTACTTTTCTACAAAGTAAAGGTTACAAGGTTTTTGGTACAAGTAGGAATCCCAAAAATGTTGAGGATTTTTCTTTTGAAATCATTGCTTTAGATGTTTTAAAAGTTGAGACGATTGATATGGCTATTGATTATATCATCAAAAAGGAAGGTAGGTTAGATGTGTTAATTAATAATGCAGGAATGGGAATTACAGGTCCTATTGAAGATACGCCAACTGATGAAATGAGAGCAGTTTTTAATACCAATCTTTTTGGAGCAATAGATGTAATGAAGGCTGTATTACCTCAAATGAGGAAACAAAAATCTGGACTTATACTTAATGTAACTTCTATTGCAGGTTATATGGGATTGCCGTTTAGAGGTTTGTATTCTGCTACAAAAGGTGCTTTAGAATTAGTAACTGAGGCTACAAGTATGGAGGTGAAAGCTTTTGGAATTAAGGTTGTAAATGTGGCGCCTGGAGATTTTGCAACTAATATTGCTGCAGGAAGATATCATACGCCAGTTTTTGAAAACTCTGCTTATAGAGAAGTGTATCAATCTAATTTAGATTTGATGGATTCTCATGTAAGTGGTGGAATGGATCCTGTAGAAATGGCAAAAACAGTTTATAAAATCATAAATACAGATAATCCTAAAATACACTATAAAGTTGGTGGCTTTATGGAGAAGTTTTCTATCGTTTTAAAACGAATTTTACCTGATAAATTGTATCAAAAGATATTAATGAATCATTATAAGATGTAATTTAATTTACATTAATATGTTCGTAGGCATTTGTGTTAAGATAAGTTTCAATAACTTCTACATTAGATAAACTAGTGTTTAATTTAAAATGGATCCAGCCAAAGTATTCTTGCCCATTTAAAATCATGGACACAACAAAGTAATCATCTTTAGTGTTGTTTAATGTTTGTTTATAAGTTATATTATTATTTAAAAAGTAGTTGTATTCTTCATAAGGAGCGTTAAATTCATAAAAAATATCTAAAGTGTTTTTTAGGTTAGTTGTATGTTTTCTAGCATCTTCAGTTGTAAAAGGCGGTTCGAAAATTATACCAAATGGGCTAGAACTTGTTTTTGGTGATAAAATTGAATTTATAACGGTGTCCGAAGATGTTAGTTTAATTTGAAATTCTGAATAAGAAGGCTGGTTTCCGTTATTTCTAATCTCTTCGTATTCTAAGTTAAAATCTATTGTATTGTCTTTGTTTACATCAATTTCTATAGGTAATTTTGAAGAGAAATAATCAGAAAAAGATTCGAATTCATTGGTGTTTTCCAAATAGTCATTGGTTGTAAATGTTAACCAAAATTTTCTAGTGTACGTACTCTTATCATGTGGGTCTATATAAGTTATTACTCCAGAAAATTTTGTGTCAGTTTCCCAGTCTTGAATATAAAAGTTACTTATGTTTACTTCTGTAAGAGCAGAAACGTCTACAAGATTTCCATTATAATATTTATATGCACGATTAATTGTTAGACATTCATTAACTTTATTAAAAACAAAATAAATTGATTCTGTCTCACCATCTGAACTAACTTGTTTGGTATAACCAATTTTTACAGAAGTTTCGTTATACGTACCTTTCCAATATACTGCATTAGTAGCATCTGGTAATGCAATTGCATCGCTTTCTGTAATTGTAATTGTAGAATTACTGCAATTAGTAGTTGTTTGTTCTTCAATAATATCTATTATTTCGTCTTCTGTAGTTTCTTTAGAACCACAAGAATTAAAAATAAATGTGATAAAAATGAGTAGTAATATTCTAAATTGCATTTAAATATGTTTTTTACAAAAATATGAATTTATAATCTTTAGTAAATCCGTAACTTTGTTAAAATTTATCAATTATCAGAATTTAAACAAAATAGTAATGAAATTTTTTATAGACACAGCAAATTTAGAGCAAATTAAAGAAGCGCAAGCTTTAGGAATTTTAGACGGTGTAACAACAAACCCATCTTTAATGGCTAAAGAAGGAATTACTGGCGAATCCAACATTATAAACCACTACAAAGAAATTTGTGAATTGGTAGAAGGTGATGTTTCTGCAGAAGTGATTTCTACAGATTTTGAAGGAATGGTTAAAGAAGGTGAAGCTTTAGCTGCTTTAAATCCTCAAATCGTGGTAAAATTACCAATGATAAAAGATGGTGTAAAAGCTTGTAAATATTTTTCGTCAAAAGGAATTAAAACAAATGTAACGTTAGTTTTTTCTGCAGGTCAGGCTTTATTGGCAGCAAAAGCAGGAGCAACATATGTTTCTCCGTTTATTGGTCGTTTAGACGATATTTCTACAGACGGAATGAATTTAATTTCTGAGATTCGTTTAATTTATGATAATTATGGTTTCGAAACTCAAATTTTAGCAGCATCTGTTCGTAATACAATGCATATTATTAACTGTGCAAAATTAGGTTCTGATGTTATGACTGGGCCTTTAAGCGCTATTGAAGGCTTGTTAAAACATCCTTTAACAGATAGTGGTTTGGCTAAGTTTTTAGCAGATTACCAAAAAGGAAACTAGTTTTAAAAAAATATAGTTGCAAAGTCGCAAAGTTTAAAAGAGTTGCAAAGTTTTATTTGTAAACGTTTTTAAACTTTGCGACTTTGTCATTTTGTAACTTACCAATAACTCTAAATATAATTATTAGAAGCTATTTCCTGCTTTCACTACTCGCTTTTTTTATTCAAAAAAGAATAAAAAAGAGCTCAAACAGGCCATTCAATCAGGGCTAAACTTGTTTAGAAACGAATAGCTAATTAATAAAATTATAGAGTCGTTAACTTTCAAAGTAATAAATGAAAGTTTGCGACTTTTTTGTCTTCAATAAATTTTGACTTTGTAACTTTGCAGCTTTGCAACTAATTAAACTTTGCAACTATAATAATGTATCCAAAAAAAGAACTCGCACAACTTGTTATATCTGCATGTACTCAATTTCATATTGATACAGTTGTTATTTCTCCAGGTTCAAGAAATGCGCCTCTTACAATTGGCTTTTCTAATCATCCAGAAATAGAAACTTTAAGTGTAGTAGATGAAAGAAGTGCTGCTTTTTTTGCCCTAGGTATTGCACAACAAACACAAAAACCTGTAGCAGTTTTGTGTTCTTCTGGTTCTGCTTTGTTAAATTATTATCCAGCAATTGCTGAAGCGTTTTATAGCAATGTACCTTTAGTTGTAATTTCTGCAGATAGACCTAAACATTTGATAGATATTGGAGACGGACAAACAATTCGTCAAGAAAACGTATTTGAGAATCATATTTTGTTTTCTGCAAACTTGATCGAAAATGAAAAGTATAAAGCCCGTAATTCTCAATTAATAGGAGAAGCACTGCAAACTTCAGTTTCACAAAAAGGTCCTGTTCATATTAATGTTCCTTTTGATGAGCCGCTTTATAAAACTGTAGAGAAATTACAAGATTTTCATTTTCCGCACATTAGTATGAGTTCTTTAGATAACTCACATATTAATTATGATAATTTAGCTAAAATTTGGAATACATCTTCAAAGAAAATGATTTTAGTAGGTGTAAATTATCCTAATAATAAATTACATCAATTAATGGATGTTTATGCAGATGATAATTCTGTTCTAATTTTAACAGAAACTACTTCTAATTTGCATCATGAAAAAGCAATTGATTCTATAGATCAGTTAATATTTTCTTTAGATGATAATCAGTTTAAAGATTTAAAACCAGATGTGTTAATTACATTTGGAGGTATGATTATTTCTAAAAAAATAAAACAATTTTTAAGAAAGTACCAACCAAAACATCACTGGAATATTGATACAGAAAAAGCAACAAATACTTTTTTTTGTTTATCAGAGTTTATACAAACTGCACCTTTAGACTTCTTTTTAAATTTTAATGATTCAGTTGAAATTATAGAAAGTGATTATCAACAAAAATGGTTGCAAATTCGTAATAAAAAACGTTTAAAACATGCTGAGTATTTGTTAAAGGCTAAACATTCAGATTTTAAAGTTTTTGAGCAGGTTTTAGATAGTATACCTAAAAAGAGTCAGTTACAGATTAGTAACAGTTCAATTATTAGGTATGCGCAATTATTTTCTATTGATGCTACTAATACTGTTTTTTGTAATAGAGGTACTAGTGGAATTGATGGTAGTACAAGTACAGCAATAGGAGCAGCTTTTGCGAATAAAAATCAAACAACTTTTATTACTGGCGATATTAGTTTTTTTTATGATAGTAATGGGTTATGGAATTCAAATATTCCTAATAATTTTAGAATTATACTGATAAATAATTCAGGTGGAGGAATTTTTAAAATTATACCTGGACCTAAATCTACCAATGCAATTAAATATTTTGAAACACCTCATAGTTTAACTGCAGAACATTTGTGTAAAATGTATGGGTTTCAGTATTTAAAAGCAGATTCTAAAGTAACAGTAAAAGAACAATTAGTAGGGTTTTATAAAACATCAGAAAAACCAAAAATATTAGAAATTTTCACTCCAAGTGAAGAAAATGATTTAATTTTATCAGCATATTTTAAATATATACAATAATGGATTCACAAGAAGATTTTTACGAAGAAGAGCAGTTACAAGACGGAGAAAATGATTCTCAAGATGAAGAAATGTACTTAAAAGAAGGTGATAAAGTAAGTTTAGTAATTGAAACTGAAACCGGTTTAGGTTATACTGTTTTAATTAATGAAGAATTTGACGGTCTACTTTTTAGAAGCGAAGTTTTTCAGGACTTAGAAGAAAACATGGAAGTTACGGGTTATATAAAACAAATTCGTGAAGACGGTAAAATAGATGTTTCTCTTAGACCACAAGGTTTTAGAAATGTAATAGATTCTGATGTAGAAAAAGTACTTTCTAAATTGAAAAAGAGTAGAGAAGGTTTTGTTTTATTAACAGATAAAAGTTCTCCTGATTCTATTCGTTTTCATATGAAAATGAGTAAAAAAGCATTTAAAAAAGCAGTTGGTAATTTGTATAAACAAAAGCTAATTGTAATAAAAGAAGATAGAATAGAGTTGGTTTAGTATTTTATAGTATTCAGTTTTCTGTAAGGTATATACTACAAACTATTACTGAATACTATATTACTGCCCTCCAATTCTTAAAATATTTTCATAAAATGCATCTGCATTCTTGTCTGAAGGATCCATTTTCCCATATCCTATTTTGTAATACTTTAAGGCTTTCTTAAACATTTTTCCAGATTCGTAATATCTACCAATATAATATTCTCCTAATGGAGAAGAAGGAAATAATTTTAATATCATCTTTCCAAAATCTCTTAAACGGTCTCCGTTTTCTTTTTCTATAATAATACTTTCTATAGCATAAATATCTTTTTCTCTAATTCCTAAATCGCTACCAAATAAAAATTCGATTTCTAAATATTTGTTTTCTAAGTAAGAAATTGCATCAAGTGGATTTAATTCTTTTATATTTTTTTCATATTCTTCTTTAGAAATGGAAGAGTATACTTCGAATACTTTTGTTAATGCTCTAGGTATTGCCTCGCCAATTGCAGAAACTGAGCTAGAAGTATTTGTAATATCATTTATAATATTAAAATTTTTTATTTCTAAGTTTGCTAACCCTTTTTGTACTTGATCAATTTTTACTTGTTTTTTAGAGGAGAATGAATCCGAATTGTTTGTGTAAAAATAAAAAGTATTGTCTTCTTTTATAAATCTTGGTAAATTATAAGAAACCAATTCATCACCAATAAAATCAGAGAAACTAGGATTTATGCAGATAAAAGAATTTATGAAAGCAGTGTTTTCTTGTAAGAAATGTGTAATTAAATTTGCCGAATATCCTTGTCCTACCAAAGTTATAAAAGGTGAAGTTCTATAATTACTTTCTATGTAAAATAAAACTTCATCTCTAATAAATTCGTAAAAATTTTTTGCGCTTCCGGTAAGTCTACCAGAGTTTCTGTCAAAAGAAATGTCTTTTCCTTTAGTTTCTTCCATAGAAATACCTACTACAATTTGTTTTGGAGCTTTGTCTTTTTTAGAAAAAAGAACAGAATTACCTACATATAAATCAAACATATAATCTTCATCTAAAACAATTGCTAACGGATAATTTTTAACACTATCCTTTTCATATCCTTGAGGAATGTAGATTTTAATGTTTCTAGTAGTTTCTAACATATCAGATTCTAATTTTTTTAGAATCGTTTTTTGCGAAAATCCGCAGAGATAAAAAAGAATAAATAATAATGTAAGTGAGTTCTTAATCATAAGTTAGAATGTTTATTTTTGCAAGTAATGATTTTTTTGTTCTTTTACAAGAACGTCCAAAATACAAAAATATGATACAACCTGAATGGAAAGTTGCCAAAGAATATGAAGATATTACATATAAGAAATGTAATGGTGTTGCAAGAATAGCATTTAACAGGCCTAATGTTAGAAATGCTTTTCGACCTAAAACAACTAAAGAGCTATATGATGCTTTTTATGATGCTGGAGAAGATACTTCTATTGGTGTTGTTTTGCTTTCTGCAGAAGGACCAAGTACAAAAGATGGTGTATATTCTTTTTGTTCTGGAGGAGATCAAAAAGCAAGAGGGCACCAAGGTTATGTTGGAGAAGATGGTTATCATAGATTAAATATTTTAGAAGTACAGCGTTTAATTAGGTTTATGCCAAAAGCAGTTATTGCTGTAGTTCCCGGTTGGGCAGTTGGTGGCGGACATAGTTTACATGTTGTTTGCGATTTAACGTTAGCTTCTAAAGAGCATGCTATTTTTAAACAAACAGATGCAGATGTAACTTCTTTTGATGGAGGTTATGGTTCTGCTTATTTAGCAAAAATGGTGGGCCAGAAAAAAGCACGTGAAATTTTCTTTTTAGGTAGAAATTATTCTGCTCAAGAAGCATATGAAATGGGGATGGTAAATGCTGTTATTCCACATGAAGAATTAGAAGACACTGCTTATGAGTGGGCGCAAGAAATTTTAGAGAAATCGCCAACATCAATTAAAATGTTAAAATTTGCAATGAATTTAACAGATGATGGTATGGTAGGACAACAAGTTTTTGCAGGTGAAGCAACAAGACTTGCTTATATGACAGATGAAGCAAAAGAAGGAAGAGACGCTTTTCTTGAAAAAAGAAAACCAAATTTTCCTAAAGTTTGGATACCATAAATCAGAAGGTAGTTCTTAGTTTTTAATTGGCAGTTGCTACGTTTAAGGCGGTAGAATCATATGTTGAATGAATTATCATCAATTTTTGAATAATAAAACATGAAATCACAAGTAGTATCTTTTTTAATAAAATGCCCAGATCAAAAAGGATTAGTAGCGAAAATTACTAGTTTTTTTTATGAAAAAGGGTTCAATATTTTAAGTTCTCAACAATATGTAAATGCTATTGAAGATACTTATTTTATGAGAGTTCGTTTAAATGCAGACGGAACTAATATTTCTAAGGAAGTATTGGAGAGAGAATTTTTAGAATTAGCAGCACCATTAAATATTGATTGGTCTGTAAATTACGGTGATAAAAAGCAAAATCTAGCTATTATGGTTTCGCACACAAGTCATAATTTATATGATTTGTTAGAGCGTTCAAAAGAAGGGCGTTTAGATTGTAACGTAAAAATGATTATTAGCAATCACAACAAATTAAGATATGTTGCAGATATGTTTAATATCCCTTTTTATCATTTGCCAATAACAAAGGAGACAAAACTAGAACAAGAAGCGCAGGTTAAAAAACTGGTAGATTGTAATGAGATAGATTTGATAGTTATGGCAAGATATATGCAAATTTTATCTGCCGATTTTATTAATTATTATCCAGAGAAAATAATTAACATCCATCATTCTTTTTTACCTGCTTTTCAGGGAGCAAATCCTTATAAAAAAGCCTATGAAAGAGGTGTAAAGTTGATAGGAGCAACGGCGCATTATGCAACTGTAGATTTAGATGAAGGGCCAATTATAGAGCAAGATGTAAAACCGGTAACACACGAAAGTACACCGCTTACATTAAAAAGAATTGGCGCAGATATAGAGCAGTTGGTGTTGGCAAGAGCTGTGAAAAATCATTTAAATCATCAAATAATAGTTTCTGGTAATAGAGCTATTGTTTTCCCGGAAGCAGGAGAGTAGTAGCCTATCTTAATCTTCCCGAAGGGAAGAAACTGTTGTGTTAAAAATTGTATGAGTATAATATGTTTTTTGAAAAAATAATTTAGTAGTTAGTTAGATAATTGTTTTTTCGTAACGATAAAGAGAAGAGTGTTTTTACCCTTCGGGGAAATTAAAAGGGGCTTATGAAAATAATTTGTATTGGGCGCAATTACGCAAAACATATAGAGGAATTAGCGAATGAAAGACCAGAGAGTCCTGTTGTTTTTTTAAAGCCAGATTCAGCAATTTTACCAAGAAAGAATCCGTTTTTTATTCCTCCATTTTCTAATGATGTTCATTATGAAGTTGAGGTTTTAGTGAAAATTAATAAAGTAGGTAAACATATAGATGCAAAATTTGCGCATAAGTATTATGACGAAGTTGGTTTAGGAATCGATCTTACAGCAAGAGATGTACAGGCCAAATGTAAAGAAAAAGGGTTGCCTTGGGAAAAAGCTAAAGCTTTTGATGGAAGTGCTGTTGTTGGGGAGTTTTATCCGAAGGAACAATTTGATTTAGAGAATTTAAAATTTCAACTGTATAAGAATGATGAAATTGTTCAGGATGGAAATACAAATGCAATGTTGTGGACTATAGATGAATTAATTTCTTATGTTTCTCAATATTTTACTTTAAAAAAAGGAGATATTATTTTTACAGGAACACCAGCAGGAGTTGGTAAAGTTTTAGAAAATGATGTTTTAAAGGGAGTTATTGAAGGTAGAGAAGCATTTAATATTAGAGTGAAATGAGTTTAAAAGTGCAGGAAGTTGTAAAGTAACAAAGTAAAATATGAATTTTTTTAACTCAACTACTATTTTAACTTCGTTATTTTAAAACAAAAATCAAAAAAAAATGAAAGCAGAAATTATAACAATAGGAGATGAGATTTTAATCGGTCAAATTGTAGATACAAACTCACAATGGATTGGAACCGAATTAAATAAAATTGGAGTTTCTGTATATCAGATTTCTTCTATTCAAGATGATAAACAACATATTCTAAACGCATTAAAAGAAGCGCAAGAACGCGTAGATATTGTTATCGTTACGGGTGGTTTAGGTCCCACAAAAGATGATATTACAAAACATACAATTGCAGAGTATTTTAATGATACTTTAGAGTTAAATGAAGATGTAGTGCATCATGTAAAAACATTATTTGCAAAATATAACATTCCTTTTGGCGAGTTAAATAGATTACAAGGTTTAATGCCTACTAAGGCAACGTATCTTAAAAACGACTTAGGTACTGCTCCTGGTATGTGGTTTTATGAAAATGAAACAGTCTTTGTTTCATTACCAGGTGTACCAAATGAAATGAAAGGTTTAATGGCAGATAAAGTGTTACCTAAAATTCAGCAACAATTTAAACTACCATTTATTATTCATAAAACAATTATGACTTATGGAATGGGAGAAAGTTCTTTAGCAGAAAGAATAGAAGATTTCGAAAATAACCTACCTTCATTTATTAAGTTAGCTTATTTACCAAATTATGGTAAGGTTCGTTTACGATTATCTGCTAAAGGTGATCATAAAAAACTTTTACAAGATACTTTGCAAGAAAAGATTTCTGATTTATATAAAATTATACCAGAAATTATTACAGGAATTGATGATGGAGGAAAAATTGAACAAACTGTAGGAGAGTTATTAGCCAAAAAAGGAAAAACAATTTGTACAGCAGAGAGTTTAACAGGAGGGAAAATTGCTGCTACTTTAGTTGCTATTTCAGGATCATCTTCATATTATAAAGGAAGTTTTATTACGTATTCTGCAGAAACAAAAATTAGTTTATTAAACGTTTCTAAGCAGGTTATAGAGAAGTATTCTGTTGTTAGTAAGGAGGTTGCAGTGGAAATGGCGAAAAAAGCCAAAGAAAAGGTACAAACAAACTATGCAATAGCAGTTACTGGTAATGCAGGACCAACTACAGATAATAATGATAAGAGTGTTGGAGTTGTTTTTATAGCGTTAGCTACTGATAAAGAGGTTTTTGTAGAGGAATTTAATTTTGGAAAACCACGAGGAAGAGTCATTGATAAAACAGTAAATAAGGCCTTAGAAATTCTTCAAAAAGAAATATTAAAAAATTAATAAAATTGTTTTGTTCACAATTAGATTTATTTGTAGATTTGCACCTCGTTTAGAGATAACACTATAAATACCGTCGAGAAGATGTCTAGAATTTGTGAATTAACAGGAAAAAAAGCAATGGTTGGGAACAATGTTTCTCATGCTATGAATAGAACCAAAAGGAAATTTGATGCGAATCTTATGACCAAACGTTTTTTCATCCCAGAAGAAGATAAATGGATTACATTAAAAGTATCTGCATCTGCTTTAAAAAATATTAATAAGAAAGGAATTTCTGCAGTAATAAAAGAAGCAAGAGCTAACGGATTTTTAACTAAATAAGCTCAAGCGATTTAAAATTTTATACAGATGGCAAAAAAAGGAAACAGAGTTCAGGTAATTTTAGAATGTACAGAGCATAAAGCTTCAGGAGAAAGAGGTACATCTAGATACATTACAACTAAGAACAAGAAGAACACTCCAGATAGAATGGAAATTAAAAAATTCAATCCTATCTTAAAGAAAATGACTGTTCACAAAGAAATTAAATAATAAATATATCTAGAACTCAGAACAGAGCATATAGATTAAAAATCATACACAATGGCAAAGAAAACAGTAGCATCTTTACAAACTTCTTCTAAAAGATTAAGTAAAGCTATAAAAATGGTAAGATCTCCAAAAACAGGAGCATACATGTTTGTAGAATCAATTATGGATCCTTCTAAAGTAAATGACTTTTTAGCTAAAAAGTAATTACTTAAAGACAATATATTTAAGCTACTTTCTTATTTTAGAAAGTAGTTTTTTTTTGTGCCTTATATTTCCGTATTTTTGAGGTGATTACTTTATTTAGAAAGTATTAAGAATAAAGTTGTGTTTTTTATTATATCTTTTTGTGTAAAAATTAAAAGAGATGTCGTTTAAATCACTAATACAGTCAGTTTTAATGACAATTTGACCAATCAAAATTAATGGCACGTTTTTTAACGTATTGTTAAGTAGTATAAAAAATAAAGAATGAGTTTTTTAAAAAATATATTTTCAAAAGAAAAAAAGGAAACATTAGATAAAGGATTAGAAAAATCTAAAGAAAGTTTTTTTGGTAAATTATCTAAAGCCGTTGCAGGAAAATCTAAGGTAGATGATGATGTTTTAGATAATTTAGAAGAAGTTTTAGTAGCTTCTGATGTAGGTGTAAATACTACGCTTAAAATTATTACAAGAATAGAAGAACGTGTTGCAAGAGATAAATATGTAGGTACAGATGAGTTAAATAAAATTCTTCGAGAAGAAATAGCGAGTCTGTTATCTGAAACAAATAAAGGAAATGAAACCGAGTTTAAAATACCTAACTTAACTACAAATAAAGATGGAAGTAAGAAACCATATGTTATAATGGTTGTAGGAATTAATGGTGTAGGTAAAACAACAACAATTGGTAAGTTAGCGTCACAGTTTAAAAAACAAGGTTTAAAAGTAGTTTTAGGTGCTGCAGATACATTTAGAGCGGCAGCAATAGATCAATTACAAGTATGGGCAGATAGAACAGATGTGCCAATAATAAAACAAGAAATGGGTTCAGATCCTGCCTCTGTGGCCTTTGACACTTTGGCATCAGCAGTAACACAAAATGCAGATGTTGTAATTATAGATACAGCAGGTCGTTTACATAATAAGGTTAATTTAATGAATGAGTTAACTAAAATTAAACGTGTAATGCAAAAAGTTATAGACGATGCTCCACATGAAGTTTTATTGGTTTTAGACGGTTCTACTGGTCAGAATGCTTTTGAGCAAGCAAAACAGTTTACATTAGCAACAGAAGTTACTTCTTTAGCAGTAACCAAGTTAGATGGTACTGCAAAGGGAGGAGTTGTTATTGGAATTTCAGATCAGTTTAAAATACCAGTAAAGTATATAGGAGTAGGAGAAGGAATTGATGATTTACAAGTGTTTAACAAGCATGAATTTGTAGATTCTTTTTTTAAATAGAAAAAAAAATATACAGAACTCTTTTCAATTTTGAAAGGAGTTTTTTTTTGAAGCAGACTAATTTATCAATTCATTAATTTTTTTCCATAAATCATTATCAAAACTAGATAAAGCAAAATTAGAAGAATCTGCGGCTTCACCCATTCTAATGATTACTAGTTCTCTACTTGGAACTATATATATTTTTTGATCATTTTTTCCCAAAGCGCAAAACATATCATCAGGTGCATTTGGAATTAATTTTTCATTAAATTCAAGTTGACTATTTGGTAATCGATAAGAAGATTTACCGTTTAACCACCATAGATATCCGTAAGAATTATTTAAGTTTTGAGAAGTACTGGTTGCTGCAGTAATAAAGTTTTTAGAAATAATTTGATTGTTTTCCCAAGTTCCGTTTTTTGAAATTAATAAACCAAAACGAGCCATACTTCTGGCATTACTCCAATAAACACTTAAATTATTTAAGTTTGTCCATAATCCAGACATTCCTATTTTATCTTTTAGGTAAGTATTAAAATAATTATTCCAAGTTAAGTTACTTGCATTAGCAATTACATCTTGCATCTTTACATATACATTATGATATGCCCAACGTGTATTTGCATCAGCAATATATTGTAAATTAGAAGAAGAAACATCTTCACCTAAAGTATCATCTAAACCAGATGTCATAGAAAGTAAATTTTTACAAGTAATTAGGTTTTCTTTTTCGGGAGAAACACTTGTCCAATCTGTCCCTAGATAATCAGAAACTTTATTATTAATATTTATTAAATTATTGTCTTGGGCTATTCCTGAAACTGTTGATGTTAAAGCTTTACCAGCACTTGCCCAATACCAATTAGAACTAGCTGTATGAGTGTTAAAATATTCTTCCACAACTATTTTTCCGTTGTGTAATATTATAAAACTCTTTGTGTTTTTTATAGTAAGAAAATCTAATAAAGAAGATAATTTATTTTCATTCCAATTTAAATCTGAAATTGTTTTTGTTTCCCAAATAGTTGAGTTTATTGGCGGAAAATAGTTGCTTTCTGTAATTGGGGTTTCTATAACAAGTTCTTCATTATTATTAGAAGAACAATTGAGTAGCAATACAATACAGAACAAAAAGAAGAAAGATTGTTTCATTAAATTTATTTATTAGACAATAATAAAGATTAAAAGTTTAATATAGAACAAAATAGTTAATCAACAATCATTATGTATCTTTGCATCCGCTTAAATCAAGATACAATGCGTACAAAAACCATCAAAAAAAATAAAATTAACGTTGTTACTTTAGGTTGTTCTAAGAACATTTACGATAGTGAGGTGTTAATGGGACAATTAAAGGCCAATGGAAAAGAGGTTGTTCATGAAGATGAAAATGATGATGGTAATATTGTCGTAATTAATACTTGTGGCTTTATTGGTAAAGCCAAAGAAGAATCTATTGATACTATTTTACATTATGCAAAAAGAAAAGAAGCAGGTGAAATAGATAAAGTTTTTGTCTCTGGTTGTTTAAGTGAGCGTTATAAACCAGATTTAGAAGCCGAAATTACAAATGTAGATCAATATTTTGGTACACACGATTTACCTAATCTTTTACAAGCTTTAGAAGCAGATTATAAACACGAATTAATTGGAGAACGTTTAACTACAACACCAAAACATTACGCATATTTAAAAATTGCAGAAGGATGCGATAGACCTTGTTCTTTTTGTGCAATTCCATTAATGCGAGGGAAACATGTTTCTACACCAATTGAAGATATTGTAACAGAAGCAACAAAATTAGCAGAAAAAGGTATTAAGGAAGTAATGCTAATTGCACAAGATTTAACTTATTACGGACTTGATATCTACAAAAAAAGAGCTTTAGCTCAATTATTAGAAGCTTTGGCAAAAGTTGATGGAATTGAATGGATTCGTATGCATTATGCTTTTCCTACAGGTTTTCCTATGGATGTTTTAGAGGTAATGAAACGCGAGCCTAAAGTTTGTAATTATTTAGATATTCCTTTACAACACATTAACACAGAGTTGTTAAAATCGATGAAACGTGGCACAACTCATGAAAAAACGACTGCATTAATTCATAAATTTAGAGAAGCAGTACCAGAAATGGCCATTAGAACTACATTAATTGTAGGTTATCCTGGTGAAACTGAAGAAATGTTTCAAGAACTTAAAGATTGGGTAGAAGAAATGCGTTTTGAACGTTTAGGTGCTTTTGAATATTCTCATGAAGAAAATACGGGCGCTTATGTTTTAGAAGATGATGTACCTGCAGAAGTTAAGTTTCAAAGAGTAAATGAAATTATGGAAGTTCAATCTCAAATTTCTTGGGAATTGAATCAAGAAAAAATAGGCAAAACTTTTAAATGCTTGTTTGATAGAAAAGATGGTGAGTTTTTCTACGGAAGAACAGAATCTGATTCTCCTGATGTAGATAATGATGTTATTGTAGATGCTAAAGAACATTATATTAAAATTGGTGAATTTATAGATATAAAAATTCATGATGCTGGTGATTACGATTTGCATGGTACACCAGTAATCAAAATAGAAAAACCAGTTCCTTTACATCAAAAAAGGAATTAAAAATTAAAATCCTACTTAGTGTAGGATTTTTTTATGCAAATTATTCTTATGAACAAAACATATTTTAATTGGAGTTCTGGTAAAGACTCTGCATTAGCACTTTATAAAGTATTGCAAAACCCTGATTATAATTTAGATTTATTAGTAACTACTATTAATAAAGATTTTGATAGAGTTTCTATGCATGGTCTTAGAAAAGAGTTGTTATTTAAGCAAGTAGAATCTATAGGTATTAAATTAAAAACAATAGCGTTTCCTGCTGATGTTACTATGAATTCGTATGCAGAAATAATGAAACAAGCTATGGATTCTTTGTTAGCAAAAGGATATTCGCATTCGATTTTTGGAGATATTTTTCTTGAGGATCTAAAAGCATATAGAGACGCTAAATTAGCAGAAGTAAATATTAGTGGCGTTTATCCTCTTTGGAAAAAAGATACAAAGAAAGTGTTACAAGAGTTTTTAGACTTAGGATTTAAAGCAATTACTGTATGTGTAAATGCGAAGCTTTTAGGAGAAGAATTTGTTGGTAGAGTAATAGACGAACAATTTATACAAGATTTACCTAAAAATGTAGATGTTTGTGGAGAAAATGGTGAGTTTCATACTTTTGTTTTTGATGGCCCTATTTTTAAGTTTCCAATTGATTTTTCTGTAGGAGAAAAAGTTTTACGTTCTTATACTTTACATAAAGATAAAGATGATAATTGCCATCAATCAGAAAAAGAAAAACCAAACCACGATACCAAATTTTGGTATTGTGACTTAAAATAAAAAAATGTTATGAATTTTTCTTGATAGAAAAAGTAGAAAATATTTTTTTGAGACAAATAACCATGCTTTATAGATGTTGAAGTGAGTTATATTAAAATTATATATTTTATACATATTATATTTTAGAGACTGAATATTATTATTTCGAATAAATTTTTTGTTAAAAAAATAGATGATTAATAATTTTTAATCAAATACGGCAAATGCCGTATTTTTTTATTCAATTTTATTTTCTTAATTTGTTGAATATTAACTAAAAAAATTAGATATGAATTTTAAAAAATTATTACTAGGAATTACATTATTATTTTCTTGTGTGCTTCTTGCGCAAGAAAAAGGAGATTTTAATGGTTTTGCAGGTGTTTCATACCCTTTAGCATCCGGTTCGGATTTAGGAGTTACAGCTGGAATTGAATATGTTTTTGCAGACAATATTTCTGCAGCACCAAGTTATACCTATTACTTTGTAGGTAGCGGAATTACTTCAACACAATTTGACTTAGATGCGCGTTATTATTTAGGTGATGAAAGCTTTAATTGGTTTTTAACAGCAGGAATTTCTATTAATAGTGTAAGTGCAAGTGGTTTCTCTGCAAGTAATACAGGATTTGCAGGAGGTGCAGGAGCTTTATATTCATTATCTGATAGTATGAATTTACTAGCGGTTGTAAAATATCATTCAGAAATAAATGGAGGTGGAGTTTTACCAATGCTTGGAGTTAGCTTCGGTTTCTAAACAAAATAAATTAAACTTAAAAACCACTCTTTTTAGAGTGGTTTTTTTATTTTCTATTATTTTAGTTTATCTGAGTTAAGTAAGAAAACAGCATTTGCTAAAAAGAGCTTTCCGTTTTCCCAAAAAGACCTAAAAAGAGGATTATCAACCATATAGATAATGCTACCACTTCCTTTTTGTTCTTCTCCAAATAACAAAGACTCAGGAATGTTTTTAATGGCTTTACTACCAGCATAACCAGAAACATTTTGTGTCCCTTTATCAAAATAGGCAACATTTATTCCATTATTTAAATAATTATAGGTTGACCCACTTAGCTTTAAAGAAAAGTATTCGTTTTTGTAACCAAAAGCTAAAGGGTGGGTAACATCAACTTTACTATTAAAAATGGCTCCTGTTATTAAATTTGCTACATTTTTACGTTCTTGTTTTGCATAAGGAGTTAAGTTAGATTTGGTTGTGTCTTTTTTCTCACCTTCTTTCTTTTTTAGTGAAAACCCTTTTTTATCAGCAAAACTGCTTAATGCATTACCGATTGCAATTAACGTACCCCCAGAACTCACAAAAGTAGAAAGTTTCTCTAAAGTTTTTTTATTTAAAACACTACTATAATAACCATTAGGAATAATAATAACATCATATTTAGAAAAGTTAATTCGACTAAAATAATCAGAATTTAAAATGGTTAAAGGGTATTTTAACTCTGTTTCAAAAAAGTGCCAGATCTCTCCAAAACTTAAAGAAGAAGTTCCTTTACCAGAAAGTAAAGCAACTTTTTGTTTGTTAAATGGTTTTACAGAATAAGAACCAAAATCTAAACCAGAATCTACAAATCCTGAAGAAACAGCTGTAATTTCTCTTTTATTCTTGTTAGCAATTTCTATCAGTTTTTTATCAAAATTTAAGCTTCTATTATCATTTCTTAAAATAATTAAACTTCCACTTTCATAAGTTTTACTATTAATAGAAAATGATTTGTTAGAAAAACGAGGTGTAATATTTTGTTGTAATAGTGCACCTAAAAAAGTAGCGTCTTCTAAACTATTCCATTTAGAAATGTAAGCGTAAGCGCTTTTATCAATACTATTAAAAGTGTTTTTTATTGATGAAGAATTAGAGGAATTTACTTTATTTTTAGAAGCAATAGCATTAAATCCATATGCATATGGTAAAGACCATGCAGTTATGTCATAGGTTAAGGAATCTACTAATTTTGCTTTAGGTTCAAACAAAACTTTTACCATTTTTCCTTTTGGTTGATTGGTATGAATAACTAAATCACCTTTAGAGGTATTCATTTTTTCTTCTTTTTGAGAATTAAAATTATATCCTTTTACAGTTCCTTTATTTGCAAATTCATATTGAATTTCATGTGTGTCTAACAACTTTTTTAAACGATTTGTTTTATCATCATTTTCGTTTTTTAACACATAACTTTTGTAGGTTACTTTTTTATCGTCAAAGAATTTTCTGAATTCTGAATTTAGTTTTTCCGCATTTTTAGAAGAAATTTCAATTGTAGACAAACCTGTAGTCATATGATGAATTGCTCTATCTTTTAAAGTTAATACTTCACCTTCATCAGTATGTATACTTAAACCAGCTCTTCCATGTCCTGCTTGTTCATAAGTCATACCAATTGCTCCCATAAAGGTAGGATACGTATCTCCATAACTTGGGTATAACAAATCGAAACTCTCTTTTGTAAAATACAGCCAACCTTCTTTGTCGAAATATTTTGCATGATTTTTTCCAATTTGAGTTTGAAAATTACGCTGCCAATCAGAAATTATTTCATGAAAAGGTTCTGCTGCAGGCGCAAAATAATACGGACTATTAATACCTTGTTCATGAAAATCTACATGCACATGTGGCATCCATTTGTTGTACACTTTAATTCTTTGTTTAGATTCTATTTGAGTTGCCCAAGCCCAATCTCTATTTAAGTCAAATAAATAATGATTTGGTCTTCCACTTGGCCAAGGTTCATGATGTTCTTTAGCATCTTGCGTACTATTAAAAGGAGAACTTTTAACTTGATTGTACCAATTAACATAACGATCTCTACCATCAGGATTAATACAAGGGTCCATAATTACCATAGTATTTTCTAACCAAGTTTTTTTAGTAGTTACTAATTCATAAATGGTTAGCATAGATGCTTCTGTACTAGATGCTTCGTTACCATGTACATTATAACTTAACCAAATAATTGCTTTTTTGTTTTTAGTGTTTTCTTTTATAATTCCTGTTTGAGATAAATTAGACTTTCTAATATTCTCTATATTTTTTATATTTTCTTCGGACGATATATAGGCTAAATATAAAGGTCTATGTTCATTCGTTTCTCCATATTTTTCTAGTTTTACATTAGATAAGGTATTGCTAACGTATTTAAAATAGTCTACTACTTTATGGTGTCTTGTAAAACGAGTACCAATTTCGTAACCTAAAAATTCTGAAGGTGATTTTATACTTTGAGAAAAAGTGTTATAAATTGTAAAAAGTGTAAGAAAGAAAACAAATTTAATTTTCATGAATAAAGATTTGATTATAATCAAAAGTAAGGAATAAATTCTACTATTTAAATGTGGTAATTTAAAGAGATGTTAAAAATTAGTTAGATTGATTTTGTTTTTACGACAAAGGATAAAATAATCGTATTTTTATCAAAAAAATAAACACTATATGAATTCTATTTCAGAATCTGATTGTTACCAAAACGGTGTCCTTTAAAATATGAAAGTAACGCAAATCCCTTTTCAAAAAACAGGTTTTTTCTCTAAAACGATGCATCATTATTTAGAGAAAAATGAAAATATAAAACCGTTTTATAATAATTTTCCTGATATATCAGGTTTCCATAATCAAATTGAAGAAAAACAAAAATCATTTAGGCTTCAAAGTAGGTTTACTTTAGTTGATGCTTTAAATAATCAATATACTGCCGTTAAAACTTCAGAAAAAACAAAAGAAAATATAGATTTATTAAAATTACAAAATACGTTTACGATTACTACAGGCCATCAGTTAAACTTATTTACTGGTCCTTTGTATTTTTTGTATAAAATTATTTCTACGATTAATTTATGTGAAGAATTAACAGAAAAGTTTCCGGAACAAAATTTTGTCCCAATTTATTGGATGGCAACGGAAGATCATGATTTTGATGAGATAAATTATTTTAATTTTGATGGTAAAAAAGTTTCTTGGAATAGAAAAGATGGTGGAGCTGTAGGTCGTTTTTCTACTGAGGGATTAAAAGATGTTTTTGAAGTATTTTCAGGTCATTTAGGTAATTCTAAAAATGCAAAATATTTAAAAAACCTTTTTTCTGAAGCTTATTTAAAACATTCTAATTTAGCAGAAGCAACACGTTTTATTGCAAATAGTTTGTTTGGTGAGTTTGGTTTGGTAATTATTGATGGTGATGATACAAGATTAAAGAAATTATTTAATCCCTTTGTAAAAGAAGAGTTAGAAAATAATATTTCATTTAAAGAAGTTTCTAAATCTATTTTAGAACTTGAGAATAATTATAAAATTCAGGTAAACCCAAGAGAAATTAATTTGTTTTATTTGGGCGATAATTTTAGAGAACGAATTATTTATGAAAACAATGTTTATAAAGTAAATAACACAGATATTGTTTTTACAAAGGCAGAAGTTCTTGCAGAAGTTGATAAAAACCCTAAAGCTTTTTCGCCAAATGTAATTATGAGACCTTTGTATCAAGAAGTAGTCTTACCAAACCTTTGTTATATTGGTGGTGGTGGAGAAATGGCATATTGGTTTGAGTTAAAAGCATATTTTGAAAAAGTAAATATTCCTTTTCCTATTTTATTATTACGTAACTCAGTACAAGTAATATCAGAAAAACAAACGAAAAAATTAAAAAGACTAAATATTTCATTCGAAGAATTATTTTTAAAGCAGCATAATTTATTATCAAAAAAAAATAATTGAGAATTCAGATATAAAAACAGATTTTAAAGAGAAAATTCAATTTTTACAAAATCAATTTGCAGATTTAAAAGATGTTGCAAAGAAAACGGATGTTTCTTTTGTAAATGCAGTTAATGCACAAGAAAGAAAACAAATTAAAGGATTAGAAAGCCTAGAGAAACGCTTGTTAAAAGCAGAAAAGAAAAGGCAAAAAGATTTAGTTGATAGAATTACAGAATTACAGAATAAAATACTTCCTAATCAATCTTTAGAAGAGAGACAGCGTAACTTTTCTGAATATTATTTAGAATATGGAGAATTATTTATTAAAGTTTTAAAAGGTACTTTAAAACCTTTACAATTAGAATTTACAGTAGTAGAATTATAATGAAAGAAAAAAATCTTCACCCAAAGAATAAATTTAATAAAGGATATAATTTTGAAGAATTAATACTAACAAATCCTAAATTAGAAGCATATGTTTCTAAGAATAAATTTGATGTTGTTACAATCGATTTTTCTATACCAGAAGCCGTAAAAGAATTAAATAAAGCATTGTTATTTTCTTATGAAAAGATTTCTGTTTGGAACTTTCCTGATCAAAATCTTTGCCCACCAATTCCTGGAAGGTTAGATTACATTCTTTATTTAACAGATTTACTTTCTGAAGAAGAAAATGTAAAAGTTTTAGATATTGGTACAGGAGCTACGTGTATTTACCCACTTTTAGGTGTAGCCGAAAATAATTGGGATTTTGTTGCGACTGATATTGATCTAGATTCTTTAGACACATCACAAGATAATATTGATGACAATAATTTTAGTGATAAAATAGAATTACGACAGCAGTTTGATGAAAACAATATTTTAAAAGGTGTTTTAAAAGATGATGATTCTTTTTCTGCTATTATGTGTAATCCGCCCTTTTATAGATCGGCAGAAGAAGCACAAGGAGCTAATAAACGTAAAAATAAGAATTTAGGTAATAGCGCAGTTAGAAATTTTTCTGGTAACAATAATGAGCTGTGGTATGTTGGTGGCGAAAAAGCTTTTTTGCATAATTATTTATACGAAAGCTCTTTATTTAAAGAATCTAGTAAATGGTTTACAAGCTTAGTTTCTAAAAAAGATAATATAGATAGTTTACAAAAGTCTGCTAAAAAACTAGGTGCAAAAGAGTTTAAAACTATTTCGATGAATCAAGGAAATAAGGTAACTAGAATTGCTTGTTGGAGATATTAAGTTGGTAATTTTTAATAAAAAACAATAATTATATAACCTTTTTTCAATGAAGAAAGGTTATTTTTTTTTACCCTACCTTAATTAAAAACTAAATCGTTTATTTTATATTTTTTACAGATAAAATGTAAAAGAGTGTATACAAGCATGTGTACAAAAACTAAACATATAAAAGCATATAAAGGAACACCAAGTAGTTGGTAAGGCCAATAATAAGTCCAAACTCCTAAATAAATAGTAACGACTTCTCCAAAAGCAGGTAAAATTAAGGCAAGAATTATTGCTAAAACTATTTTATTTTTTTGTGATTGATTTGTTAAAAGCGGAATTAAATTTCTTTCTACTTTATATAAATAATGGAAAGCAAGAATCCAAGCAAAAGGTAACCATAACGGTAGTTCTCTTGTAACTTCATGATATTCCCAATAACCACTTTTAACACCCCAAGTTTCACCAACAATACCTCCAAAACCTGTTAGTAACATTCCAACTAATAACAACCAATTTTTATTTGTTTTTGGTTGAATGATTTCTGTGTAAATATTATAGGTAATTTTTAATAATAGGAGTATAGCAATGATTAAATCATACTGTTTTAATACACCAATAAGTACACCAGCAATTATTAGTTTTATAAGTGCTTTAAGAATTTCTTTAATAAATTTATTTTTATTAGCGATCAAAATTCTAAGCTTTATTTTTATATTTTAAGTATTTTTTTTCATGAATCTTAAAAGAAACATAATAAGTAAGTAAGAAATAAATACTAAAAATAGTAAGAAGTTTAAACCCAAATTGTAAAGTAATAAAACCTTTTAAATCTTCTATAGCCTGAAAAATAATACTAAATGGAATTGCAAAATAGAGACTTTGTATTATTGAATATTTAATTCTATTTTCTCTTTTTTGTTCCCAATATTTTATAAAACTATCTTTCTTTTCTTCTGTTGTCATTATTTAATTTTTGTTATTCAAATATAAAAAAACCGAAACAATTTGTTTCGGTTTTTTTTAAATCTTATTTCTAATTATAAGTTTGGAATTACTAATTCTTGACCTGGATGAATTACATCTGGACTTTTTAAGATATTAGTATTTGCTTCAAAAATAGCTGTGTATTTCATTGCATTCCCATAATATTGTTTTGCTATTTTACCTAAAGTATCTCCACTTTTTACAGTATGGTTTGCATATACAGATGTGTCTGTTACAGAAATATCTGCTACTATATCTGTAGGGTTGTCACCACCAACTTCTTTAATTTTATCCCAAATAAGATTTTTTTCATATTGGTTTTTAGCAGTTCCTGTTACATGTAAAACACCATTTTCTTCGTTCACATTCCCATCTTTAATTTCTAATTCTTGACCTAAATCAAGAACACTTTGATATTTTGCTTTCATTGTTTTATTTTTTAATTTTATAAATTATCTAACTGTTTTAGTTTCGTCAGGAGTCATATAACCTTGTTGTGTTAAATCACCATCAACTTCACCAGCTAATTTTTTCTTTCTTCTATCTAAATATATTTCTTCGTAGTCTTGGGTGTAATGTGGAGAAGTAACAACCGTTAAGTCAAACTTAATTGTACTAAAAATATCTTTTTCTGTATTGGCAACAATCGTTATATAAAACTCTACATAACCTATATTTTTGGCACTGTCATAATCAATATTTATATATCCAAAATCATCTTTACCTATCGATCCAGAAGGAAAATCTACTTCTATACAACCACAAGATGCTTGTACATCGTAAATAATTAATGGTTGGTTACCTCTGTTGTAAAACTGATATGATGTAGATAATTCTGATCCACGTAAAATAGGGTAGTAGCTACGTTCTGGATCTATAATTTCCATTTTCGTTTTATCTACGTTTTCAATATCCGGTTTTCTAAACTCGCAAGAGGAAGAAAAAAGAACGATTAGTAAGAGCCAAAATATATTTTTCATTATTGTAAATTTAATAATTTTTAATTAAAGATGATTTCATCACATGCTAAAGCATTTTTACCAACGATTTTACGTTTGTTTATTTTAATAATAAAATCTTCGGGTAATTGCTCATCATCAAACTCTGTAGGTAAAATTATTGTTACTTCTTTTGTATTTAAAAGAACAGAATCTAAAGATAAATTATGTTCTTTTATTACATTTAAATCTTTGTCTAAAATTTCAATTGTACTTGGGTAATAAATATGATGTTTAGTATCTTGTAAAAAAGAAAATGTAATTTTTTTAGATTCAGCAATTTCCTTCTTATTAATTTTTAAAATTAAATCATCTAAAGAACTTATATGCCAATTTGTATTATAATCTTTTAAGCCAAAAGCAGCATTGTTTAAAACACTGATATCTGTATAATCTTCATCTAGTTTAGATAAAACTTCAAAAGGTTTTTTATAAAAATAATGTTTTCTTTTATGATATCTATAAATGGTTCTTCTCCAGCTATTTATATAGTCATCAATTTTATAATTCCTTTCATTGTATGTTTTAAGGCTAACAGATTTACTGTAAGCGTTTAATTTATCTAATAATAATGCAGCCTCGTTTTTTACAATAATTTCTTGTTCGTTATTTAGGTTTGCAAAACCATAAGTTCCAATACCAGAATCTCTCATTATTTCTAATTTTAGAAAAGTAAGAGCTGTAGCTATTCTTAAATAGTCTTTATCGTACTTATTAGTTTGCGTATGTAAATCAAATTCATCATAAAAACTAAAGAAAACTTTTGGATCTAAATATTTTTTAATAGACTTATCTATACCGCTGTAAATACTTAATTCTTTTTTACTAATAAAAAAAGAGTTGTCTATAAACGAGTAGTAGTTACTTAATGAGTTTGCTAGTTTTTTTGAGAATTTTGTGTGAAAATAAGTGTTAATTTCTTCATCAATATTAACCTCTGTATTCCATAAGAGTTTGGCTAACAAGGTTGATTTTAAATCTTGAAATGTACTATATCCATATTCACTACCATGAACAAAAACTCCTTTTACCCCTAATTTTTTATAAAGTTTTAAGTTTTGTTGATTAACTTTTATAGAAGGATAAATGTCAAAGTAATTATCATAATTAACTGCGTAATCCCAGATATATACATTGTTAACATATTTTCTCCAATTAGTAATTTCTTTCTCAAACTTTTTTAAGTTCTTCGTGTTTTCTATAGGAATTCCTTTTTGAATATCTATTGTACTATAAAATAGCCCAACATTTGATGCTACTCTAAATTTTGGAATTTCTTTTATTGTAATATAGGCGGCAGTAAAGAAAGATAATTTTTTATAATTTTTAGCTAATTTATTTAAAAACGTAAAAACTGCAGGAGCAGCATCTTCTGTTGTATTACCAACAGCTTTACAAGTACTACAAGTACAAACAATATTATTATCGTTAGGTAATATCATATATTTAGAAAGTGCATTATCACTTTCATATATGGCTTTTACTTTTTTATTTACATATTTAAATAAACTATCGCTAGTAAAACAATATTGACTTTCAATTCTCTTGTTACCAACTTTCGCATAAATGGACTTATGTAAAGGGTAGCCTTTTAGTATTTTTTTTAGATTATGTCCCCAGATTCCCCATTCTAATTCAAGATAATTTGTTTTATTCCAACCTCTAAAATTAGGCGCAAAGTTTGAAGAAAAATAAGGTTCTCTATATTCAAAGTCTGGAGATGAACAACTACTAAACTCATTCGGAATTTCTATTTCTGATTTAGTATTTTTTTGTTGTATTGTATTTTCTATATCGTTTAATGTTAAACTAGTATATTTTTTAAAAAATGTATTTATACCATAAACTAAGTCTTGTGTAGTTTTACCTTGTATAGTAATATTCCTTCCTTTTTTATATAAACAATAACTATCTTTTTGAGTAGGGTTAACTCTAATAATAACATAGTTATAGTTTTTGTTTAAACTATTAGCTCTTTCTACTGTTAAATATTGTCCTGTAAGTGCTCTAAAATTTTTATTAAAATCATCTGCAGCATTACTTAAAAGTTTATCAGCAGAAAGTGGTATATTTATTTTTGGATATATTTTATGTTTTTTAGAGTAAAGCGTCACTTTATTTTGTGCGCAAGAAGTTAGACTTAAAAAAAACATAACAATATAAATGTACTTTATTAGCTTCATTAAGAAAATCTTTAATTACAATTTTTAAAATTTAGTAATTAGTGAAACAGATAGGTTGTATTGGTTTGTAAATATTACATCCGTAATTATAGAATTTAAAGATGTTTGATTACTTTGAAAGTTAATCCAAGTACCGTCTACTAAAATTGCTGTTCTTGGTGACATATTATATTTATAACCTGCACCAATCATAACATTTGTAAAATTTAAAAACGTGTTTGATTGAAACTCTAATTGTTGATCAAAAGGAGCACTACCACCAGAAACAATTAAAGAAAAATAATCTTTTCTAGCATTTAAATTCACCCGGCCTTGAACCATTAAATTGGTGTATGTAAAGTTTTCTAATGTAGTTTCTATAGGTAATCCATTTGCATCTAAAACTAATAACCCGTTAGCAGGATCTGTTTCATAAAACTGCACAGAAGTATTCATTAATGATAATCGAGCATTCACTGTAAAGTCTTGCCAGGTCTTAGCTGCACCCAATTTTAAAGTAAAGTAATTCTGGTCGTTTTGTAACCTAGCATAACTAACACCAACTTGTGCTTCATAACCACTTTTTAAACCTTTATAAGCATTTGCATATAATTTAAATTGAGGAAAGAATTTTGACCCAATTAAAATACCAGCATCTGCATATAAAGTTTCTGTTAGAATTCTAGATATATTAACTCCACCTTGTATACCTACACCAGATCTTCTTGCTGCATAATTAATATCTGCACCAAATGTATTTCTGCCTTCTATTCTTCTGTAATTAATACTTGCTAAAGAAGTATTAAATGCAACCGAATCTGAAGTTGCTTTTAAATAAGTAACTGCAAGTTCATTTTTTAGATTTTCGGATCTAATAGTTTCTAAAGTATGTTTCCATTCGATTTGCTCATAAGGATTATCTAGTTTTCTAAAACTTTGATAATAATAAGCAGAGTCATATTGTTTTTGCATTTCAAAAACAACCCCCTTTTTATATTTTAAAAAGTTGTCATTAGGGCTTTTTACCAATTTTTTATTGATGAAATCTAAAGATTCGTCATAAGGTTTTTGAGTAATATGTAAATTAATCATTCTCATTAAAGACCCTTCATCATTAGGGTTTAATGCATAAGCAGAATCATAATTAGTAATAGCTTCATCTACTAAACCGTTTTCTTCTTGATTTTTTGCTCTAAAAAATAAAATTTCAGCTTCAGCATTCTTTATTTTTCTGTCATAGCGGTAAGTTGTTTTTAAAGTATCTAAAATTACTAAAGCCTTATCGTATTCTTTATTTTGTGTATATAAGTTGGTTAACTTTAATTTAAAGTTTTTGTTTTTTGGGTAAAAACTTAATGCACTTAAACTATAATTAATTCCTTTTGGATAATCTGGTATAGCAGAAGAGGCATTTATAGCCATATCTAATAGTCTTTTGTTATTATTTTCTCTGGTCAATCCATCTTCAATTACTGGTAATACTTTACTATAACGCTGTTCTTTCATTAAAAAAGTAGCATAAGCTTCTACTTGGCTAACATAAACAGATGGGTATCTTACGTTTAAAGGAAATTTCTGTTCAAGACTTCTTGTAATATCTAAAGCATCGTCATAAAGCCCCATTCCTTGGTATAACGTAGATTTCCTTAATAAATAATCAGGGTTTTCAGGGTCTAAACCTATTAATTTATCTATTTGGTCTTCTGCTTCATCAAGTCTACCCAATTCTAAAAGAATTCCAAAAATTTGTTGTTCTGCTTCTTTTGTAAAATCTGGAAAAGAAGTTAATTCTGTGAAAATTGGCAATGCAAGATCGTACTGTTTGTTTTCTGTATATTCTTTACCTTTTCTATACATCATTGTATTAAAGGCAAAAGTTACATCAGAATCATTAGGAAATTGTTCGTGATTTAATTTAACCTCTCTTTCAAAATTTTCTCTAGTTTTCATGGGCTTATAAAGCTCCATTAATTGAATTCTTAACTTCTTATTGTTAGGACTTCTCTTTAATGCTTTTTTTATAAAATATTCTGCATCTACATCGTACCCTTTTCCTAGTGAATTTTTTATAACATAATCTTGTGATTCTGAATTTCCGTTAAGTTCAACTAATCTTTTGTTAACTTCATAAGAATCGTTATACTCATTAAAGCTAGCAGTTTGTTGCATTAGATATGGTAAAGTTCTAGAATGTATGTCAGGAAATTTATCTTTTGGTACGTTCTTACTATTTATAAAAGAAATTGCTTCTGCATGCCTACCTAATGTTTCTAATAAACCAATTTTTTTTTCAATTAAAACCCTATCTCCAGGTAACTCTAATAAAGATCTATTAGTGTATTGTAAAGCTGCTTCTGGGTTTCCTTTTGCTAATTCGTTTCTAATAATACCTAAGTATGCGTCTTTATTATCTGGTGTATTATCTATAATTGTTTTATAAATTTCGTTAGATTTGTTATAGTTTTTACCTTCTAATGCTGTGTTTGCATCTCTAAGTTTTATATAGTTGAATTGGTTTTTAATTTCAGTATCATTAGGATACAGTTGATATAATCTCTCTAAAGCCCTTTCTGCTTCTTCATAATTACCCATTTCTTCATAGATAACAATTTTACGCATCCACCAACCTCTACTATAAGGTGTAATCTCTAATAATTCATTTACAAAACAAATGGCATCAGAATACCTTTTTGTTGTGTGTTCAATTTTAACTAGATATTGTAATATTTCTGGATCTTTTCTTCTTTTTAAATAAACTTGTTTTAATACATATCTTGCAGTATCATATCTACCAAGCTCTAAGTTCGCTTTACCTAAAACAGCCTTTAAATCTAAGTCTTCTGGAGCTAGTTGTAAACCTCTCCAACTCATTTTGGCCGCTTTTGTAAAATTTTGTGCTCTAATATCTGCTCTTGCTTCTTCAAAATATAAATCTGAAGAATCAAATACTTGTGAGTAGGTATTTAATTGACTTAATGCAAATAAGACAAAGATGTAAAATAACTTGTTCGTTTTCATACTTATATTTTGGAGTACATTTTAAGGTTTAATCTCTTCAAATGTATCTGATTCTTTATTCTTTTTTAATTTACTAAAAATACCAGGTTTTGTTTCATCATTACCTTTATCTCCAGAATTTTTATCATTACCATCTTTATCTTTTTCAAACCCTTGTCTAGTCATTGTACCCCAAGCTAATTCTCTAGAAGTAATAAAACTAAAATATCCTTTTAAAGAAAAGAACATAATCATTGGATGATATAAAAAAGGTTCTATTAAAGCAATTACAAATAACTTTAATACTTCTCTTGTTGTATTATAATATTTAAACGTCATCTGATCCCAAATTATTACGATAGATGAAATCATAACAGCAAATGCATAGGAATAGAATAAAATTAAAGGAGCAAATGTCCAATTAACCTGACCAAAAAATATCAAAAATATTGTAAATAGAATACCAAAAGCCTCAATAATTGGAGCTAGAAATTCAAAAATAAATACATATGGAAAAGTAATTAATCCTAAATTTTTGTACTTCGGATTAAATAAAATTTTTCTATGATCACTAAACATTTGAAACAAACCGGATGCCCATCTTGTTCGTTGACGTCCTAAAATTTGAATATTAGGAGGTCCTTCTGTCCAACAGCATGAAAGAGGAATATATCCAATTTTATATGGAATCTTATTATTCATCATGTGAACCGCCATACGAGTCATCATATCCATGTCCTCTGCATGTGAATCGGCACCATAACCACCGGCTTTAATGGCAATTTCTTTATCGAACATACCTAAGCCTCCAGAAACATTAGGAACAGCATTAATAAGTTCCCATCCCATTTTTCCTAAAAGGTAAGACCTAATGTATTCTAATTCCTGAAAACGAGGAATTAATGCCTTTGGTGGTCTTACACGTGTAATTACACCTTCTTCAATATCACAGTTGTTAGACATTCTTAAGGTAGCACCTACAGCAATAACTCTAGTTTTAGAATTTAAAACAGGCTTAATCATTTTAGATAAAGTGTTTCTTGCAAGAATACAATCTACATCAGTATTTAAATAGTAAGGAAATACAGAAGCGTTTAAACCAGCATTAAATGCATCAGCTTTAGTACCACCATTTTCTTTATCAATTACTGTTAATATATCGTATTTAGGGTTTTGAGATTTAAAAGTTCTTTTATAAGGCTTTGATTTAATTTTTTCTACATATGCAAAAGGTGCTTCAACTAAATCAAATTCTTTAATTAGTAAATCTAAAGTATCGTCTTTACTACCATCATTTACAATAATTACCTCAAAAAGCGGATAGTTTAACGTTAATAGCGATTTTACATTAATTATAATTGTTTTTTCTTCGTTATATGCAGGTGCAATTACAGAAATTCCCGGTGCAAGTTCAGAGTTTAGTAGCTCTTCGTCATCGATATCTGTATTATAACTTTTATATCTATTTATTGATATAAAAGAAAAAACAGCTAACACCATATAACTAAGTATTAAAGCAGTTGCGTAGAAGAATATAAAATATTCGTAAACCTTTACAAAAATGTCAAACATTTATTTAAATTTTATTATTGGTGTTTCGATATGTTTTAAAATTTGTAAATCAAAACCTGTTAATGTTTCTTTTAAGTTTTGAAAAGACATTTTTCCTTCGTAACTATAGTTTATTATAGCTTCTGCAATTAATTTTTTCATATCAGTACTATTCGAATCATTAAAAATTTGTTCTAAAAATTTTAATGATTTTCCTGAATTGAATTTTCTAATTGTTTTTATAATTGCTATTTGACAAAGCTCTGGCTCCGTATAATATCGATCAATTAATGTTTGTTCGGTTTCCTTTAAGTTTAATTCACCTAAAGTTTCAATAGATGCTGCTCTTACTTTAGCATCTTCATGTACTAATTTATCAATTAAAATTTCATCAATACCTCTTTGTTTAAAATAACCAACCATTTTAATTAGAAAAACTACAAGTGAAGTGTTTTTAGAATAGTTAATCCATTTTCCTAATCCCTCTAAATTACCTCTTTTATTCTGTTGTTGTAAGTATTGCATTAATTCTATTTCATCCCATTTAGTAAGTGATCCTTCTATTTCATCAAAAAAACGATAAGGGTCATTAGCACTTAGTGCTAAATATGAATTTCTTGCCTCAGTTCTAATTTTCTTATTTTTACTGTAAGCGTATTGTAGAATTTTAGAATCAAATCTATTTAAACCAAGTACAAATGATTGCTGAAATGCATCCATTTTTCTACTATTTGAACGAGAGTCAAATTTACTCTCTATATGTTCTATTATGTTTAAAGCACTAATTATTAAGGGGTACTTTTCAGATTCTTTATTAGAGTCGTTTTTTATATCTACTAATACATCTAAACCTGTATCAAGAGATTCGTAGTTAACCTCTTCAACTATATCTTCAAAGCTGTTAAAAACTTCTTCATCAGAATATTTTTTATCGCTAAATAAGACGTCATTAAAAAGGTCTTCAATTTTAGGAAGACTATCTTTTAACTTTTTCTGTACTTTATTATGTTTTCTTCTAATTACATAGACAGTAATAAGTACAGAAAAAGTAACAACTATAAAGGTTAGTGTTAATACAATTGTTATTTGTATTATTAAAGGAAACGTCTTTATTTTGTAAATAAAGGATAGAAACCACTCAACGAAACTCATTATATATAATTATTTATATTATTATTAAATCGTTAAAGTGAGGGATGTTTATATTTATAGATCAAAAGTAATATAAATTATACTAAGTTAATAGGTATTTCTACCAATTAACTTAGTTTATAGGTGAATGACCTCATCATAAGCGTCAGCCACTGCTTCCATAACAGCTTCACTCATTGTTGG
>CAJQQH010000027.1 GCA_905480405.1 uncultured Polaribacter sp. | reverse complement strand
GCATCAACTAAAACCCACTCCTTGTTTACGGTAGCGCTGTTTGCTGATACTGTTTTGTAACTTAATGTGTTCATAATTACACTATTAGTTTTTGTTTGTTAATAATTATTTTTTCCTTAAAAAAGGAGTGCAAATGTAAGTAGATTTATTTGATTGACAAATAGGTGTTTAGTTTATTTAATTGTTTTTTTTATGGATGAATTTCTCTCCTAAATAATTAACATATTCTTAAGAAATGAGAAAGTTATTTTTGTAAGATGTAAATACCAGTTTTATAACTGATAAAAAACATAAATTAAATTAACCAGCCAGATGAAATTTTTTTTAACCACATTGTTCTTTTGTTCTTTTTTATCCGTAGAAATAATAGCGCAAGAAACATCAAAAAATAAAATTCCTAAAAGAATATATACAACTAAAAGACTTAAAAATGTGCCTGTAATTGATGGGGATATAACTGATAAGGCTTGGGAAGTTGTAGAATGGTCATCAGATTTTGTAGAGAAATCTCCAGATGAAGGTACAGCGCCTGCAAATCAGACAAAGTTTAAAATAATGTATGATGCTAAATATTTATATATAGCAATTAGGGCTTTTGATGATAATCCAGACTTAATACAAGAAAGGTTAACCAGAAGAGATGGTTTTGCTGGTGATAGAGTAAATGTAATAATAGATAGCTATCATGATAAAAGAACGGCTTTTGTATTTACAACAACTGCTGCAGGTGTAAAAGGGGAAGAGATTGTAACTCGTAACGGAAACAATTGGGATGCAAGTTGGAATCCAATCTGGTATACAGATGCTAAAGTTGATGAGAAGGGTTGGACTACAGAGATGAAAATACCTTTTAGTCAATTAAGATTCGGAAACGCTAAAGAACAAATTTGGGGTTTTAATATTAATAGAACTATTTTTAGATTACAAGAGCGTTCTCTATGGCAAAGAATTCCTAATAGTCAGTCTGGTTTTATTAGTGAAGCAGGTGAATTACATGGTTTAATAGATTTAGTTCCTCAAAAGCAATTAGAAATACAACCGTTTACGGTTTTACAATACGATTCATATCCTTCTGAAACTGGAAATCCATATAGAGATGGAAGCGATTTTAAAATAAATGTTGGTTTAGATGCTAAAATAGGAATCACAAACGATTTAACTTTAGATCTAACAATTAATCCGGATTTTGGTCAAGTAGAAGCAGATCCTGGAGCAATTGCGTTAGATGGTTTTCAGGTTTTCTTTCAAGAACAACGACCTTTTTTTGTAGAGAATAAAAATATATTCGATTTTGAGTTTGCAAACGGAAGTGATAATCTTTTTTATAGTAGAAGAATTGGGAGAAACCCACATAGAAGTGCAAATTTAGAGAATGGAGAATTTTCTAAAGAACCTATTAATGCTACAATTTTAGGAGCTGCAAAGTTTTCTGGTAAAACACAAAATGGTTGGTCTATTGGTGTTTTAGAAAGTGTAACAGCAAATGAATACGCAGAAGTTAGAGAAGTAAATGGTGAAACGAGAGAAGAAATTGTAGAGCCACTTACCAATTTTATTGTAACAAGGGCACAAAAGGACTTTAACGAAAGAAATTCTTTTATTGGTGGAATTTTTACAGCAACCAATAGAAGTTTAAAAGGTGATTTTAATGAGCTGCATGAAGCTGCTTATACAGGAGGAATTGATTTTCAGCACAATTGGCATAATAGAGATTATTTTATAGAAGGTAATGCAATTATGAGTCATGTTTTAGGTAGCGAAGAAGCAATTACTGCTACACAAAAAAAATTACGTCATAATTTTGGTAGAGTAGATGCTAGTCATGTTAGTGTAGATCCCACAAAAACTTCTTTAACAGGAACTGGAGGGAGAATTGAAGCCGGTAAAAATGGAGGTGGAAATTGGCGTTATAATGGTGGCTTTATTTGGCGTTCTCCAGAATTAGAACTAAATGATATAGGTTTTTTACGTCAAACTGATGAAATGATTCAATTTGCAGGGTTAAGGTATTTATGGCAAGTACCAACAAAAACGTATAGAAATATTCAATTGAAAGTTTCTCAATTTTCTACTTATGATTTTGATGGAAATCATAATAAATCACAATATGAATTTCAAGGGAATGTAAATTGGGTAAATAATTGGTGGACAGAGTTAGAGTTGGGTTATGTTCCTGTAACTTATGAAAATGCTTATTTAAGAGGAGGTCCTCGTTGGCGTTATGCAAATGAAAAATACATTGCTTTATTTTTTGGCTCTGATCAGAGTAAAAAAATGAATTTTACTTTAGGATATGTTAATAGTAATGCTAGTGAAAATGTAAGTGATTTTAATCGATATGTATTTAGATTAAATTACCAGCCTTTTGATGCCTTAAGTTTATCTTTTAATACAGAGATTCAAAAGACTACAGATAAAACACAGTATGTTACTACATCAGATTTTAATAATACAAAACGTTATGTTTTAGGCACAATAGATAATCAAACTTTATCAACAACCTTACGATTGAATTATAGTTTAAATCCCAATTTCTCTATTCAGTTTTATGGGCAACCATATATTTCTAGAGGACGATATTCAGATTTTAAAACGGTAAATAACCCAATAGCTTCGAGTATAGATGATAGAGTTTCTATATATGATCAATCTCAAATATCATTGAATAATAATGTATACTCTGTTGATGAAAATTTAGACGGAACAACTGATTATAGTTTTTCTAATCCAGATTTTTCTTTTGTACAATTGCAAACAAACTTAGTTGCTAGATGGGAATACATTCCTGGTTCTGAGTTATTTTTAGTTTGGTCTAGAGGGTCTGTAGGTAATGCAGATGTTTCAAATGATTTAATAGATAGTGTTTCAGATCAAGTTTTTAGAGCACCAGCTAATGATACTTTTTTAGTAAAATTTACGTATCGTTTTAGGAGGTAAGTTTGTTAAAAATTTTTTCTAAAGTTTTTTTGGAAGGGATATGTTTTGAACTTTCTAAAGTGATAAAATGCTTTAAATTCGATAAATTACTGCATTTGTTTTTTAGCTTTTTAAAAGGTACAAAAAAATCGTTTTGAGATGCAATAATGGTAATTGGAATTTTAATTTTTTTTAATTCTGATTTTGTAAAATTCGGAGTTGGTGAAAAATCCATTTTAAAATTTGTAAAAACTTCTTTTTGATATCGTAAAGTAAGCCCATCAAATTCATCGTAAATACTAGACAAACAATTATTTAAATAAATCTCATTTTTTGTATTCTGAAACTTTTTTAATGGTATTATAAATTTAAAAATAGTTTTCCATAAACTCCCATGAATAAAAGCTGCTGGCGAAATCAGAAAAGCTTCTTTTACTTTTATATCGTTAATTAAAAGAGATTTTAGAATAGGAAAAGACCCAAAAGAAATTCCACATAAAGTATAAGAATCTGCTTTAAAATGATGTATAATTTCTAACAACCATTTTCCGTAGGAATTATCTTTTTTATTTAATCTTACAAAATCGCTCTTGTTTGGCTCACCTAAAAGATCAATAGCAAAAATTTGATATTTATTTGTAAGAAAATAAACCGTATCAAAAGCAAAAGGTGCAGCAGAATTTAAGCCATGTATTAAAAATAGTGGTAATTTTTTATCATCACCAAAAATTAAAATGTTTGTTTTACCAAAAGTAGTTTCAATTTTCTTTTCTCTAAATGAAGTATTTAAAGAAGCTAATTTTTTATTATAAATAGAAATAATTCTTTCGCTCGTCAATTTTTAAAATTTATAATTCTTGAAAAAATTGAGTAATACTTTTTTCTTTATCGATATTTAATTTTTTCTTTAAACGATATTTTCCTTGGTTTACACTTGAAGGACTTATATTAAGTAGGTCTGCAATTTCTTTACTTGTTAAATTTAGAAAAACTAAAATACTCAGTTTTGTTTCTGTTGGGCTTATTGTGGTATTTAATTTTTTTAATTTTTCTAAAAAATTTGGATGTAGTTGCTTGAACTTAAATACAAATTGAGACCAATTTTTTGAGGCTGAAAACTTAATAGTTTCTAAGTCTTCTATGTTGTTAGATTTAGAGTTTTTAAGTTGTTCTTCTAAAATTTTAATCTGACTGTTTTTCTCAATCATATCTCTAATAAAAGCATTTAATTCTAACTCTTTATCTGTTAGTATTTTTTCTAACTCGATTTTTTCTTTTGTTTCTTTCAACAAATTTCTTTCTGCGGTCATTTTAGAAAGCTTTTCAGTTTTTGTTTTTAACTTTTGCTTATACCAAAAGAATAGTCCTAGAATAAATACAATAATTATTAATAATGATAATATTACCTTATGTGTAAAACTAAGCTCATTTTCTATTTCTAAAGCTTTTTTTTCTTTATTTAAATTAGACATTGCCAATTCTAAATTCATAAAATTTGTAACATTTAATTGTTCATTATAAGCTCTTTCAACAGTTAAATTACTCCATTTTTGTTTGTAATAGAGTGCTTTTTTATAATCACCAAGGTTATCATACACGTTATTTAGTGTGTTTAGTAATAGTTGTCTCGAACTTGTTCTTTTAATATTTTCTAACTCAATTTCTATATTTTCCGTTGCATTTCTTAGAGACGTAGCGTTAAAAATTTGTACTATTTTCCTAAATAAAGAATCGTTTTTTTGTTTAGAAACTTTGTTTAATAAACTGAATAAATTAGCATAGGAGATCTCTTTAAAACGTTTGTTATCTATTTTGGTAGAAAGTTTGTAAGATTTAGATAACCAATTAAAAGATTGCGTATAATTTTTCTTTTTTTGTTCTGCATCTCCTAACAGATAGTAAATTTGTGGGAAGCCTCTTTTACGTTTTTCTTGTTTTAGTTGTTTTAATGTTTTTTGTAAATAAAAAATAACAGAATCCTGCTTTTCTTCAACATTATAAATACGAGCAGAAAGTAGATTTAAATTGGAATATAGAATATTAGTGTTCTTCCATTTTTTGTAATAATTTGCAGCTTTTTTATGATATATTTTTGCCTTTTCTACATTATCTCCTTGTAACGATGTTGCTGTTAATTTTAAGTAGGCATTAAAAAGTAGTTTTTTATTTTGGGTTTTCTCTGCAATAGCAATATATTTTACTAAGAAAGTTAATTGTTCACTTTTATTAACCTTAAAGTATAAATGTTTTTGGAGTAAAATATCTGCTTGTAAAATTAGGTTTTCATTCTTAGCTGCAATTTTCTCTGCTAATAAAAGCTGTTTTTCAAATAACTTATTTTTACCTCTAATTCTGTAAATTTTAGCTTTTTCTAAATTAAGTTCTCCTTTTATTTTACTGTTATTTTTATCATTTAAAAGACTGTCAATTTTTAATATTGAATTTTTAAAATCGCCTTTTTTCATTAAAAATTTAACCTCTTGTAGCTCTTTTTGTTGAGAAAAGATAAATCCGCTTATTAAGAAAATTAATGAAAGAATATATTTTTTTAGCGGCATTTTAAAGGTGTTAAAAAAGTTTATAAAAAACTACGTTTTACATAAATGTAGACAATTTGTAGACATTAAAAATAATGCTTTTAATTAGATATGCAAGATATTTGAATTTAGTAAAAATACAAAATTGAGTTTGTCGGAAATTTACAGATAAAATAAAATGACTGTATTTACTTTTACATTCTTTGGTGGAAATGAAATTTATAAATAACAAAAACTTTAAGCATTCTTTTTATAAAGATGTAACTAGAATTAATTATGTAGAAGATATGTCCTCTCAACTAATTAGCGATTATGGGTATACTTATATTATGTTGCGTTACGGAACTATTGAAGCTTTTAATCATAAAGGTAAAAAGGTTGATATACCAGAAGTTTTTATAAAAGGAACAGGAGATTATTTTACAGTAAAAGCTTATAAAAACAGCTCTTGGTTGTCTTTTGAATTGCCTAACCACATTTTACACAACGTTACTAAAATTCATTCTAAAAAAAACAGAAATACTTTTATTGATTTAAACTTATACATAGAGGAAGATGTTATTAAATCTTTATATGAGAGTTTAAGGAGCATTGATTCTATTGAAGAAATCACCAAAATTGCAGATCAACATTTAAGAA
>CAJQQH010000026.1 GCA_905480405.1 uncultured Polaribacter sp. | reverse complement strand
TTTTTAGGGTGCTAAAAGTAAAAGAAGCTAAATTAAGTGCTTAAATTATGTAATAAGAAAATATGTAATTTAACAACTTTTTGTACTATACAAGAGTTGTTAATTAAGTGTAGGATAAATTAATAAAAGAGTTATTTTTCATGAGGTAAATACCCTATAACTTTTACACTTTTAGACTCCATTAATTGTCTTGGAGTTACCATAGTGCCATTAGTTACAGAAAGAGGAAAATCTAAATCAATCTCTTCTTCATTAATATTCCAAGAAGCTAAATCTAAATCAGAAGACTTTAATTGATCTTCTTCTTTTGTTGTCACTAATGTATCAGTTTTAAGAGGGATTTCTGCATCCATAAAAATATCTGCCACCAAAGGAGAACAGGCAATCATATCTTTTTTATGATTCTTTGCATAGTATTGTACTAATGTTGTTATTGCTACAACTAAAAGTGTTGCTTTAGTTACTCCATACTTTTTAACTAACATTTTATATAATGTTCCTGTAGAATAACGCATTGAACATAAAACAGAAAGCATCCAAGCTGTTTCGAAAGAATATTTTAAACTAGTATTATTATAATACTCTTTAATTACTTTATTAATTCTGTCTTCAAAATTTGTAAAGCTAGTTTTATTTATATGTCTACACACATATATGTTTTGCACACTTGGTTCTAGTAGGGTTTCTTCTAGACTTGCTTGTCCAGTTCCATTTGCACCAGCTTGTACAATTCTATTTTTAAAATTTGGTTTATTTAAAGTTGATCCTCTATAGATATCTACATTACCCCAAATGGCAGCATGATAAATATTCTTATATGTTTCTGGATTTTTACCTGGATCACACCAAGGAATTGCAAAGTGCAAAAGATACCATCCAATTGCCTTCAATTTTTCTGTGCGACTTTGGTATTCTTTATCTTTGTCTTTCCAAATTTTGTCTACTTCTTCCCAATCAAAATTTGGATACTCAAAAATTAATATATCACCAATCTGTAAATCTGATTTATTTAACTTTTTCATTTTTATTGATCAAATAATATTCTAGAAGTAATTTCTGTACGCTTTTGTACATCTAACTTTTCATAGATATTTCTTGTATGATATTTTACTGTGTTTATAGAAATAAATAATTTATCTGCAATTTGTTGGTTTTTTAAGCCAAGAACTATTTGTAGTAAAATATCTGTTTCTCTTTCAGTTAAACTATGTTTTTGGGCAATTTTTGCGATTTTTTGTTCAGGTAAAATTTTATCACTTTTAGAAGAAGTTTCTATTTTTTCTTCCAAGCTTAAAACTTGAGAAATATAGTTTTGTAGTTGATTTCTCATTTGAGAATTTTCTTCTTGTATTTCTTTAATTCTGTAGGCTAATGCTAAAGAAAGCAAAACAATTTCAAGGGCTCCACCAATTTCTATAGAGGATAAAACAAATTGATTTGTTGGCAACCAACCAGCACCATGCATGGTTCTAATTAGTAAACCTATTGCATAAGGTATCCATGCAATTAAATAATATTTTGCAATTATTAATCCTTTTCTATATGCAATAAATGCTACAATTATATAGGTAGGAAATGAAAGTAATACTAACCATCTACCAAATGGAGTAATTTGTTTAATAGTAAGAAATAAACTAAGAGTAGTTAATAGTAAACTAAGGTATGCAATTACCCACATAAGTTTATTTAGTTGTTTATGACGTTCTTTTAATTCTAAGAAAACTGCAGCAAACCTACTGGAAAAAAACATACTAATTCCAGCAAATGTGATATAGATAATTTTATCTAAATCAGGTTGATTTGGCCAGAAATATTGTCCGCTAATATTATTGGTAGCTACTGTTGTTAAAAGACTAAAAACGGCTGTACCAAAATAAAGTAAATATGCTTTGTCTTTTAAAGAAAAATATAACAAGAGATTATAAATAGCCATTACTGCCATTAAACCAAAGAATATTCCTAAAAGTAAACTTCTTAAATCTGTGTTTCCATTTAAGTTATTTAGTACTTCTGGGTTTTGGTTTGTTAAAAAAGTAATGTTATCGAAGCTTAAAATATTGGGGTTTATGATAGATAATAAAAATTGAAACATTAATTTTTTTTGATAACTGAACGTTAAGTCAACGCGTAAATATTTATTATGTAAAAATAAAAAATCTCACAGTATTACTGTGAGATTTTTTATAAAAAATTTTGTTAATTAAATTAACTTAAAGCTTTTTTAATTCTTTTTATAGCTTCTCTAATTGTTAACTCAGAAGCTGCGTAAGAAATTCTAATACAGTTTGGTGTACCAAAAGCATCACCAGTTACTGTTGCAACATTCGCTTTTTCTAAAATAAATAAAGAAAAATCACTTGCACTTTCGATTTTTACGCCATCAATGGTTTTACCAAAGAATGCAGAAACGTCTGGAAAAACGTAAAAAGCTCCTTCAGGAACATTTACTTTAAATCCATCAATTTCTCTTAATAATCCAATAATGATATCTCTACGAGTTTTAAACTCGTCTACCATAAACTGAATTTTAGAAACTGGTGCTAAAACTGCAGTAATAGCAGCTCTTTGAGCAATACAGTTAGTTCCAGAAGTAATTTGCCCTTGCATTTTAGTACATGCTTTAGCAATCCACTCAGGAGCTCCTATAAAACCAATTCTCCAACCAGTCATAGCAAATGCTTTTGCTAAACCGTTTACAGTAATTGTTCTATCGTACATACTTTCAATTGCAGCAAAACTAAATGGTTTTGTATCGTAATTTATATGTTCATAGATTTCATCTGATAAGATGTAAATCTGTGGATGTTTTTCTAAAACTGCTGCTAACGCTCTATATTCTGCTTCACTATAAATAGTTCCACTAGGGTTGTTTGGCGAGTTAAAGAAAATCATTTTTGTTTTAGGCGTAATTACAGCTTCTAATTGTTCTGGTGTAATTTTAAAATCATTCTCTATAGAAGAAGGAATTTCTACATATTTTGCTTCACATAATGTAGCAATTGCAGAATAACTTACCCAATAAGGAGCAGGTAATAAAACTTCATCTCCTGGGTTTAAAAGAACTTGTGCAATGTTTGCAATAGATTGTTTTGCACCTGTAGAAACTACAATTTGACTTGGTTTGTATACTAAGTCATTATCGCGTTTAAACTTTGTGCAAATAGCCTCTTTTAAATCTGCATAACCATCTACTGGAGAATACGAATTGTAATTTTGATTAATTGCTTCAATAGCAGCGTCTTTAATAAAATCTGGTGTGTTAAAGTCTGGTTCTCCCAAACTTAAACCAATAATATCTTTTCCTTCTGCTCTTAATTCTCTTGCTTTTGCAGCCATTGCTAAAGTTTGAGATACAGGTAAACTGTTAATTCTGTCCGATAATGGATGTTTCATTGTAATCTTAGTTGTGTGTTGTTTCTTTTATGCTATTTCAGGTTTTTGACCCAAAACTCCTAAATGTCTAAAGTGCTCTATAACGGCTTTACGCATTGTTTCATACTCGTTATAAGGCAAGTTAAATTCCTTAGCAGTTTCTTTTACAATTTTAGCTAATTTGTTATAATGTACATGAGAAATATGTGGAAAAATATGATGTTCAACCTGATGATTTAAACCACCAGTGTAGAAATTTACCAACCTGTTACTAGGCGCAAAGTTAGATGTAGTATATAATTGATGGACTGCCCAAGTGTGTTCTAAATTTCCATCCTTATCAGGAATTGGCATTTCTGTATTTGGTACAATATGTGCTAGTTGAAAGACTAAACTTAAAATCATACCAGCGGTATAATGCATCACAAAAAAACCAATTAGAACTTTCCACCAAGAAATATCTAAAACTAAAAGAGGTAAAACTATCCAAAGTGCATAATAAACCACCTTAGAAATAATTAGTTTAGTCCATTCTGTAGCAGGATTTGGAAACTTACCATAAGATAATTTTCTTTTTAAATAACTATGCATTTGTTTAACATCTGTAGTAATTGCCCAGTTAATTGTTAGTAATCCATATAAAAAAATAGAATAATATTTTTGGAGTTTATGAATTTTCATCCATTCAGAATGTTTTGAAAAACGGATAATTCTTCCTGCATCAATATCTTCATCATGGTCTTTTACATTTGTAAATGTATGATGCAAAACATTGTGCTGCACTTTCCAGTTATACACATTTCCTGCAAGGATATATATACTACTTCCCATTAATTTATTTACCCATTTTCTTTTAGAAAATGATTCGTGGTTCGCATCGTGCATTACATTCATACCAACACCAGCCATTCCAATACCTGTAACAACCATTAACAATGCCATAGTCCATTGAGGCATAGAAACTGTTAAGATTAAAATAAATGGAACTAAGAATAGAGAAAACATGATAATTGCTTTTGAATACAATTTCCAGTTACCTGTTCTTTTTATGTCGTTTTCTTTAAAATATGTGTTAACTCTTTTATTTAGAGTTCTAAAGAACTTAGCTTTATCTACTCTTGAGAAGTTTATTGTTTTCATGTATTATAAATAATATTGCAAAAATATGCTATTTAAAACAGCTTTATATGATAAACGTCAGATTTTGTTAAGAATTGTACCTTTGAAATAACTATTTTTGCAGTTCTAACTTATTTTATTGATGGAAATTATACACAAGTATTTTAAAAATTTATCTGAAACTCAAATTGAACAATTTTCTAAATTACAAGAATTATATAAAGATTGGAATTTAAAAATTAATGTTGTTTCAAGAAAAGATATTGATGAATTGTATTTGCGTCATGTTTTACATTCTTTAGGAATAGCTAAAGTAATGTCCTTTAAACCAGGATCTAAAGTTTTAGATGTTGGAACAGGTGGTGGTTTTCCTGGTATTCCATTAGCAATATTATTCCCAGAAACACAATTTCATTTGGTAGATTCTATTGGAAAAAAAATAAAGGTAGTAAATGAAGTTGTTGCTGGTTTAGGTTTAGAAAACGTAAAAACATCTAACTGTAGAGTAGAAGAGATTAAAGATACGTATGATTTTATAGTAAGTAGAGCCGTAGCGCAAATGGAAACTTTTGTAGGTTGGACTAAAGGTAGAATTACTAAAAAACAAAACCACGATTTAAAAAATGGGATTCTTTATTTAAAAGGTGGTGATTTAACAGAAGAGTTAAAACTCTATACTTCTGCAACTATTTATGAATTACCAGATTATTTTGATGAAGACTTTTACGAAACTAAAAAAGTGGTGCATTTAGGTATGAAATTTAAGGCTTAAAATAGTTTAAATTCTATTTGTTATATACGCATGTTAGGCATAGTTATTTTTCAGTTTTATATCCTCTTGTCCAACTTATAGGAATTTGCAATAGATTAATACAACTTTTCCCTAATTTAGTTTCAATTTCATTTCCATGTTCGAACTGTAATACCATAGACCATGAAAATTTTTCTATTTCAAAATCTAATGCCGAATTTTCTTGTGAATTTGAAGTCATTTCGGGAATTTTTTCTTGAATTTTTTTTCTATTGATATTTTTTTCAATCAATTCTTTAATTGTAAATTCTGTGTTGTTGATTTTTATTTTAGATGTCTTATTTCCTTTAATAATTTGATTGTTGTATGTTTTTATATTTAACTTGTTATAATTTATTGTAAAATCACTAAAGTGAGGGATTAGCCAGTTTATTGATAAATCATTAGTAAATATTCCTTTTTTATGAATA
>CAJQQH010000025.1 GCA_905480405.1 uncultured Polaribacter sp. | reverse complement strand
CTCCGTAGATAAAACCACCAACCTCAGCTTCTGCATTTACACCAGCTGTTGTTGTAGCATCTCCACAAATTGTTAATCCACCCCAATCTCCAGCGTTTGCAGAAGCAGAAGAAATTACTACAGGATTACTTTCTGTACCCTGAATATCTATTTTACCCCCTTTTAAAACAGCAATATAAACTCCTGTTCCAGCATCTCTAGCTTCAATTTTTGTTCCTGCAGGAATTACTAATTCTCCTCCAGATTGCACTATATAAGATGAATTTAATTGATAGCTAACAGCTGCATCTAAAGTTACCTTACCTGTAACTGTACCTTGTAAAACTGAAGTTGGTATAGAAACACTTGAGTTTACCCAAGTAAAATCTGCTGCAGTAACAACTGGTGTATTTGTATAAGATAATAATGGATCTGCAGTCTGACCTTCAATTTGAACATTTTCTAATGCTCCATCATCTTTCATATCTATAGAAACATCATAACCTGTTAAAGATAAACTTGTAATTGTACCTCCAGATTCTTTTTTAAACTGTAAAGCTGTACCACCAACTGTAGAAACAGCAGTAATATTATGGAATTTTGGGTTATTGTTAGCTTTATCTCCTTCGAAAACCGTAGAAAAACCTGCAACAGTATGAGAAATATAAGCATTATCTACTGTTCCGCTCCAACCTTCTGTCCAATCGATAGAATCATCTTCGTTATTTTCTAAGTATAAGTTGCTTGCAGAAACTGTTCCTCCAAAAAACTCAAAACCGTCATCAGAACCATTAATTACCGCTACATTACTAATACTTGTACCAGAACCAACTCCGTATAAAGAAACTCCATTGTATTGAGAATCTGCATTAATTTGAGCTCCTGTTCCTTTAATTACTAAATAACTTATAGAACCAGAATTATCTGTATCATTAGAACCACCGTAGATAAAACCACCTACTTCAGCTTCTGCATCAACTCCAGCAGAAGTTGTTGCATCTCCACAAATAGTTAAACCACCCCAATCTCCAGGATTTCCAGAAGCAGATGTCATGTATACTGGATTTGAAGATGTACCTTGTACATCTATTTTACCACCTTTTAAAACCGCAATATAAACACTTGTTCCTCCGTTTGCAGCTTGAATTCTTGTTCCTGCAGGAATTGTTAAAGTAACACCAGATTCTACAATAAAAGAAGCATTTAAATTATAGATAGTATTTGAGTTTAATGTGAAATTTTCTTCTAAATTTCCATTCATAATTCCAGATTGTAAACTCTCTACAACTTCAGATTCTGGTGCAGTAATAATAATATCTGGCTCATCACTACCACAATTTGTTAATGTTAAAGTAGCAATTGAAAAAGCTACGATGTTTAAAATTTTAAAAACTGATTTTTTCATTTTTATTTTAATATGGTTATTAATTTTATACAAAGAAAATGGCTTTTCATTTAATTTTCTTTACCTAAATATTAATAGTGTGTTAGGTTTTGTTACTTTATTGTTCTTTTGTTAAGTAATTGTTAATTGACTAAAAGCTATATTTAAAACTAACCGTTAACTGACTTCCTTTTTTATAAGAAAGCACAGTTTCATTAGTTTCTACATTGGTAATTATACTTTTTACTTTTTGTGTTTGTTTAATTTCTGGGTTTAATAAATTTCTACCAACCAACTTTACTTGTAAGTTTTTTGTAATGTCTTTACTCATTACTAAATCTAATGTTACAAACCCTTTTTCTATAATTTCATCATTATACAAAATATCACTATTTGCAAAATCTTCTGGAGAACCTAATGCGTATATTTTATCCGAAGAATAGTTACCAGTTAATGTTGTTATAAACTCTTTTTCTTTTTTATCACCATAACTTAAAGACCCATTTGCTATAAAGTCCGACGATCCTTGTAGACTAGAAGAAGTTATATTATTGTATTGAAAATCTTTTAACAAATCTTGTTCTAACCACATTTTAGTAATATTGGCAGTCATGTTTAAGACACCTTCATCATCTGCATTTTTTAATAAATTTGTTCTTGCTTCTAATTCGAAACCATAAATATTTGCTTTCTCTCCTGTATTAGAATAAATAAAGTAACCAGAAGACCCTCTTGTTTGAGATAAATTTATAGGATTGTTAATTTGCTTGTAAAATGTAGTTGCAGAAAACAATTGGCCACTTTGTGGAAAAACTTCATACTTTACATCAAAATTGTAAATTTCTGATTTTTCTAAATTCGGATTTCCTTTTGTTACACGACCTGTTGGCGAAACATACTCAAAAGGAGATAACTCTTTAAATTCTGGTAATGTTTGTGTAACTGAAGAAGCAAAACGTAAATACTGATTTTCTTTTAACTCATACTTTAAGTTAACACTTGGGTATAAACTTTCATATACTCTATTTAAAGTTCCTATTCTACCAACGTAATTGGCAACATCCCAAATAACATCTATTTCATCTCTTTCAAAACGTAAGCCTAAATTACCAGACAGCTTATTGTCTAATTGAAAATCGAAATTTACAAACCCTGCTAAAATATCTAAATCTGCTTGATATCTATCTGCATCTCTAAGTCTTAAAGACAAACCGTTATTAAAACCTGTAGTTGTAAATGTTGATGATAAATCATCTACAGAAGGCGCTGTAAATCCTTTAGATCTTACTCCTACAAATTGCGACTTAAAAGATCTTTCTTTGTGTCTAAAATTTAATCCATAATTTAAAGAATATGGTTTATTGTCTTCTTCATCAACTAAACCTAATGCCCATCTGTTTTCTATGAAAGCATTGTACTCTGTATCTTCAATTTTTTGAGAAGATTTTCTTTGCTGAAAATCGCCAACATGAGCATATTGAATTTCTGGTGAAGTTGTAATATCTAAAATATTTACTTCATTTCTAATTCTATTTGGCTCTTCTGCTAAGACAAAATTATAACCTCCTGCCCAATTTAAAGTATTGCTTTCATTCCAATTATGCTCTCCAATTAATTGATTGATGATAAGTGTAGTTTGTTTAAAATTTTGATCTCTAACAAAAGCGCCATTTTCTTGCGGATCTTGATCAAAAACATATCCTAAACCATCTCTACCTTGTTCGTATAAATTATCTTCACCTGTATTTACAAATAATGTATTATACTTAATACTATTCATATCATTCAGTTTTAACTTTACATTTACATATCCGGTAGTATTAGAACTAGATTTATATTGCTCTGCATCATTAAAACTTGTATTTAAAACATTAGACCTATAAGATTTAAATTTTCCTTTTTGATGGTTAAAAGATTTAGAATGAGATCCTGTTAAAAATACAGATAACTCTTTACCAAAAATCTCAAACTTTCTAGCAGCAGAAAAAGAACCATTAAAATTTATTGGAGTTGATATTGATTCTGTATCCCAACCTTGGAAAGTAATTAAATTCTGTAATGCATATTGCTTTTGATGAAAACCAAAAGTTGCATCCTTATTAATAATTGTAGTTCTAAAATCATCAGAAAGATTTAATACATTGGTATTTGTACCTCCTGATAAAGAAACAGAATATCCGTTTTTAGAAAACTCTTTCGTATTAACATCTACATTACCAGAACCTTGATCTGCATAACTATTAGTTGAGTATGTTTTACTAATTCCAACACTTTTAATAATATTGGTAGAAAATAAATTTAGGTTTATATTTTTATTATTTACATCATCTGAAGGAATTGGTAATCCGTTCATTGTTGTAGATAAATATCTATCACCTAAACCTCTAATATAAATATCACCAGAGCTTTCACTTTTTGTAACTCCAGATATTTTAGTAGTTGCATTCGCTGCATCAGAAACACCAATTTTACCTAAAGTTTGTGCTCCAATACTTTCTTTAATAATAACCGCTTTCTTTTGTTCTAATAAAATAGCAGTTACAGATTCTTTATTAGAATTAGACTTTACAATTATTTCATCTAAAGAAACACCTTCTTCTGCAGACATTAATTGATTAATCGTTAAGGTTTCTCCTTCTTTAATAGAAAAAGGCTTTTCAATTGTTTGATATCCTAAAAAACTAAAAACAACAATATGATTTCCTTCTGGTACTTTAATTTCGTATTTCCCATCAAAATCTGTCGTTGTTCCAATATTCGTTCCTTTAATAAGAACATTTACAAAAGGTAGAGATTCATTATTCATCTCTTTATCTGTTAATAATCCTTTAAGGGTACCGTTACTTTGTGCTGATAAAATCTGACTTGATATTAATAAGACAATAAATAA
>CAJQQH010000024.1 GCA_905480405.1 uncultured Polaribacter sp. | reverse complement strand
GCAGTGTCTCCATCAACATCTGTAATTGTATAGGTAAAACTATCGGTTCCATTAAAGTTTGCATTAGGAATGTATTCAAATACACCATCGCTTACTTCTGTAACAGTACCATTTGTTGGTGCTGTATCTGTAGATTCTATTGAGTAATTATCGGCATCACCACCGTCACCTCCAATATTATCATTGGTAGATACTGTTACTTGATTTGACACTCCTGCTACACTATCTTCTGCAACCGTTGTACTATCATTAGTTGCTGATGGTGTATCGTTTACAGAAATCACTGTTACAGTTACTGTTGCGGTTGCAGTGTCTCCATCTACATCTGTAATTGTATAGGTAAAACTATCGGTTCCATTAAAATCTGCATTAGGAATGTATTCAAAAACGCCATCGCTTACTTCTGTTACAGTACCATTTGCTGATGCGGTATCTGTAGATTCTATTGAGTAATTGTCGGCATCGCCACCGTCTCCGCCAATACTATCATTGGTAGAAACTGTTACTTGATTTGATACTCCTGCTACACTATCTTCTGCAACACTTAAAGTATCATCTGTTGCTGTTGGTACATCATCAACTGAATTTACTGTTACATTTACTGTTGCGGTTTCAGTATCTCCATCTGCATCTGTAATTGTATAGGTAAAACTATCGGTTCCATTAAAATCTGCATTAGGAATGTATTCAAAAACGCCATCACTTACTTCTGTTACAGTACCATTTGTTGGTGCAGTATCTGTAGATTCTATTGAGTAATTGTCTGCGTCACCACCGTCTCCTCCAATACTATCATTGGTAGAAACTGTTACTTGATTTGTTGCACCTGCAACACTATCTTCATCAACTGTTAAGGTATCATTAACCGCTGTTGGTGTATCATTTACTGAATTTACTATTACATTTACCGTTGCTGTTGCGGTATCACCATCAGCATCTGTAATTGTATAGGTAAAACTATCAGTTCCATTAAAATCTGCATTAGGAATGTATTCAAAAATACCATCACTTACTTCTGTTACAGTACCATTTGTTGGTGCAGTATCTGTAGATTCTATTGAGTAATTGTCGGCATCGCCACCGTCTCCGCCAATACTATCATTGGTAGAAATTGTTACTTGATTTGTTGCGCCTGCAACACTATCTTCATCAACTGTTAAGGTATCGTTAACCGCTGTTGGTGTATCATTTACTGAATTTATTGTAATAATTTGATTTGCTGTTGCTGTTAAATTTCCATCAGTTATAACATAAGGAAAAGTTACAGTACCATTATAATCTGTATCTGGAGTAAAAGTAATAGTTCCACTTCCATCAATATCAACTGTTCCGTTTGTTACTGAAATTGATTGAACATTTCCTGTAAGGTTTTCACCATTAATCGATTGAATTGAAAGTGTATCTCCATCTATATCACTATCCGCTACTCCTGTTGTTAATGGTAATAGAACTATTGAAGTATCTTCATCTGTTGTATATGAATCATCTACTGCAACTGGAGCATCGTTTATAGCTGTTACCGTTATAATTTGATTTGCTGTTGCTGTTAAATTTCCATCGGTAATAACATAAGGAAAAGTTACTGTACCATTATAATTAGTATTTGGTGTAAAGGTTATAACTCCTCCTGCACTAAAATTTACTATTCCGTTAGAAACTGTAATTGTTTCTGCTGTTCCTAAAACAACTGGTTCTCCATTAATACTACTTATTGTTAAACTGTCTCCATCTATATCACTATCTGCTATTCCTGTGGTAAGTGGTGCTAATGTAACTGTTGTTTCTTCTGTAGTTGAATAATTATCATCTACTGCAATTGGTCCGTCATTTTGTGCTGTAATTTCTACGTTAACTGACCCTGTATCTGAACCTCCATTACCATCTGAAACTGTATAATTAAAAGTTACATCGTTTGTATTATTGTTTGCTGGTGTAACTACTAATTCACCAGACGTTAATGTTACCGTTCCTCCAACAACTGCAATTGTTTGTCCTTCTATAATAGCAGTTCCATTAATTTCTGAAATTGTTAAAGTATCGTTATCTCCATCAGTATCTCCATCTAAAACATCAATTGTAATAGGTGTATCTTCATTTGTTATAACAGATTCATTATCTGCAACTGGCTCATCGTTTACATTTGTAACAGTAATAGCAATTGTATCAGTATCACTTAAAGGTGTAGCAAAACTATCTGTTGAAACTACAGTTAAAGTATCTGAACCTACATAGTTAAGATTTGGTGTGTAAGTTAAACTAGCTAAAGTTGCATTAATATCTACCTCTGAACCAGTAATTGTTACCGAACCAGAAGCGTTGTTAGAAACAATTGCTGATCCACTTGCAGTAACATTTATAATACCATTAGTAACACTTAATTCTGTGCTTGCTAAATCACCATCAATATCTGTAGCACTTACCCCTGTAATTGCAGTTAAAGTTTCTTCAACAATTGTTTGTAAACCTGGAACTGTATTTATAGGTGCATCATTTACATTTGTAACATTTATTAATACAGTATCTGTATCGTTTTCACCATCACTATCTGTAGATAAAACGGTTAATGTATCCTGACCAACATAATTTGCATTTGGTGTATATGATAAACCAGTTAATGTAGCATTAATATCTGTTTCTGTTCCTGTAATTGTTACATTTCCAGAACCATTGCTTGATACTATTGCAGATCCGCTTGCGGTAACATTTAAAATACCATTACTAACACTTACTTGAGTACTTTCTAGGTTTCCATCTACATCTGTAGCACTAATTCCTGTTATATTTAATACAGTTTCCTCTGGTGTAGTTTGAGTTGCTGGTACTGTATTTACGGGCTCATCATTTACATTTGTAACATTTATTAATACGATATCTGTATCTGTAGCATTATTACTATCCGTAGACAATACTGTTAAAGTATCTTGACCAACAAAATCTAAACTTGGATTATATCCTAAACTAGCTAATGTTGCATTAATATCTGCTTCTGTTCCTGTAATTAATAAATTACCTATTCCTGAAGATGTAACTACTGCAGCTCCACTTGGTACAGCTGTTAATGTTCCGTTAGAAACATTTAATTCTGTACTTGTTAAATCATCATCATTATCTGTAGCACTAATTCCTGATATTTGTAAAAGTGTTTCTTCATTTGTTGTTTGAACTCCAGGAACTGTATTTACTGGAATATCATTTACTGAACTTACTGTAATTACTATAGTATCAGAATCGTTAAGTGGAAATGGAGTACCATCATTATCTGTTGATAAAACAGTTAACGTATCTGAACCATTAAAATTAGTATTAGGTGAATATTCTATACTTGCTAAGGCTGCATTAATTTGAGCTTCAGTACCAGAAATTGTTACATTGTTTGTACCATTTCCTATTATTGTTGCTCCACCTGCAGTTGTAATATTAATAATTCCATTCGATACAGTTAATTTTGTATTATCTAAATTTTCATCAACATCTGTAGCGCTAATTCCCGTTATTGTTAAATCGGTATCTTCGTTTGTTGTTTGAGTTCCAGGAACTGTATTAACTGGTGCATCATTTACAGAATTTACAGTAATTATTAAGGTACTTGTTACGGCACTTGCTCCATCAGAAACTGTATATGTAATTGTAGGTACTGTTCCGTTAAAGTTTAAAACAGGCACAAATACATAACTACCATCTCTGTTTATTGTAATAGTTCCAATATCTTCATTTGTAACAGAATCTTTTATAGTAGTAGAACCTCCTGTTGTAGGATCTACTGTTATTTGATTTCCATTAACTAAAAAACTTGTAACATTTATAGGATTACCATCTACATCAGAATCATTGTCTAATAATCCGTTTGCAGCATTAACACTAAGTTGCGTATCGTCTTCATTTAAATTTCCTGTATCAGGGTTTGCAACCGGAGCATCATTTACAGAAGTAATAGAAATATCTAAAGTTGCTTGGTTAGATACTAAAGGGCTTGCGTCATTATCTGCAATCGTATATTTAATATCTGCAGGTCCATTAAAATTTTCTAAAGGAGTAAAAACTACAGTTCCTGCAGCATTTACAGTATAAGTACCAACTTGTGCAATAATTAATGGCGTACCTGTAGCACCTGTATTACCAGCATTATTAGGGTCAATTAAAATAATAGAACCCGGATTTACGGTTCCGTTATCTGCATCATCATTATCGTTTGCACCAATCGTAGAAATTGTAACTGTAGCTCCTTCAAGTCCTGAACCTGTATTATTTACTGCAACTGGCGGATCATTTACTGCATCAACTGTAATTCCTATTGTTGCTTCATTAGAAGTTAAATTACTACTATCTTTAATTGTATAATTAATATTTGCTGTTCCATTAAAATTTGTAACAGGTGTAAAAACCACATTACCTAATGGATCTAATGCATATGTACCCACATTTGCAATTACTAAATCTGTGTCTTTATCTCCTGTGTTTGATGCATTATTTGGGTCTATTAATATAATTGTAGAAGCAACTGGTGTTGTATCTTCTACATCTGTATCGTTAGCACCAATTGTAGAAACTGTAACTGCAGTATCTTCATTTGTTGTGTTATTTAAGTTATCAATTGCAACTGGTGGATTATTATTTACAGTCAATGTTGCTGGGGATGTTGTAGGTGCATCACAAGCATAATCAGATTTTGTAATTACAACTTTGTATTGGTAACCATTTTCTGATGCAGTAAGATTTGATATTGTTAAATCTTTAGTTGTTGCACCTGAATACTGACCACCATTTGTAATATTTGTAAAAATAACACCACTATCTATACTCTCTTGCCATTGAAAAGTATTACCTGTAGAAACCACTGAAAAAGTAGCACTTTGGCCAATTAATTCTGATTGATTTGACGGTGGTGTACTAATTATAACTGGATCTTGAGCTGCGTTAACTGCTGTATTATTTGTATCTGCAAGTGTATAACCATCGCTAGTTGCAAAACCTGTAACTTGACCATTTACAGCACTATAACCTGTTCCTGCTAATTCTCCTGAATTTGTAGTACTTTCTATATGACCAGCTTCTCTAACATCTGGACAAGAATCGTTATCAGAATCTGTATCTTGATGATTCGGTAATCCATCTAAATCAAAATCAAAGTTATCATTAATACCATCATTATTAGAATCTACAAAACCAGCAAAACTTGGGTCTTTAAAATTTTGAATTCCATCATTGTCTGCATCTGCATCTGGGTTTACACCTGATGGAGATTCTGCTGTATCTAAAATACCATCATTATCATCATCTAAATCTATTGCATCTGCAACTCCATCTCCATCTGCATCTAAAATATCTCTATAATCTACATCTCCTCCAGAATTTACATCAGCATCTTCATCTGCAAAATTATCAGTTTGTGTATTATCTAAAGAACCATTAACATCTACATAATTATCTGTAGATTCTAAAGTATTGTCTAAACCATTTACACCTACAGTTCCGTCTGTATTTCCATCTCCGTCTGTGTCTAAAGAAGCATTTCCAGATTCTACAATATCATTAATTAAATCATTATCAGAATCTAAGTCTAAATAATCTAAATTATCTGTACCATCTGTATTTACTGGAGAAATTGCAGTACCACTATTTGTAGTATCATAATTATCATCTAAACCATCTTTATCTGTATCTGTTCCTGAAGGAGCAATATAACCAATAGTGGTTTGTGCTTCTACATTATCTGGAATTCCATCATTATCTGAATCTAAATCTAAATGATTTGGAATTGAATCTGTATCTGAATTTGTAAGCGGTAATTTATTTCCTCCATTTAATGCAGTATCTACATTACCATCTCTATCATCATAAGGGTCAATTGCATCTGCCAATCCATCTGAATCTATATCATTTGCAGTACCAGAGCCAAATTCACCATCTCCATCTGAATCTGTTCCACCAGCTTCAATTGCATCTACAATACCATCATTATCAGAATCTTTATCTAAAAAATCTCTAACAAGATCGTTATCTGTATTTGGTAATGCTAAATTTGATGTTGTGTTTGTACCAGTAATTAAAACATCTGGTGAAACATCTAAAGGAATACCAACACTATTTACTTCTGTTGCATCTAAAACTCCATCTCCAGGTTGACCATTTCCATCATTATCATTTGTACCACCGCCTTCTATATAATCTGTAACACCATCATTATCAGAATCTAAATCAAAATAATTTGGTACACCATCTCCATCTGAATCTGAAGGATCTGTTCTTGGGTCGTTATCTCCATCGGCATTTAAATCTTCATCTGTATCTAAAATACCATCATTATCATCATCTAAATCTACAACATCATTTACACCATCTCCATCATTATCTTGTGTAGAAGATTCTCTCCAATCTCTATCTCCTCCACTAGGATCTACATCTGGATGTGTTGCAGGAGTTTGTAAACCATTGGTTGCATTATTTGCAGTTCCTATTCCAGAAACTTCATCAAAATCATCATGTAAACCATCTCCATCGGCATCTACAAATTTTGCAATATCTACAGCCCCGTCTCCATCTAAATCTAATGTATTTGTAATTACAATAGCTTTATAAAAACTTTCGTTAATATCTAAAATACCATCGTTTTCTGCATCAAAATCTGCATAATCTGGTGCAGAACCTCCATCTGTATTTGCATATCCAATACCAACTCCACCAGATGCATTAACATCGTAGGCGTCATCGATACCATCATTATCTGCATCTGCACCTTTTGGTGCAACATAGTTTGCAGTTGCTTGCCCTTCTACATTATCTATAATACCATCATTATCAATATCAATATCTAAATAATTTTTTACTCCGTCTCCATCTCTGTCTTGATTAAAACCAAAACTAGATAAAACATTTCCTGCAGCATCTGGATCGTTTGAATCTGCTAAACCATCTGCATCGGAATCTGCAGGAGTTCCTGTTCCAACAACTCCATTATTATCTCCATCTGTAATTTCAAAATTTCCTTCAAAAGTATCTGGTAAACCATCTCCGTCTGAATCTAAATCTAAATAATTAGGAATTGAATCTGTATCTGAATTTAAAAATGTTGGAAAAGTTGCTTCACTATCAATTGTATCATGCCAACCATTATTATTTGAATCTACAAATCCATCAACAATACCATCGTTCGTTGTATCATTATACGTTGCATTATTTGAGAATGCTTCTTCGGTATCAGAAATACCATCGTTATCTGAATCTCTATCTAAAAAATTATAAAGGTTTACATTAATATCTGAACTAGAATCTGTATTTATAGGATCGTTTGCTGCTACACCACTTTCTGCTGCAGTTTCTAAACCATCTGCAAAACCATTTGCACCAGAACTTACTGCTGCTGCATCTGCTATACCATCATTATTTGTGTCTGCATAACCAGCTTCTAAAACATCTGGAATAGCATCATTATCAGAATCTAAATCTAAGTGATTTGGGATTCCATCTCCATCAAAATCAAATCCTTCTGCAATTCCATTACCATCTAAAGTACCAGAATCTGCATCTAAATAATTTGGAGTTCCGTCTATATCTGCATCTGCTGTTGGGTCAGTTCCCAGACCTTCTAATACATCTAAAATACCATCGTTATCAGAATCTAAATCTACAATATCTGCAACACCATCATTATCTGAATCTATATTTATTTTTATTGATAATGTTGATGAAGCTGTACCTGGTGTTCCAGGATTATTGTCTGTAATATTATAAGTAACATCTGGTATACCACCTGTATAATCTGTTGCAGGAACAAAAACATAACTTCCATCATCGTTTATTGTAAAATCTCCAATACCAGGAAGGTTAATTGTTCCGTTTGCATTTTCTGTTGATCCGTTTACTGTAAACGTAGTAACATTTAAAGTTGTACCAGCATCTACATCTGTATCATTATTTAACAACCCATTTGCAGCATTAACTGTTAATGTTGTATTTTCTGTAGTTGTATTTATATCTGGATTTGCAGTAGGAGCGTCGTTAATTGGATTAATTGTTATATCCAATAATGTGGAATTCGAAGTATTTCCTCCATTATCATTTACTGTATAATTAATATCTGCATCACCATTAAAATTTAATTCTGGTGTAAAAGTAACATTACCACTTGCATCTACAGAGTAGGTTCCTTTACCAACTATAATTAAATCGTTTCCTGCAGAACCAGTGTTAGAAATATTTGACGGATCTATTAAAATAATTGTTGATGCAACCAAAGTTCCATCTTCATCATCATCATTATTTAAAATTAATGGTAAATTAACTGGGTTGTCTTCATCTGCAGAACCAGCATCTAAAACCGCAACCGGACTATCGTCTACTGCAGTAATTGTAATACTTGTAGATCCTTCTACTGCTGCAGCAATTCCGTCTGAAACTTCATATGTAAAATCTCCCGCATTTGCTACAGAAAAAACTGTAGGTGCATCGTAAATTAAATTTGTTAATTCTGTTATGGTTAAAGTAGAATTATTTAAAACTAAATCTCCATTTGCTTTTTTAAGTACTCCAATGTTTGGTAAACCTTTTACAGTAATTGTTAAAGTGTTACCATCTGCATCTGTTGGAGCAGATAATCCTAAAGCATTACTAGTAGATTCTTCGCTAACAATTATAGAATTACTATCTACGATTGGAGCTTCGTTTTCAAATACGGTTAGTTTTGCAGAATTAGAAACTGTTTCACAAGCGTAATCCGTTTTTGATATTTTTACTCTAAACAAATAATTATTCTGAGATATCTTAACATCTTTAACCGTTAAAGTTGCGGTACCAGTACCTGTATAATTTGCCCCATCTAAAATTGTACTATAAGTTGTACCATTATCTGAACTAACTTCCCATTGAAAAACATTACCATTAGAAGGTACTGTAAAATCTACATCACTACCAACTACACCACTATTATCTGATGGTTGCATTGTTATTGCTACAGCTGTACCTGCATTTGTAACATTTGCATTTGTAGCTCCTGTATATGCAGAAGCAAAACCGATAACTCTACCATTTGTACTATTATAACCTGTACCTTGTACCTCTCCTGGTTTTGTAACACTCTCTACATAACCTTGCTCTGTAACATCAGAACAACCATCTCCATCAGAATCTGTTTCTTGATGATCTAAATTACCAGTATTATCTGAATTTTGTGTACACTCTGCATCTCTTAAATCTGAAGTAAATTCTAATGGAATTGTTGCTAATACTTCTGAAGTACTTGCATTAAATGGACCTACACCGCCAGATATAGCTTCAATTACAAATGAAATTTTATTTACTGAAATTGATTGTGGCCCTCCAGGAATTGGTATTGTATATTCAACCTCAATCCACTTACCTGCATCTAAATCTGAAATTTGTGCCGCAGTTAATATCTTATTTACAGTAATATCTCCCAAAGTTGCAGTACTAAATGTTACTGGTATTGGTTGGTCATAATTACCACTTAAACTACTTATATTATTAAAAAAATATGCTTTAAAAGTTAATGAACTATTTACATTAAAAACATAAGGTGTTGTTATATCAAAAACCATTGTTTGTGAACCAACTACGTTATCATATCCATTTAAATATAAACTATTTCCTGGAGCTGAATCTCCTCCTACAAGACTAACATAATCTGTGGTTGTAGAAAAAACTAACTCTGTATTTGTTGCTGCAGAAGTATCTATTGTACCATCAGAAAAATGTATTTTTTGATAAGTATTTGCCGCAACTGTAGTACAGCCTTCATTAATATCTAATATACCATCATTATCATCATCATCATCACAATTATCGGGTACACCATCTGTATCAAAATCGGCAGTATCATCAAAACCATTACAAATATCAGCAGAATCTAATACACCATCTCCGTCAGAATCTCCATCAACTAAAATTGTAATTGTAGCATTTTCACAATTATTTGTATTTCCATTTTCACAAATCTTATATGTTAAAATATATGTACCAGTTCCTGTACCTACTGGTACATTTATATCTCCATTTGTAGAAATTGAAGCTCCGGCTAAACCACCGTCTGTTAATAAAGTTGGGATAACTGTTGCGGCAGTTACTGTTACACCATCTGCTGTATCATTTGAATAAATATTACCCGCTACACCACCGGTATTACCATTTATTGCAGTTGCTGAATAATCATCATCTGTGGCAACTAAATCACTTATTGCAAAAATTGATGCATAAGAAATATCATCTTCATGCTCTCCTTCTGTATGCGTAAAAGTTTCTGCTGTTGTAATTTCTGTACTTGTAACACTAACAGTATTTATAATATCACCTACGGTAACAACAGTAAAAGAACCGGTGTACACCCAGCACTCTGTACTATCTAAAATAGTATCATTATTTGAGTCTCCGCTTGCTAAAATTAATCCTGGAGCATCTATAGTTAATGAGCTTCCAACCACTAAGTTTGTAAGAGGAACACCACCCGTATTTCTTACTGCAATAGAATAATCTATAACATCACCCACAGTTTTAGTACCTGTATTAGATGCTGTTGTAGCATTAACAACTATAGTTACACCTTGTGCAAAACTTGCACTTGAGGCTATAAAAATAAATGCAAAGAGTAAAAAGCCATTTCTTGTCTTTTTAAAGGTCTCTTTAGATAAGTTGAAAAGTGTGTACATTTTTTCCATCTTTTTAATTTCTTGATTAATTGTCACTGTTAGGTGTTGAGTCTTTATCTGTTTGAATTACAGTAAAAACTTCTGTTTTGTTAGTTATAACTGCTCCTTTTATATCTACTGTGGCAGAAATTGTTAATGTTATTGTATCTCCGTTTGCAACTGTTATACTACTTAAATCCCAAATACCAGTATTTGATGTGTATGTGGTACTTGTTGTTGTAGCATTATCAGAAACATAACTTAATCCTATTGGTAAAATATCTTTTATTTGAACTCCTGTAGCATCTGCTGGTCCATTATTTTTTAAAACTATTGTAAAAGTAATTGTATCTCCAACTTTAGGAACAGTCTTATCTATTGTTTTTAAAAGACTTAAATCTACATGACAACCATTTATTAAGTCTGATATAGCATAAATTGCATAAGTTGATGAGTAATCTGGATTACCATCATCTACACTATCTACCGCATCTGCTAAACCATCTCCAGTAGAATCTGTTGCTTCACCAGAAACTGTAATAAATTTAAAATTTGTAGTTAAATCTTTTGTAGCGCTTGCTTCCGCAGCATCTGAACAACCATCATTGTCACTATCTAAATCAAATCTATTTACTTCTCCTATACCATCTGTATCTTGATCTGTACAAATTGGTTGACTTCCAAAATTAGGTAAACTCCAAATTCTTCTATCTGTACCTGGTGTTACTCCATTTTCATCTTTATAAGTGTAATTATATTTAACTGCATTTAAAGAACTCGCAAATAATGTATAAGAAATATCTAATTCTCTTGCTGTTGTTGCGGTATTATATCCATTATTTATAATTGTATTAGAACTAATTTCATCATTTAGAACAACTGCAGTTCCAGAATTAGGATTAACATAAGTAATTGCCGCATTTGTAGTACTTACAATTGGGTTTCTTATTAAATTGTGTTCGATTAAAATATCTGATTCTTCATTTCTTGAGGAGGTATCAGAATCTATTTTTTCAATAATATCTAATTGCATTCCTTCATAACCTGCTGCTGCTCTTAAATTAGTAGTAAAACTATAATTTAAACCATTCGTATCTGGGTATTGATAGTCCATTACTAAATCTCCTGTTGTATTATTAGGTGTAATTGTAAAAGAATCTAAATCTTCTGTTCTAATATCTAAATATGCATATATAGTTCCAGATGCATCTTCGATAGGTATTGTGTTTACATTACCAGATATAGTAACTGCTCCATATTGTAAAGCCACATTTACACAAATTTGTTCTGTAACATCTAAAACACCATCATTATCATCATCTATATCTAGATTATCGTAAACACTATCTCCATCAAAATCTGAACATTGCCCTATTGTATTATCTAATGCATATAAGAAATATGTGTTAAAATAATCTGCAGTTCCATTTTTATCTAGGTCAACTGTATCTGACAAACCGTCTGAATTAGTATCTGTTGTAGTTGGAAATTTATAATCTGTAGTAATCAAATTTGTTGCACCTGCTTCAAAAGCATCAGAACAACCATCTCCATCACTATCTAAATCTAACCTGTCTACTGTACCATCATTATCTGTATCAACATCTAAACAACCTTGTATTAAATTAACTGTTGGAGGGTTTGTAAATTCCTGAGCACCAAAACCATAACCAGGTGTACCATCTCTCTTCTTTACTTGAAGTTTAAAACTTGTTATTGGTACAAAATCTATATTTGTCCATAGATTCTCGTCAGGTGTATCTCCATTGCTACTAGGAATTATTTCTATAAAATCTCCTGAATCTCCAAAATAATCTGTACTTGCATCTTGTAAATTTAAGTTTGTAGCTGGTGTTTCTGATAATTGATAAGCCTCTATCACTTCTTTTGGAAGTATAATTCCTTCACTTGTTCCAGAATCATCTATATCTTGAAAAGTTAAGAAACCTGGAAATTCAAACGGTATTGATGTACCAGATTCAAAAAATTCTACTTCTAATTCAACACCACCAATACTTCCCGTTCCGCCTAATAGAATTGTAATATAACCAAAAGTTGTATTTCCATCAATATCTACACTTGTAATACCTGCATCACTTACTCTTAATACTGTTAATCTTACATCTATATTTACGCCTCCTATAACACCTACATCTGTATACAAAGCAGAGTCATTTATGTCTTGAGCTAAACCGCTATCTGTAAAGTTCGTTAATTTTGCCGCGTTAAAGGTTAACGGTATATATTCATCTATCGCCCCGGTTTGGTTTAAAAATATAGTTGATTCACATTCGTTTAAATCTGGCACTCCATCATTGTCGTCATCTAAATCACAGTCATCTCCTATAGAATCTAAGTCTGAATCTACAAAAGCCGGATCTTGTGGGTCACAAGAATTACATATTGCTGCTGCAGAAGTAGAATTTTGAGATGTACCAATACCTTGTGTATTACTTAGTGGCACACCATAAGTTGCGCTGTTTTGATCGTTATCTACAGCTCCTGCTAATTCTCCATCTGAATCTAAATCTGAAAAACCATGACCATCTGATCCCTCTAAAACATCATAACAAGTATCTCCATCTGAATCTTTGTCTAAAGAATCTATTATACCATCTGAATCTGTATCTCTTAATGGGTTACCATTTAATTCTACAGTATCTAAGATACCATCATTATCATCATCTTTATCTAAATAATCTACGATAGTATCTCCATCTGTATCTGTATCTGATAAAGTAGAAATAACAACAGAACCATCTGCACCGTTAGATTGATTACCTCCAGAATTAGCACCATCTGTACCGGCTGTAATGGTATGGCTAAAATATTTAGAAAAACCTGTATTTACATAAGAACCTCCACCACCTGCAGAACCATTGGCTCCAGCGGCTCCACCACCAGAATATCCACCACCTGCTCCAGAGTATGAGTTAGCACCGGCTCCACCACCAGTAAGCCCTCTACCTCCATTACCGGTTCCAGAACCACCGTTTGCTAAAATATAATTTATTGGATCACTTTTAGATCCACCAGTAGCTTGAGAACCATCTTCTCCAGCAGTTAAGATTCCTCCACCTGCTCCAGATCTATTATTAGACGCACCACCGTTTCCAGAAACACCTCCAGAACCTTCACTATTATTAGAACTTGTTCCGTTATCTCCATTTACAACATCACTTCCTCCATAACCGTTTGCGTTAGAGCTGTTATCTCCACCTCCACCACCTCCGGCTACCATTACTAATGTTCCGTTTATGTAAATCCCTGTACTTCCACCTCCTCCTGCTTGACTTCCTCCACGACCTCCTTCTGCAACTAAATAACGAATTACATCGTTTGTAGAAACACTAAATATTGCGGTTGTGGTAGCACCTTGTCCTCCAGTTGTGTTTGTTCCTTGTCCTCCTTCTGCACCAACAATTTTAATCTCAATTAACTCATCATTTAAAACTGTGTAACTACTAGAAGTCACCGAAGTCTCATTTACTATTATAGTTTGAGCAAATAATTCTTCAGAAAAAAATATACTAACAATCATCAATACAAAAAACATCAAATTACTCATTGATGTAGTTAAACATTTAAAATTAAATGCTGTACCTCTTTTATGTTCTAATGAATTATTTAGTATCATTTTAACTATTTATTATATTACAAAAATACCTATACCATAAAAAATGGTTAGATATTAATATTCTATTTTGGAGTTTTTAAATATTAATCTACTTAAAAACCCTGAAATCTATTACTCTTAAAGATTTTACCTTCTTATTTTTCGATAAAATAACCTATAAAATAGTTGTATGACAAAACTATAAATTAATTGTTATTATCCGGAGTAGAATCTACATCTATTTGCTCAGTTTTATATATTTCTGTTTTATTTAATTTAAAATTTACAGTATCTACAATTGCTGCTATTTCTAACACAATTGTTACTCCGTTTGCTAATGTTATTCCACTTAAATCCCAAATACCAGAAACACTATTATAAGTTGTGTTTGTTGGTATTGTAGAACTACTCAAATCATAAGATAATCCTGCTGGTAAAAGATCTTTTACTTGAACCCCTGTTGCCGATTTTGGTCCTGTATTTTTTAATGTTAATGTAAATACCACAACATCACCAATTTTCACAACAGGTTTATTAATGGTCTTTATAAGACTTAAATCTATTTTTTTTGCTGTAATCGTTACACTTTCTACTAAATCATCTGTTGTTAAATTACTATCAACCTGATCCTGAGTATTAGATATTGTATTTGTAAAAATTCCTTCTGTTGGTTTTTGAGGTACCCTTGCATCAATTGTTAAGGTATGAACTTGACCAGAATTCATAGTTCCTATTGTCCAATTAGGACTTAACCATGTTCCAAAACTTGGAGTTGCACTTACCAAATCTAATGCAGCAGGAAAAGCATCGTTTATAACTAAATTAGATACTGGATCTATACCAGAACTTTCTACTTGAATCGTAAAAGTTAAAGTTTCTTCATCTGTAACAAAGTTTTCATCTGCAGTTTTAGTTAATACAATATCCGGATCGCAATTATAAATAGAAACTACTCCTGAAGGATAAGAACAAGCTCCTTTAGTTACTTCTACATAAAAATCCCCTAAACCTAAATCTTTACTACCATCTATTAATAATAAATTTTGATTTGTTTCTCCAGGTATAGCAACTCCATCTTGATACCATTGATAGGCATCAAAACCTCCTGTTGTTTCTGATAAACTTGTAAGCGGATAACAACCTCCGTTTGTTATCTCTACCTCAACTAAGGGCACAGTATCAAAACCAGAAAAATAACCTGCCACACCTGCTGCAGTACCTAAACTCATAAATGTACCTATTGCAATATTTCCCGTAGAAACAACATCTATTTCTCCTTCTAAACCATCTATATAAAAAGTCTGCCAATCTGAAGTTCCTGTAGGGTACACTGGTGAATCTAAAGATATTTGAGAAGTTGTATTACCAATTGTTTGGTTAACAATTATATTTGAAGGATCCGTTGTTCTGGAAGAAATTATAGTTATTGCAGAAATATTTGTAGAACTTCCTGCAATTTTATCAATATTAGAAATCTCATCCATTATACTAGGAAGTAAACAATTTACTGGCGCTATGAAATTCATCCCAATCGTAAAAATTTTACCTGATGCTCCTTGTAAACATTGATACGCATAAACATCTTTATTGGTGGTTACATACATACTTCCACCTGGTGAATTAGACGAATAATTACTTCCATCTATAATTTTATAATCACCATTATTGATAATTCCTTGCGAAACACCTCCTGCAAATACTTCTGTACCATCTGCTGTTGCTACAATAACTGGAAATTCTGTACCTATCCTATTAAGAGAAGCATCACCATTAATACCTTCACCTCTAACAAAAACGTATTCTCTACCTAAAGCCGCAACCCCTACAGGTTGATCTATACCTACATCTCTACTTCCTGCACCATCTCTTATCCCAACATTTAAACCTCCATTACTAATTACAATAGGTTTATTTGATGTTATTGAACTCCCAAGCCATCCATCTCTATTCGCATCTGTTTCGATTACATTAGCCTCTATAACAAACGTTTCTCCTTTATCTAAAGTAATTGCATTTAAAGTTGTTAACGGTAAACCCCCTCTTGCTCCTTGTAAACGAAATTTACACCCAGAATTAAAGCCAAAGACTCTAACAATAGTACCATCTTCAGTTGCCATCATTCCTAAACTGGTGTTAAGAAGAGTACCTGCATTATTGGATCTTGCTAAGTTAGGAATACCTCCCCATCTAAAATTTACACCTCTTGCCTTAGAACCCTTTGATGTTAATGAACCTGCTTGTGAAGTAGATCTACCTCTATAATTCACATAGAACTTTTCCCCTCCTGGAGCAACTATTCTTAGTCCAGCGTTATTTAAAACAATACCTGTATTTGTATTTGTAACTAAGGTAATATTATTATCTCCATCAGATAATGGAAAAGTAGCGTTAGAAGCATCTAAAATTAATGGGTTTCCTTTTTCTAAACCTATTAAAGTTACTTCTGGAGTTAAACTTGCACCTCTATAAATTTCTATAGGAAAAGCAGTTGTTTCTGGTGTTGAAAAATAAACCGCCTGCTCTCTAATTGCCGCGTTATTGGAAACCTGCTTTAACGGAGGTAAGTAATGTTCACTATCTAACTGCCCATAAATTCTAGTCATTGACGAAAAGAATAAACAAGTAATTATTAGTACAATATAATTATACCTTGAAATTATCATATGTTAATTAAGAAACAATTTTTTTTTAAAGTCACAAAAAATATTAGTTTAAACTACTAAATAACTTAACTCTTCCAATTTTTACAACTATTCACTATTTTAGCCTTTAAATCAAATTTTTAAGACCAATATTTTATCATAATCCTAAAAATATTATGGGTTTTTAATTAATTGTAATCGAAAAATGGAATTATACATTGATTTAGGGGGCGTATTAAAAAAGTTTAATTTTATATTATATAAATATACATAAAAAAAATAAATGCCAATTATCTAATTAGAACTATCTGGTATTGAATCTACATCTTTTTGCTCTGTTTTAAAAACCTCCGTAGTATTTAATTTAAAGTTTACGGTATTTACAGTAGCTGCAATTTGTAAAACAACTGTTGCTCCACTTGCAATGGTTCTTCCTGATAAATCCCAAATACCAGTTCCTGCTGTATAGGTTGTATTTGTTGGTATTGTAGA
>CAJQQH010000023.1 GCA_905480405.1 uncultured Polaribacter sp. | reverse complement strand
TTTTTTTATGTGAAATAAATTATTATTTATTTAGCTGGTAAAACCTTACCTATACATTCACCAAAACCAATACGAACTTTATCATTTTTACAATGAGCACGCATAATTACAGTGTCGTTATCATTTATAAATTTACGTTCTGTACCATCTTTTAATTTAATAGGATTTTGACCTCTCCAAGTTAACTCTAACATAGAACCATAACTATCTTTTGTTGGTCCAGAAATGGTACCAGAGCCCATCATATCTCCAGCTTCTACAGGGCAACCATTTACTGTATGATGTGCTAATTGTTGTGCCATTGTCCAATACATATACTTAAAATTAGAATTAGCAACCACAGTTTCTTCTCCATTTTCTGGTAGAATACCAACTTGTAAATGAATATCGTAACTTCCTTTTCCTTCTTGTTTTAGATATGGTAAAGGATCGTGAACTTGTTTAGGGTTATCAACTCTAAAAGGTTCTAAAGCATCTAAAGTTACAATCCAAGGAGAAATAGTAGAAGCAAAGTTTTTACCTAAGAAAGGGCCTAAAGGTACATATTCCCAAGCCTGAATATCTCTTGCAGACCAATCGTTAAATTGAACCAATCCAAAAATATACTCTTCTGTCTCTTCAATAGGAATTCTATCTCCTAAAACATTAGCATCTGTAGTAATAAATGCCATTTCTAATTCAAAGTCTAATAATTTACTTGGTCCAAATCCAGGAGTGTTACTTCCTTCAGCAGGTTTTGTTTGTCCGTAAGGTCTTCTAATAGGTGTGCCAGAAGGTATTATAGACGAACTTCTACCATGGTAACCTATTGGTATATGTAACCAATTTGGTAATAGCGCATTTTCTGGATCTCTAAATAATGAACCTACATTTGTAGCATGTTCTTTACTTGCATAAAAATCTGTATAATCACCAACAGCAACAGGTAGTAACATTTCTACTTCATCCATTCTAAAGATAATTTTATCTTTATGGTTTGCATTGTCTCTTAACGAGCCGTTAGTTACATCAAATACTTCAGCAATTCTATTTCTAACTAATCGCCAAGTTTTACGACCATCTGCTATAAAGTCATTTAAATTATCTTGTAAAAAAATATCTTCTGTTAAAGGAATTCCTTCAAAATAACCTAATTGATGGAAAGCGCCTAAATCTATAGCAAAATCACCGATTCTACTACCAATTGTAATAATATCATCTCTAGTAATAAAAACACCAAAAGGGATGTTTTGTATAGGGAAATCTGAATCTTCATTAACTTTTAACCAAGATTTTCTATTAGGATTATTTGCTGTTATAATCATTTTATAATTTTATATTTCTTCAAACGTACATAATTTTTAGCCATTTTTGAAGAAAAAAACGATGAAAAATTCAATTTTAACATCACTTTATTTTTAATTCGATAAAACTATAAAAAAGTTATTAAATTTTATAAAAAGTTATTTTTTACAGCATTGTTTTTCGTTACTTTTGATGCTTGATTTAAATTAATAACTATGCAATTAGATAATCAGATTTTCGACCTTATTCAGGAAGAAAACGAAAGACAATTAAACGGACTAGAATTAATAGCTTCAGAAAACTTTGTAAGTGATCAAGTTATGAGAGCACAAGGTTCTGTTTTAACTAATAAATATGCTGAAGGATATCCTGGTAAAAGATATTATGGTGGTTGTGAAGTAGTAGATGTTATAGAACAGATTGCTATTGATAGAGCAAAAGAATTATTTGGTGCAGAATATGTAAATGTTCAGCCACATTCTGGTTCTCAGGCAAATACTGCAGTTTTTGCAGCATGTTTAAAACCAGGAGAAACTGTTTTAGGTTTTGATTTATCTCATGGTGGGCATTTAACTCATGGTTCTCCAGTAAATTTTTCTGGTAAATTATACAACCCTGTTTTTTATGGAGTTGTTAAAGAAACCGGAATCATAGATTACAATCATGTTGCTGCACAAGCAAAAGAACACAAGCCAAAATTAATTATTGCTGGTGCTTCTGCGTATTCTAGAGATATCGATTTTAAAAAATTTAGAGAAATTGCTGATGAAGTTGGCGCTATTTTAATGGCAGATATTTCTCATCCAGCAGGTTTAATTGCTAAAGGTATTTTAAATGATCCTTTACCTCATTGTCATATTGTAACTACTACAACACATAAAACATTACGTGGCCCAAGAGGTGGTATGATTATGATTGGTAAAGATTTTGAAAATCCTTTTGGATTAAAATTAAAATCAGGAAAATTAAAGAAAATGTCTACTTTAATTAATTCTTCTGTTTTTCCTGGAAACCAAGGTGGACCTTTAGAGCATGTTATTGCTGCAAAAGCAATTGCTTTTGGAGAGGCTTTAACAGATGAGTTTTTAGAATACCAAATTCAAGTAAAAGAAAACGCAGCTGCAATGGCTAAAGAATTTGTAGCAAAAGGATATAACATTATTTCTGGTGGTACAGATAACCATTGTATGTTAATAGATTTACGTAACAAAAATATTTCTGGAAAAGATGCAGAAATTGCTCTTGGTAAAGCAGATATTACTGTAAACAAAAACATGGTACCTTTTGATGATAAAAGCCCATTTATAACATCTGGTATTCGTGTAGGAACTGCTGCTATTACAACGCGTGGTTTAAAAGAAGTAGATATGATTGCTGTTGTTAACTTTATTGATGAAGCAATTACAAACGCTGCTAATGAAACTGCTCTAGAAGCAATTGGAGATAGAGTTTCTGATATGATGAGCGCAAAAAGATTATTTGTTATGTAAGTTCTTAAACTTATTTTAAAATTGAATATAAAAAAGCATCAAGTTAATTCTTGGTGTTTTTTTTTTATAAATATATATTTGAATAGAAATTGTAATTTTACTTTTAATCTTCTTTAGCGCGATCAATAAGGTTTTCTGGAATGGCTTTTTTT
>CAJQQH010000022.1 GCA_905480405.1 uncultured Polaribacter sp. | reverse complement strand
TTTTAGTAATTTATCTGGTATTTATGAAAAAGATTCGATTTTTGATAAAGCAGAAAGTTATGTGAAGAAGGCAATCGTAATTCATAAAAAACTAAATAAAGATTTAGGTGTTGCCAAAGCAATAAATAATTTAGGGAATATATTTTTATCTCAAAAACAATATAAAAAATCTAAAGATTTATATTTAGAAGCATTAGACTTAATAAAAAACAACGATAATCCTATAGCAAATAGAACTAAAGCTAGTTTGTACTATAATTTAGCTTGGGCCATGCGAAATCTTAAAGATTATAAATCTTATGATTATCAAGAAAAATCTTTTAATATACAAGATACTATTAGAGAAAAAGAGTTTAGAAGTATTATTGCAGAATTATCGTATGAGTACGATTTTGAATCCGAGAAAAAACTTTTAGAAGAGCAACAGAAAGTTAAAATTTTACAAGAAAAAGATAAGAACAAAAGCATTATTTTTATTGGTGCGTTTCTTTTAATTTGTTTAATTTTTATAGTGGGATATTATTTTTTTAGACAAAAAAAGTTACAACTAGAATTAACAAGATCGGAATTAATACAAAACCAAAAGCTAGATAAATTAAAATCAGAATCTCAGGCAAGAGTTTTAGATGCAACTCTTAACGGTAAAGAATCTGAAAGAAAAGAAATTTCAGAAATTTTACACGATAGTGTTAGTGCAATGTTGTCTTCTGCTAATTTACATTTACAAGCTACAAGAAAACAATTTGATAATAAAGTTCCAATAGAAATTGATAAATCTCAGCAAATTATAATAGAGGCCTCTAAAAAAATTAGAGACTTATCACATACTTTGGTTTCTTCTGTATTATTAAAGTTTGGGTTAAATTTTGCAATTAAAGATATAGCAGAAAAATATTCAAATTCAGATTTAACAATAGCTGTAGAGATACAAAACATAAGAAGGTATCATCAAACTTTTGAAATGAAGATTCATAATATTATTCAAGAATTAACGAATAATATTTTAAAACATAGTAAAGCTAAAAATGCATTTATAAGTTTAAAAGAGCAAGATAGTTTAATCTTATTGCAAATAATAGACGATGGTATTGGCTTTGATAAAACAAAAATTGCATCTAAAGATGGTTTAGGAATAAATCAAATTAAGGCAAGAATTCATATGATGAAAGGTACTTTTAAAGTTGTTTCCGATAAAGAATCAGGAACAAAAATTAGTGTAGAAATACCAATTCAGGAAAAAATAGAATTAACCTCTTTGAGCTAGTTCTATTATTTCTAAATTTTTAATTTCTCCTTGTTCTATTTGAAACCGCAGCATTGTACGAACTTTATGAAAACCATGATTTCCAGCTGCACCTGGGTTTAAATGTAATAAGTTCAAATTTTTGTCATACTGAACTTTTAAAATGTGAGAATGACCAGAAATAAATATCTTTGGAGGGTTTTTAGCTATATCTTCTCTAACTCTTAAATTGTATTTATTAGGGTAACCTCCAATATGTGTCATCCAAACGGATACGTTTTCAATAGAAAATTTTTTGTCTAAAGGAAACTCAGATCTTGCTTCTGCACCATCAATATTGCCATAAACACACCTAAGTGGTTTAAGGTTTTTAATAGTGTCAGTTACTGTTAAATCGCCAATATCACCAGCGTGCCAAACTTCGTCAGCTTGTTTTACAAATTTTAAAATTTGATCATCAATATAGCTATGAGTGTCTGATAATAATAAAATTTTTTTCATTTAATAATTGTAAGAAAATTTTAACGTCTCTTAGAAGTTCAAAAGTAACGATAACAAAATAAATTCCGTAATTTTGGTGTCTTCAAAAACTAATATTCTTGAGATATTTTATAGAACTTTCTTATAACGGAAAAAATTATCACGGTTGGCAAATTCAGCCAGATGTTATTTCTGTACAAGAAAAACTAAACATTGCTATAAGTACAATTACTCAAGTTAAGATACAAGTAGTTGGAGCAGGTAGAACTGATACAGGTGTACATGCTTCGCAAATGTTTGCACATTTTGATATTGATAAAGAATTGAAAGGCGATTTGGTTTTTAAATTGAATTCAATTTTACCAAATGATATTGCAGTATATAAAGTGTTTTTGGTAGATGATGAAAAGCACGTAAGGTTTGACGCTACCTCTAGAAGTTATGAATATAAAATATGGATGGGTAGAAACCCTTTTTTATTAGATTTTACTTGGCAAATTCATACTCAAAAACCAGATGTTTTATTAATGAATGAAGCGGCAAAACTGTTATTAGAATATACAGATTTTCAAACTTTTTCTAAGGTTAAAACAGATGTTTATACTTTTAATTGCAATGTTACTGAAGCTTATTGGGAATCTAATGAAAACGAATTAATTTTTCATATTTCTGCAAATAGATTTCTTAGAAATATGGTAAGAGCAATTGTTGGTACTTTGGTAGATGTTGGTTTAGGTAAAATATCTGTTGATGATTTTAGAGAAATCATAGAAAGTAAGAATAGAGGTAATGCAGGCTTATCAGTACCAGCAAAAGGATTATTTTTAACACAAATTAAATACTAAATTTTGGTAGAAAAAACTGGAAACGCGTTCGATATTAAAATTTTCTCAAGACTAATGTCTTTTGCAAAACGATATCGATTGTATTTTTTTATAGCTGCTTCCTCTACAATACTTTTAGCATCATTTTCTGTATTATCACCCTATATCTTAATAAATACTGTAGATGATTATATTTTATCTAAAGACAAAGCAGGCTTATTAAATTATACCTTATTAATGCTTGGTATTTTATTTGTAGAAGTTGCTTTACAATTTATCTTTATTTACTACGCAAATTGGGTAGGACAGCATATTATAAGAGATATTAGGTCAAAAATATTTAGGCACATTTTACAATTTAAAATGTCTTATTTTGATAATAACTCTGTTGGTAAACTTGTAACAAGAGTCGTTTCTGATATAGAAACAATCGCTGCATTTTTTAGTAATGGTGTTTTTACAATTTTAAGTGATATTCTTAAAATGTTTGCAGTTACTATTGTAATGTTAGTTTTAAATTGGAAGCTTGCGTTAATCACATTAGCAATTTTACCAATCTTAGTGTATGCTACAAAACTATTTCAGGTTGCTATAAAAGCTACTTTTCAAGAAGTAAGAAATCAAGTGGCTAATTTAAATGGTTTTGTACAAGAAAGGGTTACCGGTATGAAGATTGTACAATTGTTTAATCGAGAAAATATCGAATATCAGAATTTTAAAGAGATAAATAACAAGCACAAAAAAGCACACGTAAAAACAATTTGGTATTATTCTGTTTTCTTTCCTATTGCAGAAATTTTATCATCTATTGGTATTGGATTAATTGTTTGGTTTGGCGGTGGACAAGCTATACAAGATTCTGGAATTTCTGTAGGTATGATTATGGGGTTTATTCAGTTTGCTCAAATGTTATTTAGACCTTTAAGGCAAATTGCAGATAAATTTAATCAGCTTCAGATGGGAATTGTTGCAGGAGAACGTGTTTTTAAAGTAATAGATACCGAAAGTAGTATTGCTAAAAGTGGTAAAGTTAAGGCTGGTAAGTTAAAGGGAGATATCAGTTTTAAAGATGTGAGATTTAGTTATATTAAAGGAGAAGAAGTTTTAAAAGGGATATCATTAGATGTTAAAAGTGGGCAAACTATTGCTATTGTTGGAGCTACAGGAGCAGGAAAATCGACTATTATTAATTTAATAAATCGTTTTTACGAAATTGATAGCGGAAGTATTTATGTTGATGGAGTTTCTGTAAATGAATATGATTTAGAGAACTTAAGAAATCAAGTTGCTATTGTATTACAAGATGTCTTTTTATTTTCAGAGTCTATTTTAAATAATATCACTTTAAAAAATGAGAACATCTCTTTAAAAGAAGTAGAAGAAGCCGCAAAACAAATAGGAATTCATGATTTTATAATGACTCTTCCTGATGGTTATCATTACAATGTAAAAGAAAGAGGAGCCATGTTATCTTCTGGTCAAAGACAATTAATTGCTTTTTTACGAGCATATGTTAGTAAACCAAGCATTTTAATTTTAGATGAAGCTACTTCATCTGTAGATGCGTATGCAGAACAAATGATACAGTTTGCAACAGAGACAATTACAAAAAATAGAACATCTATTGTTATTGCTCATAGATTAGCTACTATAAAACAGGCTGATAAGATTATTGTTATGGATAAAGGTTTTATTGTAGAAGAAGGATCTCATTTAGAATTATTAGAAAAAGAAAATGGTTACTACAAAAATTTATACGACAAACAGTTTAGCATAGATAAGGTTTCTTAAAGTGTTTGTTATTAGTGTTTTATTTGGTTTAATGTAAAATCATTTCAATGGTTGTTTTTATCGGTTTTTGTTTAAAAAGATAAAATATCAATTTTTATTGATATACCTTTACATTTCAATCTAAAACAAAACAAAAATGAAAAAAATCGTATTATCAGTATTGGTTGTTGGTGCATTATTAGCAACATCTTGTAAAGGGGAAAAAAAGGAAGCTGAAAAAGCTAAAGATGTAGTTAAAACAGAAGTTGTAACAGATGTCGAAGAAGTTAAAACAGAAGTAGTAACTAAAGTAGAAGAGACTAAGAAAGAGGTTTCGGATATGGTTGCATCTGCTTTAGAAGGTGTTTCTATACCTAGTTTTGATAATCCAAAAGTTACTGAGCACTTACAATCTTACGCAACGTATGCAAAAGATTATATTGCTGCTAAAGGAGATGTTTTAAAGAAACCAGCTTTAGTAAAAAAAGGAGCTGAATTATTAGCACAAGGAAAAAGTTTAGTTGCAGGTTTAGACGATACATCTAAAGCTAAATATAAAAGTGTTTTAAATCAAATTCAATCTAAAATGGCACCTTCTAAATAAGGTATTTCATTTTATTTAAGTTTAAAAGGTTCTCATTATGAGAGCCTTTTTTTATGAAGCCAAATCGTTTTTAAGTTTTTCGTTTAATTCTTCTATTGTTGAGTGTAAAACGAACTCCCCATCTTTTATATATGAAATTTCTCCAGTTTCTTCAGAAACTAATAAACAAACAGCATCGGTTTTTTCGCTAACGCCAATTGCAGCTCTATGTCTTAATCCAAATCTTGCTGGTATTTTTGTACTATCAGAAATTGGTAAAACTACACGTGTAGCAACTATAAAATTATCTCTAATAATAGTTGCACCATCATGTAAAGGACTGTTTTTAAAAAAGATGCTTTCTAGTATAACTTCGTTTACTAGTGCATTCATAGCATCTCCATTGTTTATTAAAAAGTCTAAACTATTTGTTCTTTCTATAACAATAAGAGCACCAGTTTTAGTTTTAGACATATTACTACATGCTCTTATTATTTTTTCTGTATCTATTTCTGAGCTAATTTCTGATTGTAGAAATTTTAGTTGATTTAAAAAACCTTTTTTAGAAGAAAAGTTTGTGGTACCAATCATTAATAAAAACTTTCTAATTTCTTGTTGAAACACAATAATAAGTGCAATTACACCTCCGGAAAGTAAGTAGCCCAATATACCGCTTAACATCTCCATTTTTAGTGCTTGTGTAATTTTCCATATTAGGAAAATAAAAGCAATTCCAATAAAAATATTAATAGCAACAGTACCTTTTAATAATTTATAAATGTAGTAGAGTAGTGTTGCAACTAGTAAAATATCTAGCACATCTAAAATTGAAAAAGGTATAAAATCTAGCATTTAAAATTGAATGATTTTAGGTAAAAGTACTAATAAATTTTGTGTGTACAATATCAGTTTTTTATTTCTGAATCTGAAAGTAACAGCGGGTATTTTTTACGTATCAATTTAATTTTAGCTTCAATCTGTTTGTTTTTGTTATTCGATTTTTTAAATTCATCTAATAAGTTTACATAATTTTGATTGTATAAATCTACAGATAACTTATTTCGTAAATGTGTATAAGCACTACTTAAATTATCTAAAACAGAAATATAAGTTTCATAATTTGTATTTCTGTCGGCTTTAATAGATATAAAAGCTTTTGAAGGATGGTCTGAAGAGGATTTTAATTCCTTTCCCTTACACCAATTACATGGTTGTTTATTTTTATCCAATCCGCCTCCGTTATCTATAAAATCGATAGCTATTTTTTTTAAATCGTTTAATATAATAAATTCTCCATCTACAAATAATTCATTTTTTAGATTTATGTTTACTTCTAAAATATTTTTTTCTTTGATGAGAATATTATCTGCAATTTTTTCCTTTTTAGGAATTTTTCTAATAATTCCGGAATCTGTATCCATTGTTGTGGTTACTAAAAAGAAGATTAATAATAAAAATGCGATGTCTGCCATTGAGCCCGCATTTATCTCTGGTGTTTTTTTTCTACTCATAATAACTAGTTTTAAATTTAATAAATGATTTTCATTTCAAAAATATTTTGAATTGAATGTTTAAAGTTTGAGTAGGTAGATTTTTTGGCGTTAACATAATTTTAACAAAAAGAGTGCCACAAAATTTGAAGTGTAATTGTTGTTGTAAATAATAAAGTAATTTTACTATTTGACAAGAAATAGTATTTGGTAAAGAAATTACTATGATATTTTAATAAAAAGGAGGTTTTAGTTTATGAAATTAATCTGCAAAAAGGTTTAGCCCTGATTGTAGCGACATCCTTTTTGTTTTTACTAAAAGATATAGCGAAAAGCAGGAAACAGCTTAAAAAAAATGATTATTAATTTTTAGTTCTTGTTTAGAGAATTTGCTTCACAATTTTTACAGTTTCTATAGCCTCTTTTACATCGTGGACTCTAAGTATGTTTGCGCCATTTAAAAGCGCAATTGTATTGGCAGAAGTGGTTGCGTTTAAAGCTTCTTGTGCAGAAATACCTAACGTTTTATAAAGCATCGATTTTCTAGAGATTCCAGCTAAAATAGGCGCATCTAGACTCTTAAAAAGTGATAAACTTTTTAAAATTTCAAAATTATGTGCATTTGTTTTTCCAAAACCAAAACCAATATCAATTATAACATCGTTTAGTTTTAGTTGATGTAATTTAAAAATTTGTGCTGCAAAAAAGGAGATTATTTCTTTAGTTACATCTTTATAAATAGGGTTTTGTTGCATGTTTTGTGGTGTACCTAACATGTGCATTAAAATATAAGGAACTTGTAAGTTAGCTACAGTTGTAAACATGTTTTTATCCATATTTCCACCAGAAATATCATTAACAATTGCTGCTCCAGTATTAATTGTTTCTTTAGCAACTTTACTTCTAAAAGTGTCTACAGAAATAATAATTTCAGGAAATTGTTTCGTTAGTAATTCTATTACAGGTACAATTCTTTTTAATTCTATATCTTCAGAAATGTGTTTGGCTCCTGGTCTAGAAGAATATGCGCCAACATCAATAAAAGCTGCACCTTCAACAAGCATTTTCTCAGTTTGTAAAAGAATTTCTTTTTCGTTTTTATATTTTCCACCGTCAAAAAAAGAGTCTGGTGTAATATTTAAAATCCCCATTACTTTTGGCGATGATAAGTCTACTAAAGTTCCTTTGCAATTTATAGTCATTAACTTACTACTTTATTAATTACATGATTAATTTTTGGTGCTTTGTACGTATTCATTTTAGATAATAATTCTTCTACAGTATTACCTACAAGTAACATATTTCTATTGGTTTGTTTTAAATAACCTTCTGCTACCATTTTATCTAATTGCAATAATGTAGCATCAAAAAAACCATTTACATTTAAAAGGCCAACAGGTTTTTGTTCTATATGTAATTGATTTAGAGTTAATGCCTCAAAAAGTTCGTCTAAGGTTCCAAAACCACCAGGAAGTGTAATGTAACCATTAACTAATTTACTCATAATTACTTTTCTTTCACTCATGTTTTTACAAACAATCATTTCCTCAACACCTGCATGTACAACTTCTTCTTTTTCTAATAATTTAGGTATTACACCAATAACATCGCCATTTTTAGAAAGAATGGTATCAGAAATAATGCCCATCATTCCAATTTTTCCGCCACCATATACCAAACCAATATTGTTGTTCACAAAATAGTTTCCTAATTCTATAGCAGTTTCTTTGTAAACAGGGTTAAACCCTAAACTAGAACCACAAAAAACAACAATCCTTTTCATTAGTAAGTAAATTAACGGTTGATAAATTCACAGTAAAAATAAATGAATTGCGTTTAAGTTTTACTATTTTTGAAGAAATAGTTTTACACAAGAAATGCAAGATACATCAAAACAATACGATGCTGTAATTAAAGAATGCAGAAGCTTATTTATTAATAAAATGTCTGATTACGGAAGTGCGTGGAGAATTTTACGTTTACCTTCTTTAACAGATCAAATTTTTATTAAAGCACAAAGAATACGTCAGTTACAAGAAAATGAGGTTAGAAAGGTTGATGAAGGTGAGAAATCTGAATTTATTGGAATTATCAACTATTCGATAATGGCATTAATTCAATTAGAATTAGGTGTTGTTGCAAATCCTGATTTGTCTACGGAACAATCTGCTGTTTTGTATGATAAACATAGCAAGATTACCAAAGATTTAATGATGGATAAAAATCATGATTATGGAGAAGCTTGGAGAGATATGCGTGTTTCTAGTTTAACGGATTTAATTTTGCAAAAATTGTTAAGAGTAAAAACAATTGAAGATAACAAAGGTAAAACAATTGTATCTGAAGGGATTGATGCAAATTATCAAGACATGATTAATTATGCCGTTTTTGCGATGATTCATTTGACCTAAATTAAAATGAATAAAGGATATTATGAAATAATTTTTTATGCCATTTGTTTCATTATGATATTATGTGGTGTGTTTTTTGTTTTTGTAGATAATTATTCTTGAACTCTTAAAATATTTTTAACTGTTATAAGTGTTCTTTTTGTAACACTTATTTTAAAATTGATATATAGAAAAAAATGAAAATACTAATACAAATTGCAAGAATAATAGTAGGAGTCTTATTTATATTTTCAGGCTTTGTAAAGTTGGTAGATCCAATTGGTTCTAAATATAAGTTTGAAGAATACTTTTCTGAAGGTGTTTTAAATATGGAGTTTTTAATTTCGTATGCTTTACCATTTGCATTATTACTAATTATTGCAGAAATAGTTTTAGGTGTAGCATTATTGGTTGGTTGGCGAGCTAAATTTACAGTTAGAAGTTTATTGGTTACAATATTACTTTTTCTATTTTTAACTTGGTATTCTGCATATTATAATAAAGTTACAGATTGTGGTTGTTTTGGAGATTTCTTAAAATTAACACCTTGGACCTCTTTTTATAAAGATGTTATACTAACTGTTTTAATTGTTTTTCTAAGTTATAAAACTAAATTTATAAAGCCAATTACTACAAGTTGGTTACCTGGTAAAATTACATTCTGGTCTCTAGTTTTATCTGCTTTTGTTGCTTATTATGTTTTAGCACATTTGCCTATTGTAGATTTTAGAGCTTATGCTATTGGAAAAAGTATTCCTGATGGAATGGAATATAAAGATGATGGAGAAATGCCTCCTGTTCACGATTTTGTTTTAGAAAATTCTCAAAACGACTTAGCGCCAGAAATTTTTAAAATGGAAAAAGTGATGTTGGTAATTGCTTACAATTTAAACGTTTCAGATTTTGAAGGCTTTACAGAAATTAAAAAATTAGCAGATAAAGCCATTAAAAAAGGTTACAAGGTTTATGGGGTTTCTGCTTCATTTTCTGATATTATTCAATTAACAGAGAAAAAATTTAAGCTTCCTTTTGAGTTTTTATTCTGTGACGAAACAACTTTAAAAACCATGATTAGAGCAAACCCTGGAATTATGATTTTAAATAAAGGAACGGTTGTAGAAAAGAAAAATTGGAGTGACGCAGAAGATATCGAGTTGTAATTTATTTACAATTTAAATCAATTACTTATTATTTCTTTTTTGTGATATATCTGAAAGTGTTAGACCTTTTTCATTTTTTAAAAATAAATGTTTTGGGCTACCTATAATTTGAGCAGTATAAATACCAGAATGTCCAGAAAATAGGTAAGAAGTTGTACAAGCAAGTGCTATAAAGATACCAGATTCTATTCCAAATAATTCAATACCCATTATTGTACAAGCAATAGGTGTATTTGTTGCACCTGCAAAGACTGCAACAAAGCCCATTCCTGCTAATAACTCTATTGGCATAGGAATAAACCAAACCAAAACATTACCTAAAGTTGCGCCAATAAAAAATAATGGAGTTACCTCGCCACCTTTAAAGCCAGCTCCTAAAGTAAAAGAGGTAAACAATAATTTAAGAATAAAATCATAAGAGTTTAAATCAATATTAAAGGCATCTACAATAGTTGGTACGCCAAGACCAATGTATTTTGTAGTTCCCATAAAGTAAACTGCAAGTGCAATTACAACACCACCAATTACAGGGCGAAGTGGCGGATAATTAATATACTTCTTAAATAAAACACTCCAAAAATGCGTAGATTTTGAAAACAACATACTAATCAAGCCAAAAATAATACCAGCTATAAGAGACCATAAAATTGTACGTGGTGTTAGCTCTGTTACCGAAGAGATTGTATAATGAGTATGGTGAGAAATTTGCCAAATATCACAAAAATAATTAGCAAAAACGGCAGCTAAAAAGCTAGGTAAAATAGCATCGAATTTTATTCTACCAATAATCATTACTTCAAGAGCAAAAATTGCGCCAGCTAATGGTGTTCCAAAAACTGAAGAGAAACCTGCGCTAATACCTGCAATTAAAATTATTTTTCTGTCTAAATTAGAAAGTTTAAAGATTTTAGTAAACTGATCTGCAATTGCGCCACCAATTTGTACTGCGGTACCTTCTCTTCCAGCAGAACCACCAAATAAATGTGTAAGAATAGTTCCTAAATATACCAAAGGCGCCATTTTAAAAGGAATTACTTTTTTTGGCGAATGGAATTCTTCTAATAATAAATTATTCCCTTTTACAACACTTTCTCCATAATAATGATACGATAAACCAATAATTAAACCAGCAATAGGTAGTAAAGCAATAACCCAAAGATTGGTTTCTCTATAATTTGTTGCCCATTCTAAAGACCATAAAAAACCTGCAGAAGCACTACCAGTAAAACCTCCAATAAACAAACAAATAAAACTCCACTTTAAAAGAAATAGGAAGGTAAAACGTTGTTCAAACGAAAGAAGAAATTTTTTTATTTTGCTCATAAATAGTGCATTCGACTAAACAACAAAGTGTTATGTGTCTTTAAGTTTGCTTTTTATTTTGGCAAATTTAAACAAATAAAAACAAAGGATTAACGCAGTTTTAAGATCATTATTTAAGCATGTTTTCTGCTTTATAAAATTTTATTGTAACTTGGGTCATAGTTAAAAAAAACAAAAATAATGAACGAAGTAGTAAGTTATAAATCAGAAGAAAATTACACAATAATAACCATAAATAATGGAAAAGCAAATGCGATTTCACATGATGTAATTGCTGGTTTAAATGAAGGTTTAGATAAAGCAGAACTAGACGATAAAATTGTAATTTTAACAGGAACAACTGGTATTTTTTCTGGTGGATTCGATTTAAAAGTGATGACAAAATCTGCTGAAGCTGCTAAAGAATTAGTAACTAAAGGATCAAAATTGTCTTTAAGAATGCTTGCTTTTCCAAAACCTATTATTATCGCTTGTAATGGTCATGCAATTGCAAAAGGTGCTTTTTTATTATTGTCTTCAGATTATAGAATTGGTGTAGAAGGCGATTATAAAATTGGTTTAAACGAAGTAATGATTGGCATGACAATGCACAATGCTGGTATTGCGATTGCAAAATCTCGTCTATCTGAAGTATACTTAAATAGAAGTGTAAATAATGCAGAAATATTTAGTTCTAAAGATGCTTTAAAGGCAGGCTTTTTAGATATGATTGTTCCAGAAACTCATTTGTTACCTACAGCAATTAAGGTAGCAGAAATGTTTACTAAACTGAATAAGAAAGCACACGCAGCAACAAAGTTAAAAGTTAGAAAACCACATTTAGAAGCTTTAGAAGAGGCGATTGAGTTGGATTTAAAAGCAGAAGTTTCGTTGAATTCTTAGTTTTTATTGAAGCTATTTCCCGCTTTCACTACTCGCTTTTTTTTGTAAAAACAAAAAAGAGCTCAAACAAGTCGTTCAATCAGGGCTAGATATATTTGTAAACTTTTGTGTTTATACTTTAAGCCTTTAATTTATAAATTGCATAGCCCTGATTGAAGTGGCGTCCTTTTTTGAGAAAAAAAGATAGAACGAAAAGCAGGAAATAACTTCTAAAATTAATGCTTCTTAAAAATCTTAATTCCAGCTTTAATTTCGATATCTAAATGATTTTTTCTCGGAGTTAATGGGCAAGAATATTTATCGTTATAGGCACAGTATGGATTATAGGTGTTGTTAAAGTTTAATTCAATAGTTCCGTCGGATTTTTCATCGGTCGTAAAAACATCCATATATCGTCCGCCACCATAAGAATCTTCACCAGAAGTATCGTCTGTAAAAGGTAAAAATAAATAGTTTTTATATTTTTCGTCTTCTGCTTCAGCTTGACTTTGATAAATTGTTAATTTGCAGTTTGTGCCTTTTAAATTGAATTCTAAAATTCCGTATTCTTTGTATAATGGCTTTCTATCTGTTGTAGTAGCCATCTCAAAAGTAGGTGCGTTTTTTGTTTTTGTTAATTTTGCAATTACTATAAAAGTAGAATCTATAGGAAAAAAATCTAATCCTTTAAATTGTTTTAAATCCTTCTTTTTTAATGGCGATTTAGAAGCGTCTTTATAGCTAGCATTTAGTTCTTGTTGATATTCTGTTTCACCAATTACTGGACGTTTATCTTGTGAGTTACAAGATAATATTAATGCTAAAGAAAAAAGAATAGTAATTTTTTTCATAATTAATTAGGGTTGAATCCTGGTGTTAAAGGCGTAGATTGGTAATTCTGTATCAATTTAGAAGACAAATTTTCGAATTGATTTGTTTTTGATAATTCTTTTATTTTATCAGGATCAAAACGCCCTTTTAAATAAAATACAGAAGTTTTTGCTAATGTTGAATTAAAAATAATGGCTTGTGTAACTACATTACCATCTTCTTTAACAGAAACAATTTTCCTTTTTTCTATAGTATTTGTTCTTAAAACATCTGTAAAATTATTATTTGTAACTAAATTCATTTCAGAAATTAATTGCGTTTGTTTTTCTGTAGAAATATCTTTAAAAGTGATAAATTTAAAATCTCTAACATTACCAAATAAGTCATTTATTTCGGGTGAAATATTGGTTAATAACGCTCTCATAAAATTAGGTACTTGAAACGCGGTAACCCCTAAGTCGCTTTTGTGATTGTTAAAAAAAGATTGGAAAGACTTTCCGCTTCCACAAGAAGTAAATAATAGTAATAAGGCAAAAACAAAGCTTAATTTTTTCATAACTGCTAAAGTATAAAATTAGTTAGAATTCTTTTCTAAGATTAGAAAATGATTATCCATTACATTTCCTGTTAAAATTAGGTTCCCAAAAGGAGCAGCAACTGTAGAAGCAGACATGTTTGTGCCATCTTCCATATAAATTTGGTCTATTTTGTAATCTCCTTTTTTGGTGTATTGTATTTTGATAATTTCTGACGGTGCTATTTTTTTATCACCTTTTGCATAAGAAGCAAAGTGCATTAAGTTAGGGTGAGCACCAATCCATAAATTATTATCCTCATCAAATTCTATATTATCTACACCTGTTTTACAATCGATATCTTCTATAAAACTTAAAGTACCATTTTCATTTTTTTGAAAAACTTTTATTAGAAATTTTCTTGGAGATGCTACAAAAACTAAATCACGTTTTACGTCAATATTAATTCCGTTTGCATATGCAATTCCGTCTGTTGCTTCTGTAAATTTTTTACCATCAAAATAGACTACATTAGAAACCGCAACTCCTAAATAATCTTCAGTAAGTCTTTTAATTCCTTCTTTATATTTATGGTCGTTTGTAAAGTAAAAACGATTTTCATCTAACAAAACAATATCATTAGGGCTAAATATTTGTTTATTTTTTAATGTTCTTTGATGGGTTAATTTCTTGCCTACCAAAGTAAATATTTCTATAAATTCGCCTTCTAATGTATGGTTTATCGCAGCAATTGTAGTTTTACCATTTTTTTGAAACATAGAAATGCCATGAGGAGCAAATGGTTTATTAAAATTTTTGGTTAAATGTGTTAATTTGAAATAGTCATTTTTTAAATCGACTAAATACAAACCCCCAAACTCTTGTTCTATATTTTGTCTTTTGTTTCTTGCCGTAGATGAAACGATTGCAAAACTATCTTTTCTGCTTATTGTAATATCTTCTGCTCCAATAATGTTTATTTTTTTAACAATCTTTCCGTCAAATTTATTTTCTATTGTTCTAAAATATCCTGTCGAAATAAAAATATTAGAAATAAAAAGGATTAGTAGAATAACAACTGCATAAAAAAATATATTTTTAAATTTCATCCTATAAAAATACAACATTCAAATATTTTATGTAGATTTATCGCTTTAATAAGAAGCAAAAATGAAAACTGTCATTACATATTTAACTCAAAAATCGTGGATTTCACGAAGTAATCGGTCTATATATATGTTTTGAAATTATAAATATTAAATAAAACAAATAAAAAAGTCCGACTTCACAGTCGGACTTTTTTATTTTATAATAATTACAAGTAACAGTTTGTAATAGAAATAAATTAATAAAAATGAAAAAAATATTTCACAATTATATAAATACTTTTAGAGGTTTATCTAGAGAAGTTTGGTGGTTATCATTAATTACACTTATTAATAGAGCAGGTACAATGGTAATTCCTTTTTTATCATTATACCTTACTAAAAACTTAGGTTTTACATTGTCTGATGTAGGTTGGATTATGTCTTTTTTTGGTTTAGGATCTGTTGTTGGTACATGGTTAGGTGGTAAGTTAACAGATAAAATAGGTTATTATAAAGTAATGCTAGTAAGTTTGTTTTTAACAGGTGTTTTATTTGTTTTACTTCAATTTATTACCACTTTTCAAGGGTTTTGCGCAGGTATATTTTTAGTAATGCTAGTTGCAGATGCTTTTAGACCCGCTATGTTTGTTGCTTTAAGTGCGTATAGTAAACCAGAAAATAAAACACGTTCTGTAACCTTAATAAGATTAGCAATTAACTTGGGTTTTTCTGCTGGTCCTGCAGTTGGTGGTTTAATTATAACAGGTATTGGTTACAATGGTTTATTTTGGATGGATGGTGTTACATGTGTTTTAGCAGCAGTTTTGTTATTACAAGTGTTACATCCTAAGAAAGCAAAAATACAAGATGAAGTAAAAGTAGAAAACCCTGTGTCTGCTTATTCAGATAAAGCATTTTGGGTGTTTTTTGTTGCCATGTTTATATTCGGTTTTGTGTTTTTACAATACTTTTCTACGATTCCATTGTATTATAAAGATGTTCGATTATTATCGGAATTAGATATTGGATTGTTAATGGGGTTTAATGGCTTTTTTATCTTTTTATTCGAAATGCCATTGATAAAATGGTTAGAAGATTCTAAGAACTCAAAAATTAAGTTAATTGCTATCGGGTTGTTTTTAGTAGCAGTTAGTTTTGTGATTTTAAATATATCTTCTTGGTTAGGAATTTTAATAGTAGGAATGTTGTTTATGACAATTGGAGAAATGATTGCTTTCCCTTTTTCTAACGCATTTGCTGTTGAAAGAGCACAAAAAGGAAATCAAGGAGAATATATGGCGTTGTATGCAATAGCTTTTTCTTTATCACATATATTTAGTCATAATGCCGGTATGCAAATGGTAGATAAATATGGTTTTGAATTCACTTGGAATGTAATTACTGTTTTTGCATTAATTGGTGTAGTTATTCTATTTTGGTTATTATTACTTCTTAAAAAAGAAAAAGTTGTGTAATAAAAAAGCCATCATTTTTGATGGCTTTTTTATTTTATATGGTTTGATAAATAAATATACAATATCCTATTAGTAAAAGACTTCCTTCTTTCCATGTTAGTTTAAATTTCTTAGGTATAAAAACAAGTGGTAAAACGATAAAAGAGATACCTAGCATCCAATAAATATCACTTGTTAAAAGTCTGCTATCTGTAAGGGAAATAGGTGTGATTATAGACGTGATTCCTAAAACTGCTAATATGTTAAAAATGTTAGATCCAATTAAATTACCTAAAGAAATAGCTTTTTCTTTTTTAATAACTGCAATAATTGAGGCTGCTAATTCTGGTATACTAGTTCCAATAGAAACGATAGTAACTCCAATAACGCGTTCTGTAACACCAAAATCTTGAGCTAATGATGTAGCTCCTTTTATTAATAATTCTGATCCTCCCCATAGACCTAAGCCTCCTAAAATAAAAAATAATGCTGTTTTACTTGCAGATAAAGGAGTATCATTTTCACTTAACTCATCCGGAATTTCGTTTTTTTGAGACCTTAAAAGGTAAATTAAAAATATAATTAGAAAAGAGAATAATAGTATTCCTTCAAACTGATTAATTACATTATCATTCGATAAAAATAAAAAGAGTAGAGCAGAAGCAATCATCATAACTGGCCAATCTAGTTTATAGAAACTTTTAGAGACTTTCATAGTTCCTAAAAGTAGTGTAATACCTAAAACTAAACCAAGATTTGCAATGTTAGAACCAATAACGTTTCCTAAGGCTAAATCTGAAGATCCGTTTAAAGCAGCATTAATACTAACAATAAGTTCTGGTGCAGAAGTTGCAAAAGAAACCACAGTCATTCCAATTATAACTTTAGAAATATTAAGTTTTAGTGATAATGCAATAGCAGATTTTAATAACCAGTTACCGCCTAAGATTAATAAATTTAAACCTATGACTATGAATAGAAAATTCATCTTTTCTTTTTTCTGCGAAGATACATTTTTATCACTTTAAGAAACAACTAAAAGATTAAAAGCCGTTTTTTTCCTTTTTTTAAGAAGGTTTTTCCTTTGTTTTCTAAAAAAGTAAGAAATAACCCCTTTGTTTTATAGTGTTTTATAATTGTTTTTGTTGTTTTTAGTTTAAATATATAATCAATTTGTAGGTTATATAGTTTGATATTATAATTAAAACAGTTTTTGTGGTTTAATATTGTAAATCAAATTAAATAATTTTTGTGTAAAGGTTTGGTGGGTAGATTCAAATTCTCATATATTGATAAAACAATTACGAATTTAACCTTATTTACTAACTATTTAACGCTACTTATTATGATTCTTATTGCTCTTAAAATGATCAAATTTATTTCAGAAATAATATTTCTAATCTTATTATAATTAACCCTAAAAAACAAACTAACTATGCTAACATTTATCGGAATTACACTTGTTGTTATTGGAGTAGCAACATTTATTTTAAAAAAAGTTTATACAAGTAATACAAAATTTAATATTCCAAACACTAAAAGAAGTTTTCAAATAATTGTTTTGGGTGTATTTATTGCAATCCTAAACGGAATGTTTTTTTATGCAGATGCAGGTACTGCTTATGCGGTGCAATATGTAACAGGTGGAGACAAAATGATTACCACACAGGGTTTAAAATTAAAATGGTGGGGAAGAATAATTCCTCTTTCTTATGAAACCTCTATAAAAGACATTATTGTAGACAATAATAATGAATTACCTAAAAATGCCCAAGGTATTTATAACAGAAAAGCACAAAAATGGGAGTTTAGTGATGCGATTAAAGCAGAAATAAGCACTTCTGTTATTGTAGGAGTAAATATTAATGATGAAGAAGTATTTTTAAACATGGCAGATAGAAATAAAAGTGAATCTAAATTGATATTTGGTAGGGTTTTACCAAATATAGATGCAGCTATTAAAAATACTTGTAAGTTAATGGATGCTCAAGATTATATTTCTGGACAAGCTTCTGATTTTGATAGATACTTTAGAGACCAATTAGAAAACGGGATGTATCAAGTAGAGCAGTATTATGAAGCAGAAAATTCAAATGAAATTGTTGGAGATACAACTACTGTTAGAAAAATAAACGTTGGTAAATCGAGTAAGCAGAAAAAGTTTAGAATTAAAAGAAGGTCTGATGGTAATATTATTAGAGATAATACAAATTCTTTAAAACAATACGGTTTAAAAATTTACCAAGCTCAGGTTACCGGTATAGATTGGGAAACTTCGTTTGATGAACGTTTAGATCTACAAAAAAATGAAGTTGCACAAACGCAATTAGAAAAACAACAAGCAGAACGTGAGTACTATAGAGCTAAAAAAGAGGTTGCAAAAGGAGAATCTGAAAAAGCAAAAGAACGTGCTCGTTTAGAAAAAATTCAAATACAACAAACTATTGAAGCAGAAACGGCAGCTAAAGTTGCAGGTTTTAATTTAATTATGGAAAAGAAACAATATGAGGTAGAACAGTTTAAAGCTAAAAGTAAAAAAGTTGCTGCAGATGCACAGTATTATGAAAACGCTAAGTTAGTAAGTGCTGGTTTAACACCTCAGGAAAAAGCAGAATGGGAATACAAAACTGCAGTTGGTGTTGCGCAACAGATTAAAGAATTAAATTTGCCATCTACTTATATTTCCGGTAGTAAAGAGGGTAGTAATAATAATTTATTACAATCTTTAATAGGTGCAGACATTGCTAAAGGTTTAATGAGTAAGAAGAAGTAATTTAATTAAAACAACTCACTCTTAAAAGATTGAGTTGTTATTTTTACTAAATTTGACGACTAACCAAATAGTAATGAAAAAACAGATTTTTAAATTATTAGCAAAAGTTAATAAAACGATCTTGCCTTCTTTTACAAAAAAAGAATTAGATATTTCTAAAGCTTCTAAATTTCAATTAGCAATTATTGGATGGAGAGCTTTTGTAACGATGAACTCACTTGATTAAAACGAACAAATATGAAAACAGAACACACTAATTTATTTACTGGATCTAATATTATAGTTACTGGTTTAAAAAACTTATTGGATCTAGAAAATATTAACTACCTAATTAAAGATAAATTTGAATCTGCTAGACTAGGAGGTTTTGGTGAAAACATGAGTTCTGTTGAGGTTCATGTATTAGATTCTGATTTAGAAAAAGCAAAAACAGTAATAGAAAAGTATAAAGAAAAAATAAATTCATAAAAAACTGATATAGATTTCTTAGTTTAAGAAAATGCTATTATATTTGCAGCCGATTTAAGGCCATGTGGCGCAACTGAATAGCGCACTTGATTACGGCTCAAGAGGTTATAGGTTTGAATCCTATCATGGTCACTAAAACTCATCTTTAAAAAGATGAGTTTTTTGTTTTTGTACTATTTGTTAAATTCTTTATCTAGTCGTTAATTTTTTGTGTTATTTATATAAATAAAACAGTTAAACGTGTTTTTTATGTAATATTTAATCTTTTAACATAATTATTATAAGTATCAATTTGTTAATTATATTATATATCTATATATTTGTAAATATACATTTATCTATTTATTGTAGATATTTAGTTATTTTAAGGATCCAAATCCCCCCAATTATGGATAATATAAAAAATAATTTTATTAAGCTGTTGGCTATATATGTAAAAAATAATTTTTTTACTATATGCTTTTCTAAGGCAGTAATTTTTTCAAAAAAAACTTTTTTAAGTTTGCAATTGAAATCTTTAAATAGATTGCATTTTCTTACGTTTCTTAAAATTAGTTTCGCTAATATTTTATTACACTTTAGTTATTTATTTAAATTAAAAAATGATGCTTTTGAAGTGATTGTTTTTGGTTTGTACTCTTTTTTATTTAACCTTAAAAATGAAAAAGCATGAGTAATTTAACTACAAGATCACGCCACTTATTATCTAAGGTTTCGAGTTTAGAAAAAAAGCACAAGGTAATTACCTATGCTTCTTTGTTATTCTTAACAGTATCTACTTATTTTTTAAGAACCGAAAACCAGGACATAAAGGTGGATTTTGCAACATTGCAAGAAAGAAATCATAATTTAAAACAGAATATGGTAATCTTTAATAGAAATTATGAAGATTTTCCTTTACCTGTTTGGCAAAAAGTTAAAAGGGGAGATGAGTTTATCATTAACTATGTAAACCCAGAATATTTAAAAAAATTTGGACATTTCTTTAAAGGCGGTAAATATGGTTTTATAGGAAAAAATAATTTCGATTTATTTCCTAAAGAAATTGCACAAATTTATTATGAGAATGATATTGCCGTTTCAATAACCGGAGATATAATTGAGAGTATTGAAGAGTCTACCGATAAGGATGGTAATGTTATGACGTTAAGAGTTATAAAATGGAGAGATATTAAAGATAAAAAAGATACTTTAATTTTTGGGATGGTTAAAGAAGTTTTACCAAACAAGAAATTAAAATAATTGGCTTTGCTTAATTCTTTTAAAATAAATTTTCTTTGCGAACAAACAAAAATTGTAATCAATAAATAATTATGAAAAAAATATCGGAAAAATTTAGACGATTATTATTTTTCATTTCCAATTTAGAAAAGAGACATAAAATAATTACTTATTGTACGTTATTGCTTTTAACTATTCTAGGGTATTTATTAAGAAATGAGAATAAAGATGTAAATGTAGAGTCTGCTACATTGGTAGAAAAGAACTTACATTTAAAAGGCAACATGTTAATCTTTAATAGTAGTTATGAAAATTTACCACTACCAGTTTGGCAGAAGGTTAAAAGAGGTAATCATTTTATTCTTCAATATGTAAATCCAGTATATGTTCAAAATTTTGGGCATTTCATTAATTATAGTCAGTTTGATGTAATAGGAAAAAATAATTTTGAAATTTTCCCTAATAAATTAGCTCAAACTTATTACGAAGGTGATGTTGCGGTAGCAATAACAGGTAAAGCAATGGAGAGTTTTCATTATCCAGTAGATAAAAATGGAAATCCCATAAAAATTAAAGTTCTTAAGTGGAGAAAGATAAGAGATAACAAAGACACACTTGTTTATGGTATTATAAAAGAAATTTTACCTTATGATAAAAAGAAATAATCAACTATAATATGTCTTAATTTTATTTTATCATTTTTTTAATATTACAATTATTAGTTATGAAAAAAATAGTAAATAAATTTAAGAGAATACTATTTCTAATCTCTAATTTAGAAAAGAGACATAAGTTGATAACCTATGTTTCTTTATTACTTTTAACCGTTTTAGGATATTTGTTGAGAAATGAAAATAAAAATGTGAATGTTAAATCTGCTATATTGGAAGAAAGTAATTTATATTTAAAAGAACAAATGTTAATTTTTAATAGAAGTTATGAAAACCTACCTTTACCAGTATGGCAAAAAGTAAAGAGGGGGAAATACTTTATTATGCAATATGTAAACCCAGAGTATGTTAATAGTTTTGGTCATCTTTTTAATTATGACCCACTAGCACAGATTGGTAAAAATAATTTTGAATTGTTTCCAAAAAAGTATGCGCAAGAATTTTACGAAAATGATATAACAGTAGCTGTTACTGGTAAAAAATTAGAAATTGAAGGAAGTGTTATTGGAAAAGATGGTAAACCTTTATTAGGAAGAACAATTAAATGGAGAGAAATAAGAGATAATAAAGACACTCTAATTTATGGTATGGTTAAAGAATTCTTACCAAATAACAATAATTAGTAACTTAAAAAAGTATTATTTTTTTACAAAATTATGGGGAATTAATAAGTGTATGTTGTGGAATAAATGGAAAAGACCTTGAACAATGTTCAAGGCCTTTTCGTCTAACCAAACTTAGTATAAAAACTAACTACTACTATTTTTCTCTTTCAAATATTATAAAATTTTATTTTGCTAAATGATGTTTTATTTAGCCTAAATAAAATTGGATATCTTATTCTCTATTATTATGACACAATAAAATTTAATAAGTCACAATATTTTTTTAAATAAAAAAAAAACTCGAGAAGTATCTCGAGTTTAGTTTAAATATTGTGTAATTGCTATTCTATGTTCTGGTATACTTTTGTCGTATTTTTCTATCAGAATTTCTAGTATTTCTGGTGGTTTTAAGCCAATTTCATTTTTACCTTTATATCTTGAAATATATAAGTTATACGTTTCATTATTTCTTTCAAAAATTAAAAAATGTGTAGTATTTAATTCTGTATAAGCTATTTCATTCCCAGAAAATGTATCTGATTCATCTTTTTTAAAAAAAGAAAATTCGTAATATTTTAAGATGTTTTCCATAATTATACTAATTCTGCAGATAAACCTAACTGTAATAATTTAGAGCATCTTGGTTCTAAATCTTTATACTCACCAGATTTAACGGTGCATTTTCCTTTATAGTGTACTAACGTTGCACATTGTTCTGCTTGCACTAAAGTATGATCGCAAACATCCATTAAAGAATCAATTACATGATCAAATGTGTTAACATCATCGTTGTGTAATACTATTTCATGTTGATACGTTTCTTGTTCTAGAACATCAACTTCTTCTTGTATTTTTTCTTTTGTACTCATCCTATAAAAATATAAAATATTTTTTACTCTTTGTTATATTTTAATGCAACCCAATTGTTCCTTTCTATAAAAGTTTCTAATTTTAAGTTATATTTAGAAACTTCAGCATCGATTGTAGGAATATCGTCTTCATAAAAACCACTTAACAAAAGTATCCCTTTTTCATTTAAGCAATTTGTATAAATTTTCATATCCATTAATAGTATGTTTCTATTAATGTTAGCAATGATTAGATCATATTTTTTATTCATTAAAAGTGAAGAATCTCCTTCAAAAACAGAAATGTTTTTACAGTTATTTCGTTGTACGTTTTCTAATGAGTTTTCATAACACCAATTATCAATATCTATGGCATCTATAGGTTTTGCACCCTTCATTTCAGCAAAAATTGCTAAAATACCAGTACCACAACCCATATCTAATGTTTTCTTATCTGTTAAATCTAATTTTAATAAATGTTGTACCATCATGTGTGTAGTTTCATGATGACCAGTACCAAAACTCATTTTAGGCTCTATAACAATATCATATTTTAAATTAGGGTTTTCATGAAAAGGAGCTCTAATACTTACTAAATCATCAACCTGAATAGGATTAAAATTCTTTTCCCATTCTGCATTCCAATTAGTTTGCTCTACCTCATTAGTAGAATGATCAATAGTAAACTCATTAGAATTTAACACAAAAATGTTTTCTAGAATAGTTGAATTCCAGTCATTCTTTTGAATATAGGCTGTTACTCCATTTTCATTTTCAACAAAACTCTCAAAACCAACAGAACCTAATTCTGCAATTAAAATTTCTGTAGCTGGTTCTTTTGGCGAAACAGTAAAATTGTATTCTATATATATATTGTCCATAAATCGTTTTCAAAAAAAATGCATCAAGATTTTATAACTTGATGCAAATTTATTGGTTTTCTAAAGAAGTTTTACAAAATAACTACTTTTAAATTGCTTTAATGATTCCTGTAAAATCTTCAGCTTTTAATGCAGCACCTCCAATTAAGCCTCCATCTACATCAGGTTTAGAGAAGATCTCTTCAGCATTTGCAGGTTTTACGCTTCCTCCATATAAAATAGAAACAGCATTAGCTACTTCTTTATTGTATTTTTTTTCTACAATGCTTCTAATAAAAGCATGCATTTCTTGCGCTTGTTCTGCACTAGCAGTTTCTCCTGTACCAATTGCCCATACAGGCTCGTAAGCTAAAACAATATTTTTCCAAGCATTTGCTTCTAAATGAAATAATGCATTAGATATTTGGCTCTCTACTATTGCAAAATGGTTTTCAGACTTTCTATCTTCTAATAATTCGCCAAAGCAAAAAATAGTTTCTAAGTCATTTTCTAAAACAGTATTTACTTTTTCTGCAAGAATAGCATCAGTTTCACCAAAATAAGTTCTTCTTTCTGAATGACCTAAGATAACAGTTTTAATGCCTACAGCTTTTAACATATCAGCAGAAATTTCACCTGTATAAGCTCCGTTTTTTGCTTGATGCATGTTTTGTGCAACTACTTCTACTGCAGATTTTTTTGCTTCTTTTACAGAAGAAGATAAATTTACAAACGTTGGTGCAACTATAACTCTAGTATTTTCTAAAGATAAATTTTTAATAGATTTTTTAATTTCTTTGATAAGTTGTTTAGACGCTTTCTTATCGTTATTCATCTTCCAGTTTCCTGCTACTATCTTTTGTCTCATAATTGTTTCTTTTATTAAAGTTGTAAAATTAACGAATGATAAATGATTTCTACATTATAAACTAAAATAGTTACTATAACGATTTATATACCATTTCTTAATGCTTCAACAATCTCATTGTCGGATGCTTTGGTTGCTTTAAAGAGTTGTATTTTTCCTTTTTCATCTATAACCATAAAACGCGATATCCAATTTAAATTAACAAAATCTACAAAATCACCATCATTCATACCTTTTGGTAAATTGTAGTGATTTCCTTTTAAATTATATTTTTTGATGGCTCTTTTCCAAGAAGGATTACTACGATCAACTGATAAAAACAAAAAATCTACATCCGGAAATTCTTTTTGTAGTTCTTTTATTTTTGGAATATCTCTTATACAATCAGGACACCAAGATGCCCAAACATCTATTAGTATTTTTTTCCTTTTCTTGTAATGCAACACTTCTCTTAAAGTTGTTTTTGATCCATCAACACTTATTAGCATTTCTTGTAAAGCCTCTTCAGAAAATTCAGTAGGATTATTAAGATTACAACTAGTAAAAATGATTATTAAAACGAGAAATATTTTTTTCATTTGAAATTTGTCTATTAAAAAATGGATAACTTATAAAGGCTAAAAGTTAAAAATAGTACTTTTGTGTAACTTTAAGTAAAAGTAATGACAACACAACAATTAGTATCACAAATAAATCAAAAAAAATCTTTTTTATGTATAGGTTTAGATGTTGATTTAAACAAGATTCCTTCTCATTTATTAAAATTAGAAGATCCAATTTTCGAATTTAACAAAGCCATTATTGATGCAACCCATCATTTATGTGTAGCTTATAAACCTAATACTGCTTTTTACGAAGCTTATGGTATAAAAGGTTGGCAATCTTTAGAAAAAACGATTAATTATTTAAACGAAAAACATCCAGAAATTTACACAATTGCAGATGCTAAGCGTGGAGATATTGGTAATACATCTACTATGTATGCTAAAGCCTTTTTTGAAGATTTGGCTTTTGATTCTGTAACGGTTGCACCTTATATGGGTAAAGATTCTATAGAGCCTTTTTTAGCTTTCGAAAACAAACATACTATTATGTTAGCACTTACATCTAATGAAGGTGCATTCGATTTTCAAACTCAAAAAATAGAAGGTAAAGAGTTGTATAAACAAGTTTTAGAAACGTCTAAAGAATGGGAAAATTCTGAAAACTTAATGTATGTTGTTGGTGCTACAAAAGCTGAATATTTTAAAGAGATAAGAAAAATTGTACCTACTTCTTTTCTGCTTGTTCCTGGAGTAGGAGCACAAGGTGGTAATTTACAAGATGTTTGTAAATATGGTTTATCAGAAAATATTGGACTTTTAATTAATTCTTCTAGAGGTATTATTTATGCTTCTAAAAACGAAGATTTTGCTGAAATTGCTGCTGTAAAAGCACTAGAATTACAAGTGCAAATGGCAGATATTTTAAATAATTAGATTGAAACTGATAGATCAAATTGGTACTGTTATAGAGTTTAAAGACATTCCTAAAAGAATTATTTCTCTTGTGCCAAGTCAAACAGAGCTTTTGGTCGATTTAGGTCTAGAAAAAAGTATTGTTGGTATTACAAAATTTTGTATTCATCCTTCACATTTAAAAGAAGATAAAACAATTGTTGGTGGAACAAAAAATATAAATATTGATAAAATTAAGGCTTTAAAACCAGATATAATTCTCTGTAATAAAGAAGAGAATACTAAGGAAATAGTAGAAATATGTAAAAATATAGCTACAACACATGTTTCTGATATTTATACAATTAAAGATACTTTCAAGATTATAAATCAATATGGAAATATATTTAATTGTTATGATAAGTCTTTTGAATTAGAAAATAATTTAAAAAATAAGCTAAATGATTTTCATAAATTTATAAAGGATAAAGAAGCTGTTAGAGTTGCTTATTTTATCTGGAAGAACCCTTGGATGGTTGCTGCAAATTCTACCTTTATCAATCATATTCTTCAGCTTAATAACTTAGAGAATGTTTATAATAATAAAGAACGTTATCCAGAAGTTGATATTCTTACACTTAAAAATGTAGAGGTAATTTTATTGTCATCAGAACCATTTCCTTTTAAAGAAAACCATATTAAAGAGTTAGAAATAAATTTTCCTAACACGAAAATTTTATTAGTAGACGGAGAAATGTTTTCGTGGTATGGTAGTCGATTGTTAAAAGCATTTGATTATTTTAAAAACCTTCAGAAATTATTAGGATAATAATATCTTATTTAGCTCTTTGTCGTTTTATTTTACAATATCAGTTATGTGAAAGCATTCTGTAAAATTCGATGCTTGGAAACAAATTAAATAAGCTTGAAATCAGCAGCTGTAAAATATTTTCATAAGATTTAAAAACCTTAGAATTTAGTTACATTCGATAAGTACAAAAAATGATTATGATTTTTATGTAGATTCTAAAAAGTTTACACAGTAACTTCTCTTTCTAAATAACGAAATTGATTTATCTTTTCTAAGATTTTCATAGCTTTAAAAGCAGCAAGATCGCTTTTTGCTTCGTCCTCAAATCTGTAATTGTTAGATTTTTCTACAAGGTGTATATATCTTTCTTTAAGATGTTTTTTTAAGCTAATGAATTGATTGTTATAATACATGTTATTTTTTTTGGGGGATAACTTAGGTAAATATAAACAAAAAATTGATTAAAAGAAACGAAGACGAGAAATAATACTTGTTAAAACTTCATCTTTTTTTTTAAAAAAAACTATTAAATTTAGTAATCATTCATAAATTATTACCAATAAAAAAGACTCACTATATATAATGAGTCTTAGATTTAATGTTTTTATAAAATTACCTATTATCTTGTAAAGCAAAAACTTGTTTTAATAAAGCTGTATTTCGTAATCCAACTTTTTCTCTAATTCCTTTTTCTTCTTTAGTAATCATTGTAAAAACACCTTTTAGAGCTTGGTTTGTTACATAACCTGTTAAATCTGGGTTTACCTTTGTTACAAAAGGAATAGAGTTATACTTAGTAATTAAATTACTCCAAACCTTATCTGCACCAACTTTAGAAAAAGATTTATTAATTACAGGGCTAAAGCTATTGTAAAGACTTTCTGATGTTTTAGTTTGTAAATACGTTGTAGCTGCATTTTGCTCTCCTAATAAAATATTTTTAGCATCGTTAAAGCTAATTTCTTTTACTGCATTCACAAAAATTGGAGTTGCTGTTTTTACAGCATCTTCTGCTGCTCTGTTTAGAACTTTAATTCCTTCATCTGCCAAATTGCTTAAACCAATTTTACGCAAACCTTTATCTACAGCTTGTAATTCTGATGGTAACATAATTTTAACAAGATTATTCTTATAAAAACCATCTTTAGAAGTTAATTTAGAGACCTGATTTTTAATTCCGTTATCTAAAGCTTCTCTTAAACCATTTCCAATCTGTTCTTGCGATAATACACCTCCATTTGGTAATTGACTAACTACGTTTTGCAATACATCGCAACCAGTAAACTGAATTGCAATTACTAAAACTAAAATTTTTTTTATCATTTTTTATAAATTTATTTTCTACTACTTTGAAACTTTTTTGATTAAAAAGTCACTTATTTATTTAAAACTATCTGTTTTTTTATCATAACCGTAAGGGCAATGTTTACAACCACTTTTACAACAATGACCTCTTTTTATATGGTATTTTTCAGTAAATACTTTATACCCTTCTTCATTAAGGTAATAATCATCTTTTTCAAGTGCTATTTTTGGTTTAAACATTTTGCAAAAATAAGTGTTTTAAGGATCATAATATTGTTAAATGTATTTATTTTAAAACAGAAAATTCAATACTAGAATCTGTAAAAATAGTATGTGTTTGTGTTTTAAAATCTTTTTCATCTGCTTTGTAAATATTATCTACATACGTTTGCGGATTTAAATCAATTAAAGGAAACCACGTACTTTGTACTTGTATTTGTAGTTTATGCCCTTTTTTAAACGTGTGAAAAACATCTTGTAGTTTTATATTTACGTCTGTTTTTTTATTTGGGATAAACGGCTCTGGATGCTCAAAACTATTTCTAAAACGTCCACGTAAAACTTCACTTCTAACCATTAAATGGTAATTGCTCATCTTTAAATGATCTTGTAATTTATCATTGTTTTCTTCTACGTCCGTAGGATGGACGTCAATCACTTTTACAATCCAATCTGCAGCTGTTCCTGTAGTTGCAACTTTTAATTTTGCTAGAATATCTCCAGCCAAAGTGTAATCATCAGTTAAAATATCAGTTTCAAAAACCAAAACATCTGGTCTTCTTGCTGCAAAACGTTGATCGTCTGTCATGTATTTTCTTGGAGTGAAAACAGTTTTAATATCTTCAGAATAAGGAACAGGGCGTTTTATATCACTTATAAAATTTATTTGTTTTGATGCATTTTTTGTTGAAGTTAATTGTTGACTATCCGATAAAAACCAATCTTGTTTTACTACATTTTTTGGAGGCCAAGAATTATAAGATTTCCATTCTTTCTTACCAGAATCAAAAACATATGCTTCGGGTAATCCAGAATTTTTATCTCCTTTACCTTTTAGGAAGTGATTAAAGAATTTTGTTTCAACTTCTTTTTGAAATTTTAATGAAATAGAATCTCCAAAATAATAATTTCCAACAGTGTTTTTTACCGTATTTCTAGACCATTTTCCATGATCCCAAGGTCCGAAAACAAGTGTGTTGTAATTATCATTTCCATTTTTTTCGATTCCTTTATAGGTTTCTAATGGTCCGTATAAATCTTCTGCATCATAAAAACCACCAACAATCATTGTTGCTACAGAACTAGGAACTTTATTCATGTGCTGTATAATTCCTTTGCTTTTCCATACAGAGTCATAGTTAGGATGCTCTACAATTTCTTTCCAGAAAAAGTCATCAATTTTGTTTTTAGAAACCTTTGAGCTGACATCTAATTTATCATATTTAAAATATTCGTTTAGGTTTCTTAAAGGACCTTTATCTAAAAAAAACTGATATTGATCTTTAGAATCCATTTTAGGAAAAGAATACCAAGCAGAATCAGTTGGAGTGTCTTTGTAAGTTCCGAATAATGAAATTGCTCTAAAATAACTTAACATAAAAGCACCATTATGATGAAAATCATCAAAAAAGAAATCTCCAATACAGGCTTGAGGTGAAGCTGCTTTTAATGCAGGATGTGCATCTATAGCAGAAATTGTTGCGTAATGACCAGGATAAGAAATTCCCCAAGTACCAACATTACCATTGTTGTAATCTACATTTTTTATCAACCAATCAATAGTATCATAAGTATCTGTAGTTTCGTCTGTTTCATTTCCTTTTTTATTAGGTTTGTAAGCACGCATGTTATCATAAACACCTTCACTCATCCATCTACCACGAACGTCTTGATAAACAACTATATTACCCTCTTTCATTAAATGAATATTTGGGCTAATCTTTGTTTTCATTTTACCTTCTCCGTATGGTGCAGAACTATATGGAGTTCTTTGCATTAATATTGGGTATTTTTTATTTGTATTTTTTGGAGTATAAATTGTGGTGTGTAGTTTAACACCATCTCTCATTACAATAGAAACTTCTTTTTTTGTATAATTATCTTTAACATAGTTTTTAGTATCAATTTCTGAACTGCAACTAACAAAAAGAGAGAATGAGAATGCTACGAATAGGAATTTTAATATTTGATTATTCATAATAAATTTTACTAGATTAGTTTAGTAAATTTACAAAACTTATTATGAATGAATTCTGTCTACATAAAAAAAGCCACTAATTACAAATCGTAATTAGTGGCTTTTTTTAATACAGTAACTCTAAATGTATAAAAAATTTATTTAATAATTATTGTTTTTGATGTTTTTGAGTTATTGTTTTCAGAAATAACTACAAAATAGGCACCTTTAGACAACTTAGAAACATCAATACTAATATCCGATTTCTGATTATTAATTTTTGATTCTAAAACCTTTCTACCGTTAACATTAAATAGTTGAATTTGCTCAATGTTTTTATTTTGAACTTTTATGTTTAAAAACCTGCTTGTAGGGTTTGGGTATAAAGTTATTGCTTCAGATAAAATTTCATTATTAACAGATAATGGATTCGTTTTATAGAATTCAATTTCTTTTATAGTATTCCAATCACTTGGTCTTGCTGGTTGCCCATAGCCAATTACTTTTACAAATTTCACATCAGTTACAACAGTTGGTAAAATAAAAGCTTTAAATTCTCCTGAAGAGTTACTTGTTAAATTACCATCACCATTACCTTCGTTTGGAAAAGCATTTGTGAAACTAGCATCTTCTGTATCTGTTTTTGAAACCCATATTTGAAATTCATAAGTTTTACCATTAGTAGTAGCAAAGTCTACTAAAGCTAAATCAAAAGTACCGCCTAAATCAAAAATAATATCTCCAGGAACTCCTTCTCCAGACCATTGTGTTGTATGGTCTTTATCTATACTATGTTCTTTTATGTTGTTTTTTGTACTTGTAACTTCTTCAGCAAAAGCAGAATGAACGGTTACTTTATCTTCTGCAGAACTATCATTAATTAATAAATATGTAGATCTCGGGTCTGCAGCTTCTTGGGTTGCATTTAAAGTTCTAGTAATGTTTCCACCAGAAATTGTTATGGTCCCTGTACGTTCTGTAAATTCTGTGCTTTTAGTAGCAGTAACATCAAAAGAACCACTATTAGATCCAGAACTTGGTGTTACAGTAATCCAATTTGCATCATCAACAATTGTCCAATCTACATTTGCTGTTATTGTAATAGTTTGTGTACCTCCATCTGCATTAAAACCAGAAATTGTTGAAAGATATAGAGTCTCTGAGTTATCATTTGTCTCGTAAGCATTTGGACCAACATCTACAGGTTGTAAAGGCATAAACCTTACAGATTCTGTGCTAAAATGATCTGCACCTGGGTTACTAAATACAGGTCTAGATTGCCCTTCTATATCTTCATTAATTACCTCTGAAGTAGCAGCATTAATGTAACTTGGAGTGTTTGTTGTGGTTTTCCAAACTGTATAATCATTAAAATTTTCAGATTCTAAATTAGGATTTTCATCCGAAACCATTGTGTCTGTAAAAGAGGTAGAAGTTGCATTTGCAATAGCTGTTGCAGAACCTGTAGGAGCAAATAAGTTATTTTCCCAAGTAATATTACTTCCTTGATCGTTTCCGTCTTTAATTGAAACTAAAGAGTTTTCAGATCCAGTAATTAAATTGTTTGCAATTGTAATTTCTTTTAAATCTTTACCATAATTACCATTGTTTCCAAATCCAATTTCTATTCCGTGGCTATTATCAACCAAAGTATTATATGCAATTAAAACATTGTCTGCTCTAAAGTGCTTTGTTAAGTTAGTATTTCCTTCTTCTGCATCTCCTAAAGTAAGTGTAATTGGTGCATCCCATTTTGTACCATTTAAACCTTGCATATAATTATTGATAATTACATGATCTTTACCGTATATTCTAATCCCACCAGTATATAGTGTTGCTCCATCAGGTGAAGTACCAATTGCTTTATCTCCACCAAAAAAGTAATTCCCTTCAACACGGTTTCTATTTCCGTGTCTTAATGATAAAGTTCCGTAACTCTTTAAAAAAGTATTATGTCTTATTGTATTATCACTAGATTTTACAGAAACAATTTCTGGATCTCCATCACAATCCTCAAATAAATTATGTTCAACAATTGTATAACCACTAGAAGCAGACATTTCGCTCCAGCCAATTCTTATAGATTCTTGTTCGTTTACAGCTCTAGGGCTATTATTTTTAAAATAATTATGATCTATTCTATCGTATTGAGATTGATATGCATTGTCATTAGAATCTGTTGTACCATCAACTGTTATATAATGACCAGGAGTGTTTTTGTTCTGAAATATATTATGGTCTATTCGATTATTATGACTAGGGTATGTAAAAGGGTAGGTGTTATCATCCCAAACACCACCAATATAAACCCATTTTATAGACTCTGTAGTTTCTAATTCAAAGACGTTTCTAGAAATTCTTATGTTATTACAACCTTCTAATTTAATAAGTGTATCATCTCCAGTGCCATCAATTACAAAACCTTCTAACGTTATATATGAAGATTTTTTAAAAACAAAATGAGATTCTCCAGTAAGAGTAACACCACCAACTGTTTCTGCTTTTATGATAATGGGATTTGCTTCTGTCGCCATGTTTTCAAAAGAAGCTTCAAAGTCGTTATATGTTCCGTTTTTTACAATAAACGTTCCACCATTAGTTGTTGCATTTACATCATTTTTTAAATCGTCAGAATCTGTATATGTTTGAGAGTTAATGGTTATTGATAAAAACAATAGAAGTAGTAGACTTACTTTTTTTGTGCTTTTAGATACTAATTTTAAGTTGAGGTATTTTTTTTTCATAATAAATATTATTGGTTCACCAGATTGGTTTACCAAATATAGTAAAAAAAATAATATTTTACAATGATGTAGATAATTGGATAAAGTGATAAACATTTTATCGATTTTAGATATTTTTATTTAAATAGACTAAATATGAAGAATTGAATCTTGTTGTTTTTGTTTGTTAATATATTTTAACTATTATATTTTTATAAAATGTATTGGAAAAAAAAACTTTAAAATTTAAACTGAATCAATACCATTATGTAAATTAAAATTCTTGTAAATTTGCAAACTATGCAAGAAACTAAAAAACATCAATTAACCGATTGGTTACCAACTACAAACAAAGAAGTTAAAATTCGTGGTTGGGAAGAGTTAGATGTTATTTTATTTAGCGGAGACGCTTATGTAGATCACCCTTCTTTTGGACCTGCAGTAATTGGGCGTATTTTAGAGAGTTATGGTTTACGAGTTGCTATTGTACCACAACCAAGTGTAAATGATAACTTGCAAGATTTCGAAAAATTAGGAAAGCCTCGTTTATTTTTTGGTGCAACCGGTGGTTGTATGGACCCAATGGTTTCTAATTATACTGCAAGTAAAAAAAGACGTGATAAAGATGCTTATACGCCTAATGGAGATAAGGGGTTTAGACCCGATTATGCTACTTCTGTGTACTCTAAGATATTAAAAGAAAAGTTTCCAGATGTTCCTGTTTTAATTGGTGGTATCGAAGCTTCTTTAAGACGTGTAACTCATTATGATTATTGGTCTGATAAGTTATTGCCTTCTATTTTAGAAACTTCTAACGCAGATATGTTGGTATATGGAATGGGAGAACAGCCTTTGCGAGAAATTGTAGAATTATTGCAAAAAGGAGTGCCTTTTTCTAGTTTAAAAAATATTAAACAAACTGCAGTATTTATTGATCAAAAGAAAGAGAATTTACCAGTTGTTAATGATTGGGAAGATGTAACAATCAATTCTCACAAAGCTTGTTTAGCTGATAAAAAAACATTTGCGTCAAACTTTAAAGTAATAGAGCAAGAATCGAATAAGTTAAAAGCGAGAAGAATTTTACAAGAAGTAGAAGGAAAAACGCTTGTGATAAATCCTCCTTATCCTACAATGACAGAAAAGGAAATTGATGGTTCATTCGATTTACCTTTTACACGTTTACCACATCCAAAATATGATAAACGTGGACCGATACCTGCGTTTGAAATGATAAAATTTTCTATAAATATTCATAGAGGATGTTTTGGTGGTTGTAGTTTTTGTACAATTTCTGCACATCAAGGAAAATTTATAGCAAGTAGAAGCCAAGAATCTGTTTTAAAAGAAATAGATAAAGTGGCAAATATGCCAGACTTTAAAGGCTATTTATCTGATATTGGCGGGCCTTCTGCAAATATGTATCAGATGAAAGGAAAAGTACAATCTATCTGTGATAAATGTGTTGCACCTAGTTGTATATCTCCAGTAATTTGTTCTAATTTAGATACTTCTCATAAACCTTTAACAGAGTTATATCAAGCAGTTGATAAACATCCGAAGATTAAAAAATCTTTTATTGGAAGTGGAATTAGACATGATATGTTAGTTCCAGAATTTAATAAAAACGCAGATCCAAAAGAGCTAGATGCGTATACAGAGGAGGTAATGACGAAGCACGTTTCTGGTCGATTAAAAGTGGCGCCTGAACATACTTCTGACCCTGTTTTAAAGTTGATGCGTAAACCGTCTTTTAAATATTTTCACATGTTTAAAGAGCGTTTTGATAGAATAAATGTGAAGAAAAGATTAAATCTTCAATTGATTCCTTACTTTATTTCTAGTCATCCAGCAAGTGAAGTAGAAGATATGGCAAATTTAGCTGCGGAAACTAAAGATATGGGCTTTCAATTAGAGCAAGTACAAGGTTTTACGCCAACTCCAATGACGGTTGCAACGGTAATTTATTACTCTGGTTATCATCCTTATACATTAAAACCTACAAAAACTCCAAAGACTAAAAAGGAGAGAGAAGATCAACATAAATTTTTCTTTTGGTATAAAAAAGAAAACAAAGATTGGATTCGTAATACATTAAATAAAGTAGGAAGACAAGATTTACTAAAAGTTTTGTTACCAGATTCTAATTCTTGGAAAAAGAACAAAAAAGCTCAAGAAACTAAAAATACGTTTGATGATGCTGTTCCTTTTAACAGAAGAAAGAAGAAGGTGAGTAGAAGTTCTTCTAAGAAAAGGAGAAGGTAATTTATCTTTTTTAGAACTAACTTCTCTTAAATGTTATTTTAGATAGATTTTCATTAAGTTTTCTCTTACTTTTTTTAAATCAATTTGATTAAAGTAAGTGTCAATATCCATCATGCCATTTATTGCAAGTTCTATCCATGCAGTTTTTACATCTCCATCGCTTAATAGATATTCTTCTTTTATGGTTTTTATGTCAATTTTTAAAATTAAAAGTAGTGCAGAAATAACAATGCCAGTTCTGTCTTTTCCAGATAAACAATGGATTAATACAGGATACTTTAAATCAGAATTTTCAAATAGTCTTATAATTTTGTTTAACCATTTTTTTACTTCTACTTGACTAGTATCATACTTTTCAATTTTATTAGACATCGGAAAATGATAATAATCAACATCAAAACTATTAAAATCTGCTCTATTTCTTAAATTGATTATTGATTTAGCGTTGCCAATTTCATTAAGGTTTTTAACAAAATCAATACTGCCACCTCTTGTTATTATACCTTTTGCTAAATATTTTTTATTATAAATTAAGTTGATGAATTCTCCAACATCTCTATAGTTAACACAGCCATCAGTATAATCTAACCCCATTTTTATAATTAATATTATTTAGGGTTTTCTATTCCGTTAGTATAGCTTTTAATAGATTCTAGTTTTCCATTTTTATCATAGGTTTTCCAAGTACCATTTCCATCTTTTAAAGTACCTTTCTCTAAAGAGTTTCCATCTATGTCAAACATAGATAAAACTTCCCAACGTAAACCACCAAAATCTCCTTTTTCACTATATTTATAAAGTACACTTAGTTTTAGTTGACCGTTTTTGTAGTACCAATTTGCAATACCATTTCTTATCCCATTTTTCATTTCTGAAGTATGCTCTAGTTTATTGGTGTCTTGGTTATATACTTTATAAATTCCAGTGCCATTTACTAAAGTTTGCTTTCCGTCTGGACTGTAACTTTCTCTAATTCTCGAAAGTTTATCATTTTCATATATGTAAATGTATCTAACGGTTCTGTTAGGATATAAGTGAGTTCTCTTGTATGTTTTATTTTGATAATTGTGCTCTTCTATTCTGTTTTTTTTACCATTTTCATTATAATATTCCCACTTATCGTTTTTTGTGCCTCCAACATAAGTAGTGTAGTTTCCTTTAGCTTTTACATTGCCATTTTTGTGATATTCAATCCATAACCCTACTTTTAAAGAAGCTTTGTAGTAACCTACACTTTGTAGTTCTCCAGAATCGTAATAATGTTTCCATTTATCATTTAGTTCATTATCCCAAAAATTTCTTTTTCCTTCTGCTCTAATCTTGCCGTTTTTATGATATTGGATACACTTTTCATATTTAGGTTCTTTAATGTCTTCACAAACTTCAAATATTTTACCGTTTTCATAATATGTATTATATTTTCCAATGTGTCTAGAGTCTTCATCTAATTCATATTCTTCTTTTATAGCTCCAGATTCATAATATTTAACCCATTTTCCAATTGGAAACTTTAATCTTTTTGTTCTAAAGCCTTTATATTTATAGTTACCGTTATCATATTTTTTATAAACAGGATATTTATCTGAAGTTGTTGTTGTTTTAAAGCCTAAACCTTCCTCATCTTTTATTAAGTACTCTCTAAAAGTTTTTGCGTACTTGCCTAAAGGTTTTATTTTTTCATCAGTTGCGTAAGAATTAAAAGCGTCAGTTAGTTCATAATCTTCCGTTTCTTTCATATAAGAAAATTCTAATGCACTATAAAACGTACTCATTTTTTCATCAGAAGAAAGTTCCTCAAAATCAGAATGATTCAACAACCATTGCAATTCAGGACTATTTAAACTTCCTGGATTATATTTAATGATATCAAAAAGCTTATTATTTCTTCTAGAATTTGGTGTTTTTATAAAAACACGGTGAATTTCTTTATACTCACAGAATATATCTTTGCAACCTTTTTTCTTCAAATTTTCTTCAAAATTGGTTATTTCAGAGAATTGATTGTCTACTAGTTTTTTAGAAATATTATAAACATCGGTATCTACTCCAGTTTCTTTCTGGATTATGCTACCATCTTTTGAGAACCAAATAAATGTAGGATAATGAGTAATATTATTTTCATTCATAAAAGATAAAACATTTTTCGAATAAAATTTTCCTGAAATAAAATTTTTATTGTGTAGATCAGCAATTTTATAGCCATCAGACCTAGACCATGAATTAACTTCTGAAGAAGAGGCTTTAAAAACATCATTATAAGTTTCTTGGCAAATTTCTTTTTCAGGATTACAGATAAAAGCAAAAGCAATAGTTTTACTATTTTTAGCTTTATTAATTAAATCATCTATTGTACCAGTATTCCAATGCATTAAATCATCATCTTCTATATTGTATGTTGTTGATGATACTTTTGGAGTTAACTTTCTTAAATTACTTTCACTAAGATAATATTCAGCATATCCTTTAGATTTTTCTATCAATTCATTTACTAGTAACTTTCTCTTACGATCCGCTTTATCATTACAGCTATTAATTTTTTTAGCATAATAATTTACTTCATCTCTATACTCATTAAGGTGTTTTACGCCATAGTTATATCTAGTAGTATATAGTTTTTTTCCATAATTAGTAGTTGCCCTAGCTATTTCTCGTTTATCATCTTTAAGTCCATCTTCAGTTTTTTTAAATAATTTCAAATAAAAATCATAACTTTTATAATAAGTTCTACATTCAGTATTAATTTTATCTCCTTTATAGTTAGTTGTTAACCTCTTTATTTTGCTGTTTAGATTTAAGAGCTCTTTAACTTCATTTTCTTTATTATTTTCTTCAGTTATTTCTTTAATAATTTTTGTTTCAAGTCTAAGGCTTTTTGGCAGTATTATTTTGCCGAATTCTTCATAATCAATACCGTATTGACTAAATAAACTTGAACTTAAGAATAAGAAAATAACTAATGATAAGATTTTTTTCATTGATGTAATCTAAGTTGTATTATAAAAAAAAAATAAATATAAAAAATATATTTTATTTTAAAAATAACTACTTTTGGGTATATTAAAATATTGATTGTTAAAAACAAAAAGATAATTAAAGTGTTGTTCTGTTTAAGTTTTTTGCTAGGTAAACACCAATACTAACGCAAGCTTGTAATAAATATCCGCCGGTAGGAGCATCCCAATCTAGCATTTCGCCAATACAAAATTGATTTGGTATTTTTTTAAGTTCAAAATTTTTAAAAATAGCGTTTCTATCAATTCCACCAACTGTAGAAATAGATTCATCTATAGTTGCAGTATCTAGAATTTCTAGTGGAAATTTTTTTATTTTTTCTGATAATAATTCAATATCTAAATAAGATTCTTTAGATACATATGTTTTTAGTAAATCGATTTGAGTAGCACTTAACTTTAATTCTTTTTTTAAAATTTGAGTTGTGTTTTTATAGATGGATGAAATAATTTTAGAACGCACTTTTTCTAAAGTTAACGAAGGTTTAAAATCGATAAAAATTATTGCTTTAGAAGTTGTTTTTAATTCTTCTCTAATTTGTGGACTTAAGCCATAAATTGCATTTCCTTCTAATCCAAATTTTGTAATAACCGCTTCTCCTTTTTGAATGTTACTACCACAATAAATAGCAATATTTTTTAAAGGAATTCCTTCGTTTTTTTTGATAAAGTTAGCTTCCCAATCAACTTTATAAGCGCAATTAGATGCTTGAAATGCTTTTGTTTTAATTCCTTTTTTAGAAAAAGTATTGAGCCAATTTCCATCAGAACCTGTAATTTTCCAACTTCCTCCACCTAAAGAAAATACTGTAAAATCTGTTTGTATTGGTTTATCGTTTATAATAGGATTATCGTGTTTGTCCCAATCAGAAAAAATATGGTTGTATTTAATAGTAATTCCTTTTTCTTTTAGAACTTTTAAGATTGCATTTAAAACTTGAATAGGTTTAATTCCTTCTTTAGGATACACTCTTTTACTACTTCCAATATACGTTTGAATGCCAATTTTTTCTAGCCAATTTCTAAAACCGATATTTGTAAAATCTGTTATGGCATCCTCTAGAAAATCATTTGGAGTATAGCGTTTTACAAGTTGCTCAACCGGTTCAGAATGTGTTAAGTTAAAACCGCCTTTTCCTGCCACTAGAAATTTACGTCCAGAAGTTTTATTCTTTTCGTATATGGTGATTTCAAATTTATTGACGTCTAAAAATGAAGCCAAAAATAAAGCCGAAGGTCCGCCACCAATAATAGCAACTTTTTTTTTCATAAAACAAAAATAGTTGTTTTTTAAACTATGAGATTCTTTTTATTGTCGAGATTTTCCTCTAGGAGCATCACCTTTATCAAGTACATTTTTAGAATGTAATAATTTAACAGCATCTGCCGAACTTTTTACTTTTGTAGCACTACGTTCTAACATTTCTGACTCAAAAGCATTTAAAACACTTTCTCTTATTTCGATTTCTTGCCATTTAGACCCTTTTGCAATTTCTCTAGCTAAAGACAATGCGTCTAACAATGCTTGATTTGCACCTTGTCCTTTAAAAGGACTCATTGGATGCGCTGCATCACCAATAAGCGTAACTTTTTTTCCTTTTTTTAATAAATTCGATTTTAGTAATGCTCTATCATAAACAGGATAACCAGAAATTTGAGCTTCGTTTGTGGCTGCCATAATTTGCGGAATAGGAGTATGCCATTGAGTTCTTTTGCATGCTTCTTTCTTAAGAGCTTTTGGCCCTTTAATGTTTAGTTCTCTTGCTTCTTTCTCTAGTAAAGGAAAACTAAGCTGCCACATAATATTGTTATTATCATAAGGCATCATATAAATTCTTTCAGTACCATTTGCAGTTTGAAAAACAGTAGCTGAATCTAATAAGGAACTTTTAATTTCTTTTAAATTTTCTAAAGGGCAAATTCCTAAAATAACAATGCAACCTAAATATCGTAAAGGAGTAATATTATCACCAATTAGTAGTTTTCTTACAGTACTTCTAATTCCATCTGCTCCAACAACAAGATTGGCTTCTTCATTTATTATTTTATCATTCACTTTAAATTTTAATGCAACATTTTTGCTGTCAGTTTCATTAAAACCGATTAGTTGATGTCCCCATTTTACAGAGTTTTTGTCACCAAGTTGCTCAAGTAATTCTAAGCGTAAAGATTGACGAGCAATATGAATGTTGGTTCGTTTGGGAGATGTTTTTTCATTTGACCTTCCCCATTTTCGAATTCCCCATTCCCCTATAATTTTTCCATCGGTTGTATGAACTATGTGTTTAGTAGAAATTAAACCTTTATCTAAAGATAGAATTCCTAAACTCGCCATTGCTTTACTAGCTTGTTGTAAAGTTAATCCGTATCCTTGAGATCTTTGGTTAAAGCTATCGTCTCGTTCATAAAGTGTAAAAGGTATTCCACGATGTAAACAAGCTACGGCTAATGCAACGCCACCAATTCCGCCACCAATAATTGCAACGTGTGGGTGTTTTTCTTTGTTTACTTTGGGCTTATTGTTTGATTTAATTAATCCTGTTCCTTTACAATTAGTACAAGTTTGTAAAAGCCCAATAGGTTTAATTGGTGCAGTTTCTTTACCATTTGAATTATCAAAAATATCTAATGCTTTTTGATAATCTAATCTTATTTTTTTTCGAACACTCCTTCTTTTTTTGCCATTACCTTTACAGTTTTGGCAAACATTCCAATAATTATCTTTGTTTTCTAATTTTTCCACTATTTTTTAACAGCAATCATCATATGAGGACTAAAAGGTAATAAATATTCATCGTTTTGAGTAAGCATTTGTAGTGCTTTTAATGTCTTCGATTTTTTCTTATCTAACATATTAGCAAAATACTCATTGTCTAACCAAATCATTCCTTCAACCGCAAAAAGATTTAAAAAGTTGAGGTTTTGTTCTAAAAATTCGGCTTTTAAGCCTTCTGGTTTATGATAAAAAGCATCTGCTAGTAAGAAAGGAAAATCTTTTGGAGCATCATGAACTCCTGTTGTTAATTCATTTTTACACATCTCGAAAAACGAATTGGCATGTATCATTCCATTCATTAAACCAACAACTGTAGAAGCAGTTGCGTTAATAGCGAAACCTAAGATAATTCCATCCTTTTTAAGTACTCTTTTAGCTTCTAAAATAGCTTTAATTCTATCTTCTCTTTTTTGTAAATGGTATAATGGACCATGTAAAATCACTAAATCTGCAGAATCATTTTTAAAAGGTAGTTTTTTAGCTTCACCAATAGCAACAGAAAATGGTTTTTTGAGTTTTTTCGCTCTTTTTTCGGCAAGCTTTATATGCTTTAAAACAGGTTCTACTAAATGTACGGTATGGTTATTTTTTGCTAACCATTCAGAATATTTTCCTGTTCCGCCACCAACATCAATTATGGTGCTATTTGGTTTAGAAATATGTTGTTGTATTAGGTCTTTAATACGTTCAAATTCAAAAATTCCCATTCCTTTTTCAAGTCTGGTTTCTTCTGAAGCTTTGTTGTAAAAATCGTTTAATTCTTTACTAATTAGTGTTTTGTTTTTCATTTTATGAATTTGATATTAGAATTAACCTTTTAATTATCTAAGATTAATTCTTTCTCTGTAATAACAAATTTATAAATTAACTTCTTAAATGTTTGTTGAAAAAAGCAATAGTTCTTTCCCAAGATAAATCTGCAGCTTCTTTGTCAAAACGAGGAGTAGTATTATTATGAAATCCGTGGTTTACATTTGGGTAAAAATGTGCTGTATGTTTTATGCTATTTGCTTTTAAAATTTTTTCAAAAGCTGGCCAACCAGCATTTACTCTTTTATCTAATTCACCATATTGTAGTAATAAAGGCGCTTTTACTTTTTCAGCATCTTTATCATTAGGTTGTCTTCCATAATAAGGTACAGCAGCACCTAAATCAGGTACTTTTACAGCCATCATATTTGAAATCCATCCGCCAAAACAAAAACCAACAACACCAATTTTTCCAGAACAATCTTTATGATTTTTTAGATAATTATAAGCTGCAATAAAATCTTCTAACATTTCATTTTTGTCACGTTTTTTTTGCATAGTTCTTCCTTCATCATCATTTCCTGGATAACCACCTAAAGGAGACAATGCATCTGGAGCTAATGTTACAAAACCTTCTATGGCAGCTCTTCTACCAACATCTTCTATATATGGGTTTAAACCACGGTTTTCGTGGACAACAATAATACCTGGCAATTTCTTTTTAGTTTCTTTTGGTATAGAGAATAATCCTTTTATAATTCCTCCTCCTTTTGGAGAATTATAATTTATAAACTCCGATTTTAATCTAGGATCATTAGCAGGAACAAGAATTGAATCTATATAATTTGGAGAGATAAAACTTAGTAAAGCGGGTAAAGTGATAGCGCCAACTGCAAATAATGAAAGCTTTTGAAGAAACTCTTTTCTGTCCATTTTGTTGTGTGCATAATCATCATATAAATCAAATACTTCTTGACTAATATCCTCTTTTTTAAGTGTGCTCATTTTGGTTAAATTTAGATTTTCAACTAAGATAAATAAAAAATACTTGGGAATAAATATTTGTATTAATTACAAATTTTGCAATCTTTTTTTTCTTGAATTTCGCCAACCAAATTGCCATTTTTATTTAACACAAAACCACAGCAATCCATAAAACCTTGAGTTATTAATTTTCTTACACATTGAATTTGTGATTTTGTAGTAGATAAACGTTGTTTTAATTGAGTAACAACTTCTTGTTGTTTTAATCCTTTGATGTCTGATAAAAACAACGGATCTCTATATTTTTTGGTACGCTTTTAAGGGATCTCTCATTCAGAATATTTACCAGTTCCGACCGCAACAACAATAATTGTACTATTTAGTATAGAAATATGCTGTAGTATAAGATCTTTTATAGGTTTAGAATCAAAAATCAAAAATCCTTATTCCTTTTTCAAATCTTGCTTTTTACTGAGTCTTTGTTATAAAATTCGTTTAACTCTTTACTAATTAACTTACCTTTTTGCTCTTTCATAACCTAATTTATCCATTTTGTAATCACATTTTTACAAGTTACTCCTAAAAATATATTATCGTATTAAAGTTTAAAAAGTAGGTTATCAATCAATATTTAAGTTGATTTTTTTTAAGGTTCATCTTAAAATTAAAATATTAAAAATTACTTATTGGTTTTAATCTGATTTTAATAAACGTAGTAGTATTTTTATTAAAACTAAACGACTTTATTAATCCAATATTGATTTATAAATTTTAAAGTAAGATATGCAACAATAATAATTCCAAAATTAGAAAAATAAGGGATGTCTAAATTTTGAAAACAAATATTTAATAATAGGCTAAAAGTAAGGATACAAAAGATAATAATTAATAACAGAGAAAGTGTTTTCTTTTTTGCTTTCTTAATTTCAAATTTATTTTTTTCTTTAAAATCAATTGATGTATTAAGGTATAAATCTAAATAATTAAAAAAAGAGATAAATAGATTTTCAAAAGCGAACGGAGTTAATTGGTTATTTCCTTCATTAAAGTAACTTAATTTAAGTGCATTGTTAACGTACTTAACTAGTACTTTCGATTGCCAATTTAAAGGGTTAAAACTCCAACCAGTAAATAAGGATGATTTTTTAATAAATGTAATTTGATTAGTTTTAATTTCTGAAATTTGGAATCCATAAAACTGAAAATACACTTGTACTTTTCTTTTTAAATCATCAACATCTTCAATATTAAAAGTAAAATCCTTTTTGTAGATCTGCATTTTTTTATCAAAAATAATAAACTTTAAGGTAAACTTACTTATTGTGTATTTAAATTATTTACAAACTTTACAATCTTCTTTTTCTTTAATTTCACCAACTAAATTACCTTCTTTATTAAGTACAAATCCACAACAATCCATAAAACCTTGGGCAATTAATTTTCTTGCTCTTTGAATTTGAGATTTTGTAGTTGGTAGATTTTGCTTTAATTGATTTGCAACTTCTTGCTGTTTTAATCCTTTTATATCTGATAAAAATAAAGGATCTCTATATTTTTTAGGTAAGTTTTTTAAGATACCACGTAAACAATCTTTTTCTGTATGTAAGTTTTCTGTTATTTCGGTTTCTGATTGAAAATTAGCAATCTCAAAAGTTTGATTTGTAGAATTCCAATAATCTAAAATAGAATTTCTGGCAACAGTAAAGCACCAAGCTTTTAATTTAGTGATGTCTTTTAAAGTGTGTAGCTTGGTATGAATTTTAATGAAAGTATCCTGTAAAATATCATCTGCAACAATAATATCTTTTACTTTACTGATGATAAATCGTTTTAAATCTTCAGAATAAGAAGTCCAAACTTGTTTTGTCGTCATATTATATATTTATTTCATTGCGAATTAAGAAGTATTTTTAGTTTAAAATAAAGATTACTTCTTAATTCTCAATGACAATTAATTAACAGTTACAGTTGTTGCAAGTACAACTTTCGCAAGTACAGTTTTTACATTCTCCTGTTTTACAACCTTCACAATTACATGCACACGTGTTTTTATATTTCATAATATTCGTTTTAATGTTCATTTAATAGACATTAAAACTTTTAAATAGATGCATAATATTAAAAATATTTTTTCAATTCTTTTCTAATTGGCATTTTTTTGTTGAGAGAAACATTTGTACCACCTGTATTTCCTTTAGGAACCCAAATTATTGTAAATAAAAATGAAGCTATAATTCGTATAACCTGACCAATAATTTCTTTGCTGTTTTTCGACTTTAAACCCAAAATAAGCATCCAATAATGGGTAATTGTATGTCTAATTAAATGCCTTTGTCCTAATATATGAGCATTTTCTAAATGATAAAAAGCAGTTTCAAACTTTTTTAGTTTTAAAGCCTGTTTTCCTATTTTTAATTGGTTATAAAATGCTGCTTTTAAATCTAGATTGTTCATCTTGTTTTAAAAAGAGACAAAATTCTCTACAAAAAGATGCATTATTTAGTTCTTGAACCTACAAATTGATCTGATTTTACTTTAAACAAAACATTAAAAGTGGTTAAACTTCCATAAATTCTAGTAATGTATTGTTGTAAATCAATTTTATCTTGATCTTCTAATGTTTTACTAGAATTTATTTTTTGCTCCATTACTCTAATTTTGTCTCTAACCATTACAATTTTGTGAAAAAATGTATCAATTGGTATTTCTTTATCAGCTAAATTAGAATCTGCTGGACGCATAATTAGTGTTCCTTTTTTCCAACGATCTGCAATAGGAGAAATCTCTGTAATATCAGACCATTTCTGCAATAGATTTTTTAAAGATTTTTCAACATCGTAAAAACTGATAGTATCTACCTCGTCTTCTACAGCTTCTATTATTTTAAATTCGCTATCGATATCTATAGTTTCTAATCCATTTTTTATAAAAGTAACCCAATAATGCTTACTCGTAACATTGGTTACAACTCCTAAACCAAATTCTGAATGCTCAATTCTAGAGCCTATGCCTAATAATTTCATGTCTATTTAATTTTGATTGGAAGGTAATACATCTTATAATTATAATAAATTATTTTATTTTCAATAATTATTGAAAGTTTAAAAAGATGTTGTATATTTGATTTATGAAATTAGATAGCGCAAAATTAAAATACATTCATACTTGGGGAAGTCTGGCAACCTCTTGGGGAATTAATAAAACAATGGCGCAAGTACATGCGTTGTTATTAGTTTCTACAAAACCACTTTCTGCTGAAGATATCATGGAAACTTTACAAATTTCTAGAGGAAATGTAAATATGAATGTAAGAGCATTAATTGATTGGGGAATTGTAAATAAAGAATTTGTAGTAGGAGAGCGTAAAGAGTTTTTTGTGGCAGATAAAGATATTTGGGAATTGTTTAAGCAAATAACCAAAGAGCGAAAGAAAAGAGAAATTGAGCCTGTTTTAAAAGTATTAGAAGAATTACAGCAAGTTGATGATAATTCTGAAGACGCACAACAATTTAAACAAGTACTAGGTGATTTGTCTAAGGTTACAAATACTGTAAATAATATTTTAGATAAAGCTATAAAAGCTGATGAGCATTGGTTGTTATCTAATTTTACCAAAGCAATAAAAAAGTAAAAAAATTTGATTACAAACTTTCAATAATTTCTGAAACTATGGAAAACGCTATTAAAATTACAAACTGGATTAATAGATTAATAATGCTGCCTTTTATATTAGTTTTATTGATTTCCATTATGAAAAATGAAACCTTTGTTTATGCATTGTACATTGCTTTTGTACTAGGTGCTTATCAATTAGTCTCATTTTTAATTTCACTTATATTTTTAAAAAGATATAAATTGAAAAGGAAAAAAGAATTTTTAATTTACATAAGTAGTGTAGTACTTTATTTTCTTATTGGGTATATTATATTTAGTAATTATAAAGGAAATGGTCAAAACATACCTTTAATGATTCTTCTAGTTTCTGTACCGATATTACTTTCAATTTTTTGGACATATATTTTAGAATCTATAAAAAATGAATTATGAATCAATTTACCTACATATTCTATATTTTATTATCTAGTACAATTGTAATTTATGTTGGTGACTTCTGTTACAAAAACGGAAAAAGTTACATTTTAGATTACTTTCCAGATGATCTTAATTTTGGAAACGGAATCAATAAATTATTAAGAATAGCTTACTATTTATTAAATCTTGGTTTGGCAATTTGGAGTTTGCATTCTATGAAAGAAATTAATAGTTATGTTGAAGTTTTATTAGAAATCTGTAGCAGGTTAAGTTTTATTTTATTGGTAATTGCTTTACTTCATTTTATCAATATTTATACTGTGTATTTAATTCATAAACATATTAAAAATCAATCAAATGAAAATTAATTTAGAAGAAAATTGGAATAAAATTAGAGCTCACTTTAGTAAATCTATCGGTTCTAATATGCATGTTTCTATTGCATCTGTAAATGAAGATAATCAACCAACAATTACGCCAATTGGCTCTTTGTTTTTGAATGATAATTTAACTGGTTTTTATTTTGAAAAGTATGCAACAAAACTAAATACAAACTCTAAAGTGAATAAAAAAATCTGTGTTTTAGCAGTAAATAGTAATAAATGGTTTTGGTTTAAATCTTTATTTAAAATGAGTTTTTCTGAATATCCTGCTGTAAAGTTATATGGTAAGTTGGGAGTGAAAAGAGAAGCAACAGAAAAGGAGTATAGAGCATTTCAAAGAAGAATAAGGCAAACCAAAAGATTAAAAGGTAGCCAGTATTTATGGCAAGATATGAGTATGATAAGGGAAATTAAATTTACAAAAGGAGAGAAAATCAACTTAGGAAAAATGACTAAGGAATTATAGTTTAATATTAAAATCAGTAATTATGAACACTTCACTAGAATTAATTGCGTACATTATTTATTTACCAATTGCCATAGGCCTTACAACTTTGGTGTCTCAACATTTATTTAAAAACAGCAAAATTTTTATGTTAGATATTTTTCATCAGAAAGTAGAAATTGCAATGGCTACAAATAAGCTTTTTAAAATCGGATTTTATCTGTTAAATATTGGTTTTGCATTAAGAATTATTAAAATTTATAATTTGATAGATTATAAAGATTTAGTTGAAACTTTGAGTAGCAAAATTGGAGGTTTTTCAATCTATTTAGGAATTGTAATGATTCTATTTATCCTTTTCTTTTTAAAAGGAAGAAAAGCTAGTAAAGAGAATAATTTAAGAATGAAAAAAGAAGAAAACTTATTAAAAAAAGATTATTCTTAAAAATACAAAACCCACTCATTTTGAGTGGGTTTTTAAATTATTTAAAGGTATTATCTTCTACATATTCCTTCTATACTGCCCACCAACTTCAAATAAAGCGTCAGTAATTTGCCCCAAAGAACAGAATTTTGTTGCTTCCATTAATTTATCAAATAAGTTTTCATTCTGTATTGCTGCTTCTTGTAAAATGGCTAGCTGTTCTTTAACTTTTCCTTCATTGGCTTTATTTAGCAAATCTTTTGTTTCAATTTGAAACTGTTTTTCTTCTTCAGTTGCTCTTATTACTTCTGCGGGTTGAACCGTAGGAGAACCTTTAGAACTTAAGAATGTATTTACACCAATAATAGGGAATTCTCCATTGTGTTTTAAAGTTTCATAATATAAACTTTCTTCTTGTATTTTAGAACGTTGATACATAGTTTCCATCGCACCTAAAACACCACCACGTTCTGTAATTCTGTCAAACTCTGTTAAGACAGCTTCTTCTACCAAATCGGTTAATTCTTCAATAATAAATGAACCCTGAATCGGGTTTTCGTTTTTAGTTAAACCTAACTCTTTGTTGATGATTAACTGAATTGCCATTGCTCTACGTACAGATTCTTCTGTTGGTGTTGTTATGGCTTCGTCATAAGCGTTTGTATGTAAAGAATTACAGTTATCGTTAATTGCGTATAAAGCTTGTAATGTAGTTCTAATATCATTAAAATCAATTTCCTGAGCGTGTAAAGAACGACCAGAAGTCTGAATATGATACTTTAACATTTGTGCTCTAGAATTTGCACCGTATTTAATTTTCATGGCTTTTGCCCAAATTTTACGCGCAACTCTACCAATTACTGAATATTCTGGGTCAATTCCGTTTGAGAAAAAGAAAGATAAATTCGGTCCGAATTTATTAATATCCATTCCTCTTGATAAATAATACTCTACATAGGTAAAACCGTTAGATAAAGTTAACGCCAATTGTGTAATAGGATTTGCACCAGCTTCTGCAATATGATAACCAGAAATAGAAACAGAGTAGAAGTTTCTTACTTGTTTTTCTATAAAATATTCTTGAACATCGCCCATTAAACGCAACGCAAATTCTGTAGAAAAAATACAAGTATTTTGAGCCTGATCTTCTTTTAGAATATCCGCTTGTACGGTTCCTCTAACTTGTGCTAAAGTGGTTGTTTTTATTTGCTGATAAATTTCTGATGGTAAAACTAAATCTCCAGTTAATCCTAACAACATTAATCCTAAACCGTTATTTCCTTCAGGTAAATGTCCTTGATATATTGGTCTTTCTAAACCTTTTGAATCGTAAATTTCTTTAAACTTTGCTTCAATAGTTTTTTCTAACTTGTTTTCTTTAATGTATTTCTCACAATTTTGATCAATGGCAGCATTCATAAAGAAACCTAACAACATTGGGGCTGGACCATTAATAGTCATAGAAACCGAGGTCATAGCATGACTTAAATCGAAACCAGAATATAATTTTTTAGCATCGTCTAAACAACAAATAGACACTCCTGCGTTTCCAATTTTACCATAAATATCTGGTCTTTCTCCAGGGTCATTTCCATATAAAGTAACCGAATCAAAAGCCGTTGATAAACGTTTTGCATCCATTCCTAAACTTACATAATGAAAACGTCTGTTTGTTCTTTCTGGCCCACCTTCACCTGCAAACATTCTTGTAGGATCTTCACCGGTTCTTTTAAACGGATACAATCCGGATGCAAATGGGAATTCTCCCGGAACATTTTCTTGTAAATTCCAACGTAATAAATCTCCCCAAGCTTTGTATTTTGGTAAAGCTACTTTTGGTATTTGAGAATGTGAAAGCGATTCTGAATGAGTTTCTATATTAATCTCTTTATCACGAACTTTAAAAGTGTAAATAGGGTTTTTATATTTAGCAACTTTATCGTTCCAGTTTAAAATTATTTCCCAATTATGTGGATCTAAATTTAATTTTATTTTATCGAATTGTGCTAATAAAAGTTTAGCGAAACCTTTTTCATCATCTTGAATTTGTGCTAAGATTTGATCTTCATTTAATCCAGTTTTTAGAATTTCTACTGTAGAATTTGTAATCGATTCAATTGTTTGATGAATTCCATATAATTTTTGAGCAACAATAACTTGCTTATCAGTTTTTTCGTCATATGCTCTATTGCTTTCTGCTATTTCTGATAAATAACGAACTCTTTTTGGAGGAATTACAAATATCTTTTCAGACATTTCTTTGGTAATTTCCATTTTAGTTTTTAAATCCACATCAGTTTTTTCAACCAATTTATCCATAATACTTTTGTATAAAGTATTCATTCCTGGATCGTTAAATTGAGATGCAATTGTACCGTAAACAGGCATGTCATCCATATGAATATGCCATAAATTATTGTTACGCATGTATTGCTTTTTCACATCTCTAACTGCATCTAAAGCACCTCTTTTATCAAATTTATTGATGGCAACTAAATCAGCAAAATCCAACATATCAATCTTCTCTAATTGCGTTGCTGCACCAAATTCAGGAGTCATTACATATAAAGAAGTATCTGAGTGTTCTATAATTTCTGTATCCGATTGCCCGATACCAGAAGTTTCTAAAATAATTAAATCAAATTCAGCAGCTTTTAAAACTTGCACAGCTTCGTTTACATATTTAGATAAGGCTAAATTAGATTGACGTGTTGCTAAAGAACGCATATAAACACGCTCATTATTAATAGAGTTCATACGAATTCTATCTCCTAATAACGCGCCACCAGTTTTCCTTTTTGATGGATCTACAGAGATCAAACCAATCGTTTTTTCTGGAAAATCAATTAAAAATCTACGAACTAATTCATCAACTAAACTAGATTTACCAGAACCACCTGTTCCTGTAATTCCTAAAACCGGAGTTTTTGAGGTTTTATTTTTTTCATGAATTTTAGCCAAAGCGTTTTTTGCAACTTCAGGAAAGTTTTCCGCAGAAGAAATTACTCGTGCAATATTTCCAATATTTTTTTCTGATAAATTATTTACTTCATCATTTAGAACATCACCAATTGCAAAATCAGATTTTTGTACCAAATCATTAATCATTCCTTGTAAGCCAAGTTCACGACCATCATCTGGAGAATAAATACGTGTAATTCCGTAATCCATTAAATCCTTAATTTCTTCTGGAAGAATTACACCACCTCCACCACCAAATATTTTGATGTGTGTTGCATTTTTCTCCTTTAACAAATCATACATATATTTAAAATACTCATTGTGCCCTCCTTGGTAAGAAGTAATTGCAATAGCATTTACATCTTCTTGAATTGCACAATTAACTACTTCTTCCACAGATCTATCATGCCCTAAATGAATAACTTCAACTCCTGTAGATTGAATAATTCTACGCATAATGTTTATGGCAGCATCATGCCCATCAAAAAGAGCAGCTGCAGTTACAATACGTACTTTGTGTTCAGGTTTATAAGGTGTATCTTGTGTCATTCGTAATAAATGTTTGTTTTTAGACTGTAAATTTACGGAATTCTTAAAAAAATATAGTTATTCTTTTAATTAATTAAAAACAATTTATAAAACTCCAAGTTTTTCTATTTTTTAAATAAGATAAGTTGTTTTTATTTTGATAAGCTTCACGTTCAAAACTTAGATTTTTATAAGTAAGATAACCATTTTTATAAATTAAAAGTTTAATAAGCCATTCTAAACTGTAAATAATATAAAATAATAATAGTAATAATTTTTGTTGAATTTTTTCATGATTAATAAGTATTTTGTCTTGCTTTAAACCCTCTTTTTTTAATATAATAAAAGGAAAAATTGTAATTCCAACAAAACTTTTTGGAACCATAAGTTTAGAAATAAAAATCATAATTAGTAGTCTAACAAATAATAGTCCAAAATAAATATATTTGCTTATTCATGCAAATTAAGTTTTTATGGATGTTTTAAATTCGAATAACACAAGGAATGCCATGTAGTTTACCAAAGCACATATCTACTATTTGTAAATGAATCATGTATCTAGATGAAAAAAATAGCACTGCAAAAAATGAATTATATTCTTTTTTTGCAAAACATTATACAAGAATTATTGATAGAGTTTGCAAGAGAATTAGAAGTAGGATTTTAACATTTTTTTGGCATAGTTATTGATGTTTTTAAGTTGAACTTAAACTAATTTATTATGAAAAATCTATTATTAATATTATTATTTTTACCTCTTTCAATGTTATCGCAAGAAAAAACGTTAAAAGATGGCTGGTATTTAACACACAATGTAACAAAGATTAAAAAAGCAGTTACTTCTAAAGATGATTGCCAATGGGTGTATGTTAAGTCTGGTGTTATTAAAAGT
>CAJQQH010000021.1 GCA_905480405.1 uncultured Polaribacter sp. | reverse complement strand
TGTTAGTATCAACACTTAAAACACTAGAAGTTGTGTGCAAGTAAAAACGACCAAATCCGTTTACAGCACTAGTAACTGTAGCTGTATAATTTGCTTGTGCAGTATCTAAAAGCGTAAATGTATTTTCTACTTTATCCTCTAAATACACATTAATACCTGATGGTAAATTTTCTATAGCTGCTGTAAATGAAAGTGTTGTATTTTCAACTGCATTTACACCCAAAGGTATTACCATTGCTTCATAATTATTGGTTGGTAAAGATTGGATACCAAAACCAACAGTAGTATCATTAGAAAGCAATTGTGTAAACACATTAAAGGCTTGCTCTTCGCCAGAGAAAACACCAGCATCATAACCAGGATCTAAACCAATAGTAGCTGTTTTATAATATTTTATACCTGTACTTTTCTTTGATTTACCATTAGAAATCATTAAACTAATTGACGGAACTGTATTTGAAGTTCTTTGAAAGTTATCTCCTGTTTGATGACTTTGCATTGCTTTTGTTAACTGTATTGTTCCTCCACCATTTTTAGACTCAACAAAAAATCCTTGAGCTACTGCAATATGTTGGCTACCTGCAGTTGCTTGATTTATAATATCATACGAAGTACCATTCCAAACATACATTGCAACTCTAACAGGATCTAGCTCTGATGCATTTACAGTTAAAAAATTATTAACTGCATCTGCATTTGTATTTCCATTAATACTTGACGTAAACGGATTTCCAACTAAGTTCCATTTATTACCTGTTGCACTACCATCTGTAATAGCGACTGAAACATCACTTGCATTTACATACCCTGTAAACGGAAAAATAGTAGCATTATCTGTTTTAATAGAATATCCTTTTCCCGCTATAAAATGTCCTGCGCTTGCAATGTTATTTATTCCTGCAGCTGTTGTATAATAAACGTAACGTGAAGAAGGTGAAACATTAGTGTTATCATAAGTAGCTATTCCATGATTATTACCATTTGTTGAATATCCTCCACTACCTGAAAATCTACTAATACTTTCACTTAAAACAGGCGAAGACATTAAATGCCAGTCAGAAGTTTTGGTATGTCTATTGTAAGTTACAAAACCAGAAGTTGTTCCTTTTAATATTAAAGAACCGTTTGCAGTAGCACTTGAATTAACAATAATAGTTCCACTCTGTGTTAAATTACCTTCTATAGTTAATGCTGATCCTGAGTTTATGGTAAAAGGTCTTGATGATTGAATTTCTAGATTATTAACAATTGCAGTTGCCGTAGAAACTACAGGGTTTGGAGAATTGTTATTATTAGTTGGTATAATAGCATTTGTTGTGTTAGTTGGTACTCCGTTTGTCCAATTACCAGCGATGTCCCATGCACCTCCAGCACCACCTGTCCAAGTAGTTGTTGGAATTAAAGTAAAAGTGGCTGTAACTGTTTTATCAGCATCCATTGTTAAACTTAACGGATTTGAAGTACCACTTGCGTCTCCAGACCAACCTGCAAATAAATACCCAGAAGTTGGTGTTGCTGTTAACTCTAGTGCTGTTCCATCATTATACGTTCCATTAACGGGAGCCGTATTAGCTACTACTGATCCGTTTGCAGGTGCAGTAATTGTTAATGTACGTTGAATTGGGTTAAACTTCTTAACTGTAATTTTATTTCCATTTGAGAAATCTCTATATCCTATATAAGGAACATTGTAACTATCTAATACTAAAGTTTGAAATTCTGCAACCCCAGAAGAAAAACCTGCGGAACCTACAGTAACCCAATTAGCTCCATCAAACTTCATAACCGTAGTTTTACTTCCATTTTGATCATCTCTATATGCTATATAAGGAAGGTTATTACTGTCTAACGCTAAATTTTGAAAATTTGCAACACCAGCAGATAAACCAGCAGAACCTACAGTAACCCAATTAGTACCATCAAATTTCCTAACGGTAGTTTTAGCTGAATTAGTAAAATCCTTATATCCTATATAAGGAATATCATTACTATCGATTATCAAACTATGATTATGCGCTATTCCGCCTGTAAAGTTGAAACCCCCTACAAAAACCCAATTACTACCATTAAATTTCATAACTCCAGATCCGATTGAACCATAATTATATCCTACATAAGGAACATTGTTGCTATCTAACGCCATACTTATGTGATCTGCTGTTCCTGTAGAAAAACCCACATTTCCAACAACAACCCAATTAGTACCATCAAATTTCATAACCGTTGCTTTATTTCCATTTGAAACGTCTTTATATGCTACATAAGGATTATTATTACTGTCTAACACCATACTTTGATAATACGTTGTTCCTGCAGAAAAACCTGTATTTCCAACTGTAATCCAGTTAGTACCATCAAATTTCATAACCGTAGTTTTACTTCCATTTGCATCATCCCTATATGTTACATAAGGAACATTATTACTGTCTAATACCAAAACTTGACCGTAAGCAGCTCCTGCTGAGAAACCTACATTTCCAACTGCGACCCAATTAGTGCCATCAAACTTCATTACAGTCGTTTTATTTCCGTTTCCACCATCAGAATAAGCGACATAAGGAACATTATTACTGTCCAAGACCATTTTTGAAGAAATCCCATCTCCAGCAGAAAAGCCCGCATTTCCAACATTGGTCCAAGTTTGAGCATTTATGGACACCGCTATAAAAAGCATTAATAAGGTTATTTTTTTTTTCATTTTATTTTATTTTATTTTATTATTGATATTTAAAAATTTCTATAATACACTCTTATGAGAAATAGTAAAAGTGTAAAGACTAATTGTTCTTTTTTCGAATTCTAAACTCTAGTTAATTTTTAATTGCTAATACTTTTCAAAATTAGTAACAAACAACTATTTACCTCATTCATAAACTCACCATTTGAGTCATTTCATAAATCATTTGAGTCAAAAAACGACCATTTTAATAATCTTTTTTTTCGCATTATATTCAACTCTTTGAGATTCTCTTTTGCAGTTATTTTTTTTTATAAAACACAAGCTATACTAGATTAATAAAGAACTTTGTTAAATATGATAAAATCAGGTTTTTTTTAAAAGAATTAAAACTGTTTTAGTAAATTAGAAGCATCCGTTAATTTGTACGTAACCAATTTATCGGTTAGTTGGTTTTCATTGAAATTACTCATAACAAATAATGGGTAAATAAAGTAATTGGTTTTTCATTTTTTTTACTGCAAACATAGAACCGAACTTCTACTTATAAACAAATCATTTTACGAATAGCAATTTGAGTTTGTAAAAGTAAATACCTAAATAAAACATAAGTAAATTGCACAAAAAAAAGCTCAGTTTTTACACCGAGCTTTCAAACAAAACTAATTAACCACTTATTGTAATATTACTATATATAATAAGTACACTCCTACTCTCTCCTTTTAAACATATATTTTAGTTTTATGCAAAACTTAATTCTTCTTAAAAATTGAACTTATCAACGTTATTACATTAATATTTTTTTTGATAAAACACCTTTATCTGTTATAATTCTTACAACGTAAACCCCTTTTGATAAATGATTAACAGTTAAACGAGTTGTGTTCTTACTAACTTGTTTGCTTTTCCAATTCTGTGTTTTTTTACCTAATAAATCATAAATTTCTACCGCTGTAATTTCTGTATCGTCTAATCTATTTAAAACTAACTCTTTATTGTTTGAATTGTAATAATAATGGAATCGATTTTCTAATAAATTCTCAGATTCAACAGATAATACTGAGTTATTTTGAATAGTAATAGCACCTGAATAAAAAGAAATACCACCATATAAAGTAACTTTAATATTTAAGGTATTAGTACCTTGTATTAAATACTGATATCCAATAGTATGCTCTAATTTATTTGGAGTATAACTTGTGCCAATAACACTGTTGTTTAATTCATATTCAATTAGTTTTACTTTATTATTAGCATCTGTTAACGATGCATTTATAAGTATATCTTGTTCATCTGAAATTGTATAAGTATTTGTTGAGGGATTTGTAATAGCAACATTTATGGCAACATTATCTACTACAGAACCATACTCTAAAGCTCCAATATCTATACTTGTATCTCGTATACTTCCTGTAAAGTCGTATGCATCAAAATCATGGTTCTCGCCGTTATTAATAGAACTATCCTCAGACTTTATTCTAATATCATTATTAGCATAATTTTCAAAATTCACATCTTCAGTCAACTTTTCTTCAATATTAGAAGAAGCTATACCTACCGTTGGTTTTCTAACTCCATGATACGCTTCATACCCAAAACCTATATTGTTTTTAATGATAACTTCTTGTGCTGTATGAGTTATAATAGCAGAACCAGTTCCTCCTTCAACAGTATTATTATAAATTTCAATCTTCCCATCTTTTTTTGCAAAAGATTCAGATTGATTATTAAGATAAAGTCCATTATAACCAGCTCCTAAAACTACATTATTGTATATTTTTGTATTTCCATAAGCATTTATTTGCATCCCGTTAGATTGTGTATTTCCTTTTTCTATCCAATTACCATGAATAACAGCTTCAGAACCATCACCTACAAATAAACCTTCATCATGAGGTCCAATACCTAAAGTTGCATAATTTTTAATTACGTTATTATATACTTGAGCATTCTTATGAGCATTTTTTACTTGAATTCCGTCCCAACCAACATTCTCAACAATATTATTATATATAAATAAATTACTTACATGATGTGGATAATTAATTCTAGAACATTTATCTCCATTACTCGCATTAAGTTGTACTCCTTGAACTCTTCCATAACCAACGTACATTCCTTCTCCTGCAACATCATGAATATAATTATCATGTATAGATACATTTTTCATTTCAAAATTAACAGCATCTGTACTACCTCCATTTTCATCGTCCCAACAAATTGGTTGCGACTTTGCCATGATACCAGCAAAACCAGAATTTGTAGCATGCATTCCGTTTGCATAATCGCCAGCAACTTCTACGTATGCAATTTCAAAATCGGTAGTCTTATCAATCATTTGTATATAAGAATTTTTATGAGTGGTAACTTTAAATCCGTATTTGTAAGCAGAATCTCCATTACCTAATAATTTAAAGTATTTAGAGTTTTTAAACTTCCAAGCATAAGACGCAGAAAAACCATCAACTTCTACAGATCTAATTTTCACCTGACCATTTATGTTTTTAATAATTACAGGATTCTCTTTTTCTCCAGTAATATTAACCCAAGTTAAAAATCGAAAAGAAACAGCGGCATCTAAACATATTACATCTCCTCCTTTTATAGCAAGAGGCGGATTGTTACCAATATTACTTAAAGGATAATTTGCAGCAACAGTAGGATCATGTATCGTTACATTTCTTAAATTACCTACATCTTCACCATCAAACTTCCAATACCAACTATTAACTGTATAATCACATTTTTGAGCAGACATTTCCCCAATAAAGACAATTGTAAAAAGTAAAAAAAGAATTTTCTTTAACATATTTTTGTTTAAAGTTTGATACAAAAAAACATATTATAAAGGTTTTAATACAAAGCGTTTTATGAATATTAATTTGGCTTTGTGAATCGATTAACATCAAAAACAAAAGACTAAAAAAAAGCTACCCAAATAAATTAAATAGCCTTTTACCTTTTGTTATTTTTACAATTACTCTATAAAAATAGTAGTTTTATTAGAATCAATATTATAGCATCTAATTCCTCTACCATTTAAATTTGAATCAAAAGTATAAGCATAATTAAAAGAACTATCTACTTTTAATAAATTATTACTCTTTATAAGGCTTGCTTTTCTAAAACCTACTCTATAAACATAAACATCTTTACCTGTTCTATTATTAATTGTAATTGTTTTTACACAACACATTTGATTTGTAATTTTTATTTTACCTATTAAAGAGTCTTGCGCTACTGAAAATTTTGTTATAAAAATTAAAGTTACTAAAATTATTTTTTTCATTTTTTTAATATTTTATTTTAATAATACAGGAGTAATATTTAAAAAAAAACTTTATAAATTGCTAATTAGCTTTATTAATGAAAACAGTTAATGCGACTTCAAAAAGTAAAGAAAAGTTAACCTTAATATTATCTTACATTAACAGTATTACCACAACCAGAATTAGCAGTATATACTTTTGTTTTTGAGGATCTATAAGAATAAGTACTTCCTTTAATTGTTTCAATCATTATGTATGCATCTTGATCACAGTTCCAAGATGCAGTAGCACCTGATCTTATTTCTGTACCTTTATTAGCACTACCACTAGTACCCACATAAATAGTTCTACTCCCTTTATTACGAAGTGTTACAGAATTTTGAGCTTTTGCAGCTTGGTAATTTGCTTCATTTCGTTTTATTCTTCTCTGTAAATCTTGATGTTCTGGAGTTGCTCTAACGGAATCATTATATTGCTTAATTTTTTGTTCTTCATTCTTTTTAGCATTTATAATATTTTTATCGCTTTGCTTTTGCTTTGTAGTTCTACCATCTTGCTTAGACTTCATAACAACAAGATAATCTGTAATTAATTTATCTAAATTTTCACCTTCCAATACTTTGTGTTCAGGTCCAAAATTACGGGAATTGGATTTAGCTTTATTTTTTAAAGCTTTTAATTGCTTAAAAAAAGACAATTTTTTCTTTTTCTTTTTGGGCATCTTTTCTGCTTCTGCCTTTTTTGTAGAAGAAAGGTCTACTTTTATGTATACATCATCAATATTAGAAAAAGAGGTTCCGTTTTTAGAGACACCAGTAATCTTAAATATATAGTTACCTATAGATACAAATCCTGTTTTTGAGTATCTACTCTTCATCATTGATTCGAATGGATAGCCATTACATGTATAGTCACGAGAAGTAGCAGCATTCATTAACTCATGCACTTTACCTTTTTTATCTCCTTCATTTTGAATAAAGGACTTAATAATATATCCTTCTCCAGTAGACAAATATTTTGTCTCGAATTTAACTACATACCCTTTGCCTGATATTTCATATAATCCATCATTATTTTTATCATATGCTTGTTTATATAGTTGATATTGATCTGTAGTAGAAATATTCTTAAATAAGTTATTTTGTGCTATTGTTAAAGTTGATCCAAAAATTATAGCCAGAAGAATTAATTTTTTCATTTTTGTGTTTAAAGATTAAAGCTCAAAAATACAAGAGCAGAAACATCCAATAACAAAACACTTTATGAATTACAAATTCGCTTTGTGGATAGATAATTTATATAAAGTGAAATATTATTTTATTAAATAAGTAAATTATATTTCTCTAAATAATTAATAAAATAAAAACTAAATAGCTTTCAAAAACGTTTTTTAAAAGGCATCATTAAAGTCACTTTCGTTCCTTTAGCAATTTCATTTTCATATAAATCTTCAATTTCATACCCTATATTTTCAGAATACTGCTTTTTAAAAATTTCTAAACGTTTTTTAATAGCACGTAAAGCAAAAGATTCGTGATGATTACCTTGGCGGTTTCTAATTTCATCTGCTTTTTTTCTTCCAACTCCATTATCTCTAATAGTACATTGCAAAACACGTTCTTTTAAACTCAAAACAATATGCAATTCTTTTTTACCACTTCTATGCATTAAACCATGTACTAAAGCATTTTCTATAAACGGTTGAATAATTAAAGAAGGAACTTCTAAATATTCTTTTTCATCAAATTGAATGGAATAATTAAACATATCTCCAAAACGAAGCTTCTCTAACTGTAAATACACTTTTAAAAAACTTAATTCTTTTTCTATAGAAATAAAATCTTGGTTAGAATAATTTAAAGTATTTCTTACCAATTCTGAAAACATTACAATATAATCGTAAGAAGCTTCTGTATCTTCTTTTAAAATTAAATCTTGTATAGAATTTAGAGCATTAAAAATAAAATGAGGGTTCATTTGAGAACGAAGTGCTGTTAAGTTAATAGCTATTAACTCTTTCTCTAAAGATATTTTTTCTAATTCTGCAATTCTATTTTTCTCTTCAATTTTTATTTTTCTATTAAAATACAAAATGGTACTTCCAAAAAGTAAAATAAAACCTATTAAAACAAACCACCAAGCTTTCCAAAATGGTTTGTTTATTTTAAATACAATAGATTTAATTTTATTTTCATATGCTTCTTTACCCAAAATAGGTTGAACTTGAAAAGTATATTCACCTGCTGGTAAGCTGTTATATTTTACCGAATTAACAAGAACATCTGTTGTTAGCCATTCATCTTTAAATCCTTTTAATCGATACTTATACCTGTTTTTTGCATTATATAAATAACCATTTACATTAAAGCCAATTTTTATAGCATTTTGATTATATTTTAAATCATAATTAGAAGTTATTAAAGTATCCTTTTCATTAATTTCTACTTTGTTAAAATAAATATTTGGATTTTGAGTTTTAAATGGCTCATCTTTATTTATAGAAAACAAACCCTCATTAGAAGAAAAATAAACTTTATTTTTAAGTATTTCAATACCAGTAATGTCATAAGAAACTACACCATCTCTTTTTGTTAATGTTTCTATTTTTTTAGTATTAACGTCTAATAATTGTATACTATTTTCTAATGAAATCCATAATTGATTTTCATCTGCCTTAATAGTACCTATATTATTAGATGTTAAACCATTATGGGCAGTAAAATGTTCTATTACAATATCATTTTTAATCCCGTAAACTCCATCCTTAAAAGTTGAAACCCATAGAATACCATTTGCAGTTTTGGTAATCGATTTACCATAAATAGGTTTGCTTTTGTATAAAATACGTTTAGATTTCCACAAACTATCATAGCGTATTAAATTATCTACATATGCAATAAAAACAGATTTTCTTGTTTTGTCGTAAAAAGAGGCATATGTTCTTTTACCTTTTTGAAAAAAATCAAATAACTTCTTGTTATCCCCACCTATATTTAATATAGTAACCCCATTATTAGTTGTACATAATAATTTATTATCATCTAATAAAGTTAAACTTTTAGCTGTAGTGAAATATTTAACTTCATGATGTGTAAACTTTAATGTTTGTTTATCTATAATATAACTATTAAAATCTTTACTTATATAAATAATATTGTTGATAGCTTGATATTTTATAGCAGAAACACGATCGTTTGTTGGTAATTTTATAATATTCACTTTATTTTTAGTTACATCATAAAAGCCTAAATTACCTTTAGTATTTCCAAAAATTAATGAATTGCTATTAATGCGATCTAAACTAGATATATTTTTATTATCTCCTGAAATATTAATACTTTCTATATTTATATTAGGTACAACATAAATTCCATTATTTAAAGTCGTAAACCAATAATTATTATCGGAATCTTTAACAATTTTTGTTATACTTCTATTTTTTAAAAAGCGTTTTTTTAATTTAAAAGATTCATTTATTAACTCATAAACCCAAACACCGGAAGCTGTTGCAAACCAAACTTCATTTTCCTTTTCATATTGATCATAAATACGTTCATTATTTAATTCTTTAAAATCATTTTCGATATTTATTTTAGTTTCTGATAATTTAAATTTAAAATACTTATTTATACCATCCCTTCTTTGTCTAAAAAATAAATTTGAACCAATTTTAAATATAATTAGCTTGTATAAAAGTATTTTTTTTCCATTCTTACCTAAAGAAGGTAAGTTTATATTTGTTGAAATTTTAAATTCGTTTCGTGAATTTATTTTAAAAATAGATTCTATATTACCTATATATATTTCATTTTCAAACTTAAATGGCTTACCAAATATTAATCTAGGAGATGAAAAGCTAAATTCAACAATTTTAGATTTTAAATTTATTTTATATAATTTATACTGTCCAATTATCCATAAATAATTATCTTTTATAATAAAATCAGCTAATTGTCCTTTTAGTTCTTTACTAAAATCAACAAATAGTTCCAATTTATCTTCTTGTAGATAAAAAAACTGACCAGAAATATTATTACACCAAATACGTCCTAAATTATCTTCCTGTAAATTAAAAACAGAAGAACTTCGTTGTAATTCGTTCGTATATTTTTTATAAATTTTGCCATCATACCTAAAAAATCCTTTATCTCCACCTAGCCAAATAAAACCTTTACTATCCTCAATAAGGTCATAAAACTCTTTATCTGGTAAACCATTTTTTTCAGAAAAATGAACAAATACTGGCTCTTGCGCCCGAATAAAGCAAACAGTAAAAAACAAAATTAATAATGTTATTTTTTTGACCAATGAGTAGATTTAATATTATTATTTAATTACTTGCTCAAAGTCTTCTATTCTAGCTCTAGATATTTTTGCTTTAAGCTTATTTTCTTTAGCTAAGGTAATCGTTAATTCTGTTTTATTAAAAAAAGATATGTAAGCCAAATTAATAATCCACGCTCTATGAGAACGAAAAAAAGAAATATCTCTAGGTAAAACATCTTCAAAATATTTTAAATTCTTACTGGTTGTAATAATTTTATTATCAATTAAATGTATTTTACTGTAAGCACCATCAGCTTCGAGTGCAACAATATCATCAATATTTAAAATTCTCCTATTACCTAACTCTGGTATTATTATCTTTTTATAATCCTTATTTTTAATTGATTTTAATAATATTTGATAATCAATTAAAGCAACCTCTTTTTTTAATTTGTTTTCTAACTTAGTTAACGTTAATGCCAATTTTCTTCTATCTATTGGTTTTACTAAATAATCAATTGCATTTAATTCAAAAGCCTTAATTGCGTAATGGTCATAAGCTGTTACGAAAATAATTTCGAAATCTATGTTATCAAAGAAATTTACAATTTCATAACCTGCATAATTAGGCATCTGTACGTCTAAAAAAACAACATTTGGTTTTAGTTTTTTAATTTGTTTAACCCCTTCTTCTAAGTTACTACAAGTTGCCATAACTTCTAAATTAGAAGATGTTCTTTCTAACAAATTAGATAGCACATTTCTCGCACTTTGCTCATCATCTATAAGTATTGCTTTTATTTTAAACATAGTTACAAATATAACAATCGATAATTACTAAAAAGAATAAGAGTTTATGAATAAGAGATTCAGTTTGTAAGCTGAGTTATTTGCAAAAAAATATTGAATAAAAAAAAAACTCACAATAAAATTGTGAGGTTTTGCGGAGAAAGAGGCTTCTGAATCTCCTTATATTATATATGAAAATCAATGTTTTACAAAGTTTTATTTAAAAAACAACACCGATTTAGACTTCTAATTTTAGTCTAAAATGTACTGATTTACGATATCTATCTGAATAACCGAATATTCTTAAAATTCATTGATTATAATAAATTAATGCGGCTCTTTATCTAAGAAACATTTTATCTCATTTAATAGCTTGCGACCATACCTTTCACTCCTTCCAGTTATGCGTTGGATATCGTTCTGACTCTACCTGAATAAAGACTACTGAATTTTAATCATTATTTACAAAAATGAAATAGAAGTATAACTGCTATTTATAATCAAATAAACCCTTGAAATGTTATTTAAAACATATCAAGGGTATACTAAAATAATATAATTAATCAATAATCAAACGTTTTGTAACTATATTATTTTTTTTATTTTGCATCTTTAAAAAATAAACTCCTTTGCTTAAGTTTCTTATATCTATTGTATTGCTATTAAAATCTTTTTTAGATATTACTGTTTTTCCTAGAATATTAATTATATCAACAGATAGGATTTTTTCGTTTTTTGAATCAATATTTATATAATTTTTTGCTGGATTAGGGTATATATTAAAATTAACTATTTCATTTTGATTTATACTTGCTGTAGAAGGCTCTGAGGTTACATCTACCCAAGAAGTACCTATTCTAACTTCATCAATAGCGATATTTGGCGTTTTGGCATTCGAATTTGCATTTATTTTCAAAGCAGTAAATGATGATTTATTAGCTTCGTCGTCTAAAGCTAAAGAGAGCGTATTTATAGTAGCACTAGGTTCGGTTGTTCCACTAATAGTTGGATTAATGAATAAATGTGCTACTGAATTTCCTGTTTTATTAAATTCATATTTTATTACTACAAATATTTCATCTACACCAGCTGTAAAAGCTGTATCAGAATAAATTACTGCTTCACCTGAAGTATTACTCTCATTAATACCAAGATTATATGTATTTGTTCCACTAATTCTTGAAAAATAAAGTGCTGCACCATAGCCTCCAGTACCACTTGTAGACAATGCAATAAAATAATCTTTAGCTGTGTCTGATACTGCATCAGATATATTTGTGACTTTAATCATAAAAGATGCATATAAATTGACTCCATCATCTTCTGAAACTTCTTCAAAATACAATAAAGGATCGTTTGTTCCTCCCACAATTTCAATGGCATTTCCAGTAAATGCTGGTAAACCTGTATAACTAGAAAAAGGTGAAGTAATCAAAAATGGGTTTTTAGTACTTCCATAATCATTTTCTGTCCAAGATCCTTGTCCCGTTTGAGTATTTGAATCTAATAAAGTATTTAAAGCTACAGGAGGAGTATCAGTTGAATATGCGACTGAATAATCAAAACCATCATAAAATGGTAATTTTTCTTGTCCAAAAGAGATCATCGAAATGCATAATAATGTGAAAAATAATTTTGTTTTCATAATAATTGATTTAAAATATTTATAGTTAATTTAATGAAAACCTCTTTGAATGATAAATACATAAAAAGAGGAATATATTTGTTTGTTAATTTTTTACAATGGTAAAGTCATCATAATAGGATTGTTCTGAGGCTGTAATATCATTTGTCATAAAAAATACAATTTCGCTACTACTACCTGTTTCAAAAGTTATAGACTCCTCTACCCAATCTCCAGTTGAACTTCCTGTTGAATCATCATAAGTTTGCGATGCAATTATTTTCTCTGGTACATCTATAAATTCTGGTAGATCAAAATGATCTTCATAAATATTTACATAAGTAGCAGAACCAACGGCAAGAGTATGTTTGACCCAAAAAGTTATAGTATAACTAGAATTTGGTGATACTATAATATCTTGATATAACCAACGTCTAGGTTTAGAAGATGTATTATTTGTTGTTAAGTTTGCTGCATAGCTACCATTAACCGTGTGATTATTACTGCTTGTAGCTTTTGCAAAAAAGTCTGAATCTCCATAAAATATATCAGCTGCTCTTTCAAGATCTTGATTTCTCCAAGCAGTTCTATTATCATCTTTTACTGGTTCATCATCCCAGGTTCCATTATTTATTTTAAGTTCTGTTGCAACAAATACACTATCTACTAATACTGAAGAACCTAATGGACCCGCAGCTGTAAATGTAACCTCATACCTACCTGCATCAGTATATGTATGAGTTGGATTGGCTTCGTTAGATTGATTACCATCACCAAAATCCCAAGTAAATGTATCTGCATCATTTAAGTTGGTTAAGTTTTCAAAATTTGAAATTAAATTATTTGTTAATAATTTATACTTTGGAACAGGAATACCTGGAGGTATAATTTCTTCAACTGTAACATCTTGAACTATTTGATCTACACCACCTAAACCAACTGCACTCAAAGCTATTTTAAAAGTACCATCTGATCCATATGTAAAAGTTGGGTTTTCTTCTTCTGAAATAGCAGAACCTACTTCTCCAAAACTCCAATAATAATTATCTGCATTTGTTGATGTATTTATGATTGTAACAACTCTGTTATCATCAGATGTAAAAGTAAAGGATGCTTCTGGTTGAGCTGCATCATCATCTTCACAAGAGATTACTAGAAAGACACTTGTCAGCAGAAAAAAGAACATCAAATTTCTTGTAAATAATAATCTTACTTTTTTTATTTTAATATAATTTTTCATTATTTAATAATTTAGGTTTAATATTTCGCTAGTTTAATTTCGTTTTAATTTATAAGCCAATAAAGTATGCGTACTTATACCTGGAAGCAATTCATTCCAATTTAATATTTGTGATTTATATAATTTTTTTCTGAATACTACGGCCCCTTTCAATGAATAAAGAATGATTTCCCAAGAACCTTCTGGTGTTCTAAAACCATTATTTTCGGTAACTATTATCAACCCATATTTTAAATTTTCAAGTTGAATTGTACTAAATTCTTGAACTGATAAAGGCGCATTATTTATATTTAAATTGAGTCCAGCTACCGTACTAATTGCATCACTAAAAAGGTGTTCCCTACCATAGAAATATTGATTATCAGGGGTTTTCTCTTTTATTACTGAAGCTGATATTGCAAAAAGAGTATTACTGCTAGGTTTTACCACTGTTTTTGTAAAACTAGATTGTTCTCCTGCATTTAGAATCAAATAATCTTCCTCTTCTAATTTAGAAAAACGCTGACTTCCAGAGCCTGCATCGCCATGAATAGACCAGAAAAATTCTTTATCTGAAGTTGTTTTATTGTTAAATTGAAACGTAATTGTATAATCTGTTGCTCCTTCAACTATTGTTACTCCAATTTCATGATCATCTGTAGAATGGAAACGATTGTTTGTAGATATCTCATCGATTAAAATATCTTTATATATATAATATAAGAACTTCTTATCTCCGTAAAAATCATAATGACCACGTTGCTTTATGGCGCTACTTATAGCTAAATCGGTATCATTATCTTGAACCGTAAATAACATGAAGCCAATTAGATTACCTAGTTCTTTCGTTTTTTTCCACATGATTTGTAAATTGGCTCCTCCCTCATGATTCTCGTAATTAGCAGCTGCAACACTACTTGAACTTGCATCTCTATCATAGGATGCTCCTGTTTCACCTACATACCAACCACGATTGCTGTTCACACTTATGCCACGACGATTAACTATTCTATCATAATATGTATTTTCTTTAAGCATGGCATCAGTAGAGATGTAAAGATTGAATCCTAATAAGTCAAAATTCTCAAACACATTACCAGCATTAGAGTCTAAATCTTCTATTTCTTGATATAAATTATCTGAAGTTCCGTTACCCGAATCTTTTGCATCACCAGTATGAGAAACCAATTTTCCAGGTGCATAAGTTGTGTGAATAGCATCTGCAACTTGATTCATAAAATCTTCAATACCTTGTGCACCAACAGCATTATACCAAGAAGTATATTTTGATGATACATTAAGTTCGTGAAAGATTAAATAACCCATTAAATACTGACTCCCATTTGGTCCCGCAGCTTCATTTATTGTTGTAATTAAACTTGCAACACTTCCTTTATGAGATGTATCACTAATGGCTCTTGCGAAAGATGCAGCATCATTTGTTGGTAAATCATCTGAAAGTGACGACAAATTATCTTCTGGCGATATTTGCACCATATAATGCATTGCTTTATTAGGATCTCCTCCATCTGGATTATCAACATTCCATTCCTCTATCCATGTTATTAAATTGGCATAATTCTCAAAAAAAGAATTACCCCATTTACTCTCATCTGGACTTCCATAAATTCGTAACGTATTTACACCAATTGAGCTTAATTCTGACAACTTTTCTTTAACTAAGATTTCATTTGAAGTACCAGTACCATCTGTAAAAGGTGTAGCTTTTGCCCAAGATTGTCCATTTAAAAAAAAAGGAGTACCATTTCTGTACATTCCGTTTGCATCTACTGTCCAAGTAAACGATTGTGACATTGCACTAAACGATATTAGTGTAAGTGTAAATAAGAATATATTTTTTTTCATATTGAAAATTAATTTTTAGCTTTTTTTAAAAGGTTATTAAAATACTTTTGTGCCCAACCAAATGATCCATCTGGACGAATTAGCCAATTACCAGCAAGGTCCTGTGCTTTTAAAACTTTGTCTTGTCGTTTTGATCCTGTTTTTGTATCATTAGAATACAGTTCCCAATAAAAAATATATGGAATGTCTTGCGCCAAATACACGCCCATTATGACATCTACAAAATCTTGCACATAAGTTTTGGTTCTGTTGTTTCTATTTTCATGTTCATTTATCTCACCTATGAACACGACTTTTTTATCCTTCATGTATGGTGTTGGATTCATATAGTGTCTTAAATAATCTATACCTTTATACATTTTGACACCATCATTAGATTTACCATCGTATGCAGACCATGCTACCATATCTACTTTTACATGAGGCAATACACTCGTAGTGATTGAAGGCATACTGTGAATAATTCCATCATAAACTTTATTGACCTCAACTGCATTGTATACTTTACATTTTGAATCATTAAAAGCAATTCGAGCGCGACTTACTCCTTTTTGCCGTGCCTTAACCCATTCTATCATATTCTTTACTCTCACAGGAGAATTAGGAGACACAGAGTCTTTTCTCCATTGGCTTTTTGCACTTGTACCGCCACGCAACATCCAATCTCCTTCCCAATTAGAAAGTATAAATGAGACCTCTCTGTCTTTGTATTTATTTAGAAAATGAGCTGTTAAATCATAAAACTCATCTTCTACTCTTTTTAAATTTTTAGTTTGGTTTTCCGTTGATTCTCCTGCAAAACCATCTTTAATATTTAAAGCAAAAACTTTAAAAGGCATTTCAAAAACCTCTTCATAATATTTATGATTAGCCAATTCTTTTAAGCTCATAGTTTTGATTAAATTCCATTCCGAATTGTATTTATAACCATGTGCTTGACCATCTGCTTTATAAAACCATAATTTTAAAATACCATAACCTAATTCTTGAACTTTTTTAGCTCCTTCAATAATAAATGGCTCATCAGTTAAATGATATTGCCCGTTTACATGCGTTGCTCCTAATCTATATTTTAAATCAGATGGAATTTCTCCTCCTTTAGATGGTCTATGCATATTTATTAATTCTAAAATTTGTTCATCGGATAAATTATCAGACACAAACTTTTGAGCGTTAACAAAACACACATTGACTAAAAGAAACACTATGTAAATTATTTTCCTCATCTTAATTAGGCGGATAGCATAATAATATTTTCGAATCCATTTTAGATTTAAAGGTAACCTCATCGATTGCAGCTGATAGAAAAATTTCATCTCCCTGTTCGAAACTATATTCTTCTCCATTGCATAAAATAGTTCCTTCACCAGAATAAACAACGGCTACATAAAAACTATCATTTCCTTTTAAAGTACATTCTCCATTTAAATCAAGTTCCTTTAAACCAAAACAATCGGTATGTGTTTCGTTAAAGATTGACTTTAAACTATGATTATCTGA
>CAJQQH010000020.1 GCA_905480405.1 uncultured Polaribacter sp. | reverse complement strand
TAATGGAACTGCTTGACGCATCATGTTAGATCCCATCAAAGCTCTATTCGCATCATCATGTTCCAAGAAAGGAATTAAAGATGCAGATATTGATGCAATTTGATTTGGAGCAACATCCATATATTGTACTTCTTGCGGAGTTACAACAGGGAAATCACCACCTTCTCTAGAAATTATCTTGTCAGCTGTAAAAGCACCTTTTTCATCTACTTCAACATTAGATTGCGCAAAACGCATTCCTTCTTCTTCTTCAGCACTTAAGTAAATTGGCTCTTCATTACCAACAACACCACTATCTACTTTTCTATATGGAGTTTCAATAAATCCTAAGTTATTCACTTTTGCAAATACTGCAAGTGAAGAAATTAAACCAATGTTTGGTCCCTCTGGAGTTTCAATAGGGCATAAACGTCCATAGTGGGTATAGTGAACATCACGCACTTCAAAACCTGCTCTTTCTCTTGATAAACCACCTGGTCCAAGTGCCGATAAACGACGCTTATGTGTAATCTCAGCTAATGGATTTGTTTGATCCATAAATTGAGATAACTGGTTTGTACCAAAAAATGAGTTAATTACGGATGATAATGTTTTTGCATTAATTAAATCGATAGGTGTAAACACCTCATTATCACGTACATTCATACGTTCACGAATTGTTCTAGCCATACGTGCTAAACCAACACCAAACTGACCTGCTAATTGCTCTCCAACAGTTCTTACACGTCTGTTAGATAAGTGATCAATATCATCAACTTCTGCTTTAGAGTTGATTAACTCTATTAAATATTTAATAATCGTTATAATATCTAATTTTGTTAATACTTTTTGATCAATTGGTTCATTTAACTGAAGTTTAGTGTTCATTCTAAAACGACCTACTTCACCTAAATTATAACGTTGTTCAGAAAAGAATAACTTATCTATAATACCTCTTGCAGTCTCCTCATCTGGCGGTTCTGCATTACGTAATTGTCTATAAATATGCTCTACTGCTTCTTTTTCTGAATTTGTAGGATCTTTTTGTAATGTGTTATGAATAATTGCATAATCTGCCATATCATTATCTACTTTGTGTAATAAGATAGTTTTGGCACCTGCTTCTATTATTTCATCAATATGTTCTTTATCTAAAATTGTATCTCGATCAAAAATAATTTCATTTCTTTCGATAGATACAACTTCTCCAGTATCTTCATCAACGAAATCTTCATGCCATGTTTTTAAAACTCTAGCTGCTAATTTACGCCCTAATACTTTTTTCAATCCTGCTTTAGAAACCTTAATTTCTTCTGCTAAGTCAAAAATTTCTAAGATATCTTTATCTCTTTCAAAACCAATAGCTCTGAATAATGTAGTAACTGGTAATTTTTTCTTTCTATCAATATAAGCATACATTACTTGATTGATATCTGTTGCAAACTCTATCCAAGACCCTTTAAAAGGTATTACTCTTGCAGAGTATAGTTTTGTTCCATTTGCATGGAAAGATTGCCCAAAGAAAACCCCTGGAGATCTGTGTAATTGAGAAACTACAACTCTTTCTGCACCGTTAATTACAAATGTACCAGAGTTTGTCATATAAGGAATAGTCCCTAAATAAACATCTTGAACAATAGTTTCAAAATCTTCATGTTCTGGGTCTGTACAGTATAATTTTAGACGCGCTTTTAAAGGCACACTGTGAGTAAGACCTCTTTCAATACATTCTTGAATTGAATATCTTGGTGGATCTACAAAGTAGTCTAAAAATTCTAGTACAAATTGATTTCTTGTATCTGTTATTGGAAAATTATCCATGAAGGTTTTGTATAAACCTTCTTCACCTCTTTCTTCTGCTTTCGTTTGAAGTTGGAAAAAGTCTTGAAAAGACTTTACCTGAATATCCAAAAAATCTGGATATTCTTTTATTAATTGAGATGTTGCGAAGTTAATTCTTTCAGTGGTGTTTTTCGTTGCCAAAAGAGAATGTGTTTTTGATTAAAATCTGAATAAAATAAAGAACTAATATATACACAAAATGGTTTAGGACTAAAAAACTAGTTTTTAGTACCTAAACCTAAATTTGTTTTCCCGCTTCGAAAAGATCGAAATCGGGATTAAAGCCTTACTTAAGTTCTACCTCAGCTCCAGCTTCTTCTAAAGATTTTTTAAGACCTTCAGCCTCATCTTTAGATACTCCTTCTTTTACTGCTGCTGGTGCGCTATCAACGATACCTTTAGCTTCTTTTAATCCTAAACCAGTTAATTCTTTAACTAATTTAACTACTGCAAGTTTAGAACCACCTGCTGCTGTTAAGATTACGTCGAATTCAGTTTGCTCTTCTGCTGCATCGTCTCCTCCTGCTGCTGGACCTGCTACTGCTACTGCAGCTGCTGCTGGCTCAATACCATACTCATCTTTTAAAATAGTAGCTAATTCATTAACTTCTTTTACTGTTAAGTTAACTAATTGCTCTGCGAAATCTTTTAAATCTGCCATTTTAATTGTTTTTAAAAATTTTGTTTATTATAGTTTATTTGTGCGCGTAATTATTTTTCAGATAAAGT
>CAJQQH010000019.1 GCA_905480405.1 uncultured Polaribacter sp. | reverse complement strand
GTATTAAAAAAGTTTAATAAAGACATGAAAGTGGTTTTTTATTGGAATGCTTTTTTAGATTATTCTATGTATAAAGCTCATAATGAATATCAAAAACATCCAGATTGGTGGCTAAAAACAGCAAAAGGAGAGCTAGATTTAAAAAGCGATAAAATTAAACGTTACGATTTATCTAATAAAAAACTTAGAAAGTGGTGGGCTAGTATTGCAGACAAGAACTTAAAGAATAAAAATATTGATGGTGTCTTTTTTGATGCATTAAATCAAGTAACAAGTCCTGGAAATAAAAGATTGTGGGGTGTTGAAAAATATAATGCAATCCAACAAGGATTAAAAGATTTAATTAAAGAGACTCGATGTAAAATAGGAGACGATAAATTAATAGTTTATAATGGTATTAGATCAACTCCTATTAGAATTACTGGAAATGATTTTCCAGAAAATACAGATGCTATAATGATTGAGCATTTTGGATATTTTAATAGCAGAACTAAAGAAAGTATGCTTAGTGATATTCAAGAAATGGAAAAAGCGGGTAAAACTGGGAAAATTGTAGTTTTTAAGGCTTGGCCAGAAAATTCTTGGTTAAACAAAAAGTTTATGGCTAAATCAGAAAAAGTAAAAAAGAAAATTTCTAAAGAACATTTGAATTTTGCTTTAGCTTCTTTTTTGGCAGGAGCTCAAAAACACTCTTATTTAATTTATAACTGGGGTTATCGATTAAGTATGGGGTCACTTTCATGGTATCCAGAATTTAATAAACCCTTAGGAAAACCTTTAAATGATATGCAAACAAATGGTTGGATTTTAACCAGAGATTATGAATACGCTAGTGTTTGGGTAGATTTAGAAAATAAGAAAGCAAAAATCGATTGGAAAAAATAGCCTTAAATCATGAAAATAAGTCCCCTATTATATTTATTTTTATTGATGAGTTTAGCATCTTGTCAAGAAAAAAAACAAACGACAAATAAGGAAGTCAAACCAAATATTATCATTTTTTATGCTGATGATATGGGATATGGAGATTTAGCTATTCAAAACCCACAATCTAAAATTCCTACTCCAAATTTAGATCAATTAGCAAAAGAAGGTATGCTAATGACAGATGCGCACAGTTCTTCTGGTATTTGTACTCCAAGCAGATATGCACTTTTGACTGGTAGATATCATTGGCGAGATTTTAATGATATAGTACATTCCATGGGGCCAACTGTATTTAAAGAAAATCAGGTTACTTTACCTAAAGTTCTTAAAGAAAACGGTTATCATACAGCAGCAATTGGTAAATGGCATTTAGGTTGGGACTGGGAAGCCATCAGAAAAAAAGATTTTACTCAGAAAGAAAAAGTAATACGAAGAAAAAAGGAATTACAAATTTGGCCATCACAAGCTTATGATTGGAACAAGAAAATTCCTGGTGGCCCCTTATCTATTGGGTTTGATTCTTATTTTGGCGATGGAACTATTAACTTTCCTCCTTATGCTTGGATAGAAAATGACAGGGTTACAGAGGCACCAACATTAACACTACAACATCCCAAAGAAGAATTTGCCTTAGAAGGTAATTGGGAATTAAGACCAGGACCAGCAGTTAAAGATTGGGATTTTTACAAAGTTCTACCCACAGTTACAAGCTCTGCAGTAACCTTTATAAAAGATCAAGAAAAAGCAAAAAAACCTTTCTTTTTATATATGGCATTTCCTTCTCCACATGCACCAATAATTCCGAATGAAGAGTTTAGAGGAAAAAGTAAAGCAGGCCCTTATGGTGATTGGGTATATCAAACGGATGATGCAGTTGGGCAAATTTTACAAGCTCTAAAAGCGATTAATGCTGATGAAAACACGATTGTTATTTTCACTTCCGATAATGGCTCTGAAAAGTATGCTTACGAGCGCATTAAAAATTACAAACACAATAGTTCTAAACCATTTAGAGGTGTAAAAAGAGATGTTTATGAAGGTGGACATCATGTTCCTTTTTTAGTAAAATGGTCAAACAAAATTAAAGCAGGCGCAATAAATAATCAACTATTTAGTCAGATTGATTTACTAAAAACATTAACTTTAATTACAAAAAGTAAGTTGCCTAAAGATTTCAAGCATGATAGTTATAATTTTTCTGATGTTTGGTTATCAAATACTGAAAAACCTGTTAGAAATGTACTTGTACAAAATACATTTACATCAAAATACGCAATTAGAAAAGGTGATTGGTTGTACATCAATAATAAAAATGGTTATCACACAAGAATACCAAAATGGTTTGATGAAGGTAAACGTTATGAAAAAGCAAAAGATAGCGTACAACTTTTTAATCTTAAAGATGATATTGGGCAATCTACTAATTTAGCCAGTAAATTTCCTGAAAAAGTAAAAGAATTAGCATTTGCATTAAGCAATCAACAAAAAACTGAAACTTTTAAAAATTAAAATGATAACAAAACAATTCAAACTTATCACATCTTTTTTAGTTGCAATTTTAATATTTTCTTCTTGTAATTATTCTAAAAAACAATCTGAAACATCTAATGAAATTGCATCAAATAAAGAAACAACAAGGCCAAATATTATCTTTGTTTTTGCAGATGATTGGGGTTATGGAGATTTAGGTGTGTATGGAAATACAGAAGTACAAACTCCTTTTTTAGATAAAATGGCTTCTGAGGGAACAAGATATACACAATTTCACGTTACAAGTGGTGTTTGCTCTCCAAGTAGATCTTCTGTATTAACAGGTCATTTTCCAGCAAGACACAGCGTTCATGCGCATTTTGCAGGAAATGAGGTGAATACAAGACGTAATATGCCAAATTATTTAAATGATTCTTTACCAGTTTATTTACCAAAATTAATGCAAGAAGCTGGTTATAAAACAGCTCATTTTGGTAAATGGCATTTGGGTGGAGGTGGAAAACCTCATGGAGATCCTACAGCACCAGAACCTAAAGAATATGGTTATGATGAAACTAGAGTTTGGAATGGTAATGGACCCACTTGGAAAGGCGATAAAAAATGGCCAACAACAAGATATATGGACAAAGACACGCTTTGGGTTCAAAGTTCTAGTAGAATTGTGGTTGATGAAACTATTGATTTTATCAAAAGGAACAAAGGAAAACAGCCAATTTTTGTAAATTTATGGTTAAAAGATCCTCATACACCACTTTGGCCTTCAGATGAACAAAAGGAACCTTTTAATGAATTATCACCAAATAAAGAAACCTATTATGCTGTTTTAAAGGATGCAGATTATCATGTTGGTCGTTTATTAACATACCTTACAGAAGCTGGTTTAGATGAGAATACCTTAATTGTTTTTACTAGTGATAATGGTCCTGCAAACTATGGCCCATCTAAAGAAGCTGGTTCTACAGCTGGTTTAAAAGGTAGAAAAGTAGATGTTTTTCAAGGTGGAGTTGTGGTTCCTTTGATTGTAAAATGGAAAAATCATGTAGATAAAAATGTTGTAGATTCCACAAGTGTTCTTTCTACAGTAGATTTATTACCCACTTTTGCTAAATTAGCAAATATAGAAGTTCCTGTAAATTATAGTATAGATGGAGAAAATATTGCATCAATTTTTGAAAATAAAAAAATAGAAAGAATAAAACCATTGTTTTGGGAATGGCGTTTTCCAAAAGAAGATAGCAATCATTGGGCAGAAGGTGCTGTAAGAATGGGAGATTGGAAACTTTTATTTAATGATAAAATTGAAAAGGTCGAATTGTATAACATAGCAAATGATCCTTTTGAAAAAAATGATAAAGCAAGTACCAATCCTAAAATAGTAATGGAATTGAAAAATACTTGGAAAAATTGGAAGAAAGAACTTCCATCTTAAATAGATTAAAAATCGGCAATTATTTAAAAATCAACTTATAAAACATTTATAATGCAAAAAAGAATTTTAGGAGTATTTCTCTTTTTAGGATTAATTTTTTCCTGTACAGCACAATCAAATTTACAATCAAAAAAAAGATCAAAAAAACAACCCAATGTAATTATTGTTATTACTGATGATCAAGGTTATGGAGATCTTGGTGCACATGGAAATCCGCTTGTAAAAACTCCAGCTTTAGATAAATTTCACAGTGAATCTGTTCGATTAACAGATTTTCATGTGGGGCCAACTTGTGCTCCTTCGAGATCTGGATTAATGACAGGTAAATACGCAAACAGAGTTGGTGTTTGGCATACCATTGGTGGTGTTTCTATTTTAAGAAAAGAAGAAGTTACAATGGCAGAAGTTTTTAAAAATAACGGTTACGAAACTGCAATGTTTGGTAAATGGCATTTGGGTGATGCTTATCCTTCAAGACCACAAGACAAAGGCTTTAACTATACTGTAGCTCATGGAGGTGGAGGTGTTGGACAAACTCCAGATTATTGGAATAATGATTATTTTGATGATATTTATTTAGAAAATGGAAAACCAAAACAATACAAAGGGTATTGTACAGATGTTTGGTTTGATGAAGCTATAAAGTATATTGAAGAAAAGAAAGAAGAACCATTTTTTGCTTATATTTCTACAAATGCGCCTCACCTACCTTACAACGTTCCAGAAGAATATTACAACAAATACAAAGATTTAGACATTCCTGAATTTCAAAAGATTTTCTATGGAATGATTACAAATGTGGATGATAATTTTGCAAAGCTCCAACAAAAATTAAAAGATTTAAAAATTGATGATAATACCATTGTTATTTTTATGACTGATAATGGAACTGCTTCTGGCTACAAAACTGTTGGCGGAAAATTACACGGATTTAATGCTGGAATGAAAGGAACAAAAAATAGCGAATATGATGGAGGTCATAGAGTTCCTTTTTTCATCTCTTATCCAAATATGAATATTAATGGAGGAAAAGATATTAATGAATTAACTGCGCATATAGATGTTTTACCAACTTTAGCAAAATTATGTAATATCGATTTACCAAATTTAAAAATTGATGGTTCAGATATGTCTTCTGTTATTTTGGGTGATACAAAAACGATTAACAGAGAATATGTAATTACAGATTCACAGAGAGTACAATCGCCAATAAAATGGAGAAAAAGTGCTGTAATGAGCGATAAAATGAGATTGGTTAATGGAGAAGAATTGTATGATATTTCTAAAGATCCAGGGCAAGAAAATGATATTGCATAACAAAATCCAACTCTTGTAGCCAAAATGAGAGATCATTATGATGAATGGTGGAATTCAGTTTCAGCTAAATTTAATCAATTTCCTGTGATTGTTTTAGGTTCAGATAATCAAAACCCTATCGAGTTAACCTGCCATGATACACATGTACATGATTCTAAAATTCCTTGGAATCAAGATTATATTAGAGAAGCAAAAAAGAATCCAATTGGCGGAAATTTCACTGTAGAATTTGAAAAAACTGGAAAATATCAAATAGAAATTAGTAGATGGCCATTTGAATCTGGTTTAGCAATTAATGATGCTGTAAAAGGTAGACCAGCAACACTTGCAACAGAAGCAATAAGCGAAGGTAGATCTATGAACTTTACTAAAGGTGGAGTTCAAATTGGTGCTTGGAAACAAGAAAAACCAATAGGGATAAATTCTAAATCTATCGTATTTGAGGGTAATTTCACAAAAGGAAAAACAGATATGAGTGCGTGGTTTACAACTAAAAATACTGTAGATTGGGGAGCTTTTTATATTAAAGTAACGCGTATCTAACGATATCTATCTAATAGATATTAACAAATCAACCTACAAAAAACTAGAATAGAATTCAATACATTTTGTTTTTAGAGCAATAAAATAAGTTTTATCTATCTATATATACATATATAGATAGATAACTAAATTACATTATTTTGCAAAAATGCTTTGTTATAATATTTTTAATTTTTTAAGACTGAAGTTAAATATAGAAAACCATTATATGTATTTATTTCGAAAAACTATTTTATTTTTTATTATAACCTTATCAATTACTAGGATACATTCATAAGAAAAACTGAATATAGTGGTGTTATTTTAGTGAAAATAATTTAAGTATTCCATATACTTCTATTGGTATTCTTTCCAAAGAAATTAGAACCTCAAGTAATGTAAATGAAAGGTTTTCTTTAAAACTTTCAAAAAGTAATTTGTTAGATACTTTAGTGATTTAAAGCATAGGATTTGATACAAAAAAAATACTTGTTAAAGACTTTTTAGCATTTAAGAAAAAAATAATAAAGTTAAAAGAAAGTGTTGTATAGTTGGATGAAATTACAATATCAAAAACTTCAGAATAAGTTCGTCTAGCTTTTAAAAACTTAAAATAATACTGTAAGTACTACTCACGAATTAAAAGCTTTAAATCGTTTTTTTCTCTTGAAAAGAAAAGGCTAAATTTTTTATTGAGCATTCCATAAAAGTAAAAAATAAAGGTTCAATTAGCACTAATGTTAAACGCATAGAAATTGTAGGAATTAGAAAATCAGTAGATTATAAGTATTTCCCTAATATAAAATTGAAACGTACCTACCCTATTCATTTTATGACTCAAATGGATCCATTAAGGAATGGAATATCTAAAAAAATTAATAAATGGACTAAAATAGTAGACACATCTTATGATGGTGAAGATATAATTATTATTTAAGGTCAAACTAATCAGAATAAAATACGATCTTACAAAGATCCATTTTTTTACATTGGTATGATTTCTGAAGTTTTTTTTTGAGCAAAATTAAAATTACTTAATAATATCTATTTTGAAAAATAAATTCGCATATAAGAGAGCAAAAAATGCACCATTAGCTAAATCTCTAACAAGTAACTAGAGGTTTACATGTTAATTTTGTTTAACTTATTTTAAAAATAATTAAACATTAATATATTTTTAGTATATTTGTATCTGATAATGAATTTGATACAAAGAATAAAAACTGATGACAAATCTTTTATAGAACTATCAATTAAATCTATAATGAATGCAATTAAATGGTATAGAAGTTGACAGAATAATAGAGATGGCCTGGGAAGATAGAACCACATTTGAAGCTATAAAATTTCAATTTGGTATAAAAGAACAGGATGTAATAAACCTTATGCGAAAAGAGATGAAGCTTAAAAGCTTTAAAATGTGGAGAAAAAGAGTGCAAGGTAGAAAAACAAAACATGAAAAATTAAGGTCCTTTAAAAAAGGTAGATTTAAATGTACCAGACAAAAAACAATAACAAACAACTCTATTTCGAAAAAATAAAAAATTGATTTACAAAACAAATAGAGCATTTATCAAAAAAGTAAATCAAAATAAATAACAAAATAAAAATATGGAATTAATAAAAAAAGCATTAGAATTCGAAACAAGAAAAATGCGATTTCCAACAACTAGCGATCGTGTATTGGCGGCTAGAGAAGCAAAATCTTTGATCTTAAGTTTAAATGAAGTTTACAAAGAGAATAAAGACTCTGAAATTATGGATTTAATGAAACGCTTAACAACTATAAAACAGAGAATTGAAAGACGTTTAAAAGGAAAACCACTTACTGCTTCTTAATAAACTCATATTTCACTTGCTTTTCTAACTTTTATAATTATATTCACAAATTAGAAAAAATAAGTAAAAGTAAAGCATGGATTTAACAGAAAGAGCAGTAGAATTTGAGACAAGAAAATTCTCTTTTAAAACTACAAGTGATAGAATTTTAGCATCTAGAGAGGTAAAAGCACTTATTCTAGAACTAAATGAAGTATATAAAATAGATAAAGATCCTGCATTAATGGATTTAATGAAACGTTTAACTGTTGTAAAACAAAAAATTGAAAAACGTTTGAAAGGAAGAAAATAGGTGAGAAAAATTTTAGTAATTGGAGGAAGTAAAGGGATTGGACAAGCAATTGTAAAGTCTTTAATTAATAATCATATAATTATTAATATCAGTAGATCACTACCACTGCAACCCCATTCTAATTTAACTCATTATTCTTGCGATATTCTTTTTGATGACTTACCTGAAATTGGCATAATAGATACATTAATCTATTGCCCTGGAAGCATCAACTTAAAACCTATTTCTAGGCTAAAATTAGAAGATTTTAGAACTGATTTTGAAATAAATGTTGTTTCTGCTGTAAAAGCAATTCAACATTTTTTGCCTGCCTTAAAAAAAGGTACAAATCCATCTATTTTATTATTTAGTACAGTAGCAGCAAAACTAGGCATGCCTTTTCATGCTAGTGTTGCTGCATCCAAGTCTGCCGTAGAAGGTTTAACAAAATCTCTTGGAGCAGAATTATCACCATTAATTAGAGTAAACGCCATTGCACCCACAGTAACAGAAACAGACTTAGCAGCAAAATTATTAAGAAACGAAAGAATGATAGACAATATTAAAGAACGTCATCCTCTTAAAAAATTCTTACAACCGAAGGAAGTTGCAGACATGGCTACATTTTTAATTTCTGATAAAGCAAAATCCATTTCTGGTCAAATATTTGAACTAGATTGCGGAATAGTAAGCTTTAAACTATAATACAACTTCTTTAATATGACCAATTTTTACGAATTAAAGATTGATAGTTTACAAGGTAAACCTATCAATCTTTCAACCTATAAAAACAAGTTTATTTTACTTGTAAATGTAGCCTCAAAATGTGGTTTTACACCTCAATACAAAGATTTACAAACGTTAAGTGACACCTTTAAAGAAAACTTAGTTGTTATTGGTATCCCATGTAATCAATTTGGAAAACAAGAACCAGGTGATTCTGATGAAATTGAAGAATTTTGCCAAGTAAATTATGGTGTATCTTTTTTAATCACAGAAAAGATTGATGTAAAAGGAGATAACCAACACCCTTTATATACATGGTTAACGTCTAAAAAATTAAATGGCAAAAAAAGTTCTTCTGTAAAATGGAATTTTCAAAAATATATTGTTGACAAAGAAGGGAAACTAATTGATTATTATTACTCGATTACAAAACCGTTAAGTTCAAAAATTACGAAACACTTAAAATAAAAAATGTTTAACTTATTTAAAAGAAAGTCTGAAGTTGAAAAACTACAAGATATTTATAAAAGATTAATGGAAGATGCTTTCAAACTTCAATCTATTAGCAGAAGCGAAAGCGACAGAAAATATTTAGAAGCTGATAATATTCTAAAAGAAATAGAAAAAACTCAAAATAAAAATGAAACAATTTAAGTTAACAATCTTATTTTTAGTCATTAATTTTGGAGGATTAGCAATTGGAAGTTGGCTAATGAATAACGGTCCTTTAACAACCTGGTACCAAGATTTAAATAAAGCACCTTGGTCCCCACCAGGTTGGGCTTTTGGTGTTGCGTGGACAACAATAATGGTTTGCTTCTCTATATACTTAGCAAGGTTATTTACAAAAAGTAACTACCTTAAATTGAAACTATATTTTTTACTTCAATTTATATTAAATGTAAGCTGGAATTATATTTTTTTTAATCAACATTTAATATTATTTGGTTTTATTATTTTAATAATACTAACCTCACTCCTCCTCTATTACTTCTTTAAATTAAGTTCTAAAGTTACAAATTATAAATTCTTATTACTTCCTTATATAATTTGGCTTTGTATTGCAACTTCTCTAAACCTTTATGTCTTAATCCATAATTAAAATGAAAATTTATACTTTCCATAGAACACAGAAACTACCAATTACCTTAGAAAAAGCCTGGGACTTTTTATCAAATCCAAAAAACTTAAAAACTATAACACCAGACTATATGAGTTTTGATATTCTTTCAGGAGCAGAAAAACCGATGTTTGCAGGTCAAATTATACAATATATTGTTACTCCAATTCTTGGGATAAAAACAAAGTGGGTAACAGAAATAACACACGTAAAAGAGCTTGAATATTTTGTAGACGAACAACGTTTTGGGCCATATGCTTTATGGCATCACAAACACTTTATTAAAGAAATAGATGGCGGCGTAGAAATGGAAGACATTATAGACTACAAAGTTCCAATGGGGATTTTAGGACAATTTGTTCAACCTTTCTTAGTAAAACCTAAATTGGAAGAAATTTTCGCTTATAGACAAAAAAAATTAATTGAACTTTATGGTGAATACAAATAATGAAGCAATATATAAATGTTTTTTGGTTTAGAAGAGATTTACGATTAAATGACAATCGTGGTTTATATAATGCTTTAAATTCTGGTAAAAAAGTACTGCCTATTTTTATTTTTGATGAAGAAATTTTAAATAAATTACAAAAAAATGATGCTCGGGTTTCTTTTATATATCAAGAAATAAAAAAAATAAATAAGCAACTTTTAAAGACCCAAAGTGAAGTTTTAATTTATAACAAAAAACCAATTGAGGCTTTCAAAAAAATTACCGAAGAATATTTAATTGACACAGTTTTTACAAATCATGATTACGAGCCCAATGCTATTAAAAGAGATTCCGAAATTAAAGATTATTTAACTACAAAAAATATTGGATTTAAAACTTATAAAGATCAAGTAATTTTTGAAAAAAACGAGATCGTTAAAAAAGATGGAACTGCTTATAAAGTATTTACACCTTATTCAAAAAAATGGATTGAAGCCTTTAACATCAAAGGAATTCAATTCTATCCATCTGAAGAAAAATTAGAATACCTTATTAAAGACCAAACTCATCAAACCTTATCTTTAAAAGAAATTGGTTTTACGAAACCTACTACAAAAGTAGACCACTATACTGTCTCTAAAGTACTAATTGACAACTATGAAGAAACTAGAAATTTCCCAGCAAAAAATAGTACATCTAAATTAGGAACACATTTACGATTTGGGACTGTAAGTATTAGAAAAATAGCTTACAAAGCATCAAAAAGTAATAACATAACTTTCTTAAAAGAATTAATATGGAGGGAGTTTTTTATGCAAATATTATGGCATTTTCCGCATACTGTAAAAAACAGTTTTAAACCTAAGTACGATAGAATACTTTGGAGAAACAACGAAGAAGAATTCTATGCTTGGTGCAATGGTTTAACTGGTTATCCGCTTGTTGATGCAGGCATGAGAGAATTAAACCAAACTGGTTTTATGCATAATAGAATTAGAATGTTAGTAGGTAGTTTTCTTTGTAAACATTTACTAATTGATTGGAGATGGGGAGAAGCATATTTTGCGGAAAAACTTCATGATTACGAGCAATCTAGCAACATTGGAAATTGGCAATGGGTTGCAGGAACAGGTGTTGATGCTGCTCCTTATTTTAGAATTTTTAATCCAACAACTCAAATTCAGAAATTTGACAAAGAATTAAAGTATATAAACAAATGGGCTCCAGATTTTCAAGAACTAACATATCCAACTCCAATTGTTGATCATAAGTTTGCAAGAGAACGTTGCTTAAAAACTTATAAAAAAGCATTAAGTGACTTTTAATCATTTGATTTAGCATTAGAAATTTTAATAAGTTAAACATCTATTTCTCAAAATCTAGAATAGGAAGTAAAGTAATATTTATGAATCGCATAAAAAGACATAACTAACCAATAAATTTTAATTGAAAACAACTAACAAATTGAAGGCATTAATAACTTTGTGTACTAAGAAGAAAAGCTTATAAATGTGCAATTTCACTACGTAAACGAATAAAAAATTTCATTTAATTAAATAGCTCAAATTTTGTTGTTTTTTTTTATTTAAAATAATATCAAGTTTCTCTTGCTCAATTTATTTTTTTGTATTTAATTTGCCAACTCTTAAAACAAAAGCCGATGTAGCTCAGCTGGCTAGAGCAGCTGATTTGTAATCAGCAGGTCGTGGGTTCGAGTCCCTCCATTGGCTCAATTTTAATAAGTCTCAAAATTAATTTTTTGAGACTTTATTTTTTTTAAACAAACCTCTAAAATTCAGCCGTTTTCAGATTAGAAAATCTGACTTAAATTATTTATATTGCAGAGTTGCGAAAAAATTAGGGTAAAAATTGTTTTATCTATAATTTACTTTCAATTTCTAATAAATAAATTTTAGATTTACATGGCTAAGAAGATAATTAAAGATCTTTTACAAGATGCTTTAGACAGTTCAATCCAACAAGTATCTGGGCAAGATGCAACTTTTTTATACGCAGAGTCTCCAACAAGCCCTATGCATATTGCTACATTAACAATTGTAGAAGGTTCTATAGAGTTTAACGACTTTAAAAAAATTGTTGCTTCCAAACTGCATTTAATTCCTAAGTTTAGAAAAAAACTTTTAAACGTTCCTCTTAACTTAGATTATCCTTATTGGGTAGATGATCCAAATTTTGATATTGATTTACACATAAACAGATTAAGGCTTCCAGCTCCTTCAAACTGGAAAACATTAAGAGAAATGACTTCTTCTATTTTTAGTGGCCCCTTAGATTTAAGAAGACCGCTTTGGTCTATAAGTTTTATTGAAGGTTTAGACGAAGTTTCTCAAGTACCAAAAGGATCTGTTGCTATAGTTTCTAAAATACATCATGTTATGATTGATGGAAGCTCTGGAGTTGGTATAATGGGAATTCTATTTGATAAAAATAAAGAAGATAAAGATATAAAGCTAGCCACTCCTAAACCTTACGAGCCAGAACCTTTACCAGACGAAATTAGTTTACTTTTAAAAAGCTCTTATAGCTTTCTAAAAAACCCTTTAAAAGTACCAAAATTAATAGGTGAAACAGCTTTTTCTTTAGCAAAAGGAAAAATGAATAGTACATTAAACAGTAAAAAAGCAATAAACAAAAGCTCTTTTGCAACACCAAAAACAATTTTTAACGAATCAGTTTCTCCTAAAAGAACCTGGGGAACTGCAATTTTAGAATTTGATAGAATAAATACACTTCGTAAAATTATGGAGGTAAGTGTTAATGACTTAATTCTAGCTATTTGTGCTGGAGGAATTAGAAAATATTTAGAGGAAAAAGAAAAATTACCTATACAACCTTTAGTAGCGAATGTGCCTATTTCAATAAGAGTTAAAGGCGAAAAGCAAAAAATGGGTAATCAAATCTCAAATATGTTGGTTAAAATAGCTACTCATATTAAAGATCCAATTGAAAGATTAGAGTATATACAAGAACAAACAAATAAAGGGAAATCTAGACACAAAGCAGTTGGTGCAAAAGCGCTTTCTAAAATGGCAGATGCTGTTCCTTTTGGCCTAGCTAATTTAGCTGCTGGATTATATAGTAAATATAATATTAAAGAGTTTCATAGACCTCCTTTTAATGTTACCATTACCAATGTTCCAGGACCACAAAATCCTTTATTTTTAAAAGGTCATAAAGTTGTAGGTATTTTTGGGCTTACACCCGTTTTAGATGGTTTTGGTTTAATTATTGCTGCATTTAGCTATAATGGTTCTGTATCTATTACAACAACCTCAGATGCTAAAACAATGCCAGATGCTGATAAGTTTTCTAGATATATAAGAAAATCTGCAAACGAATTAGAAGAAATTATTTTAGCTAAAGGAAAACAGAAAACAGCCGCAAAAGCACTAAAAATTAAAAGCACTTTATTTTTCACTGCTCTTAAAAAGTTTTTATCTGAGGATGAAAAACTAAGAAAACAGAATATTGGTTTGTATGACTTTCAATTAAACTTAAGTGATAAACAAGTAAACTACCAATTAGATATTAAACCTACTTTAGTTACCGTTAAAAAGAAAGAAACATCAAAATATTTAGTAAAAATTGAGATTGAGGATACTATTTTACTAAACCTTTTCAAAAATAATTTATTAGTTGAAGAAATAATCATTCAAGAAAGAATTAAATTAACAGGAACTAAAAAAAATACAGAGAAATTTTTACAATTACTCTCTAATTTTTTAGAAAATAACTAATGAGTTTTACAACTAACACTTACAAAACCAATGATGATAAAACCATTTTTTATTACAAATGGTTATCCAACAAAAATGCACCATTAAAAGGAATAATACAAATATCACATGGCGTAGGCGAACACGCAGGAAGATACCAACCTATAGCTAAAGTATTACAAAATGAAGGTTATCATGTTTACGCTAATGACCATCGAATTCATGGAAAATCTGCCAAAAGCGATGCTTTTTTAGGTTTTTATGACGGTGATAATTATTTTTCTGATGCTATAAATGACATGAGACAGCTTACAGAAATTATCAAAGAAGAGCATCCAAATAAAAAAATTATTTTGTTCGGTCATAGTATGGGTTCTCTTTTAAGCAGAGAATACGTTACCTTATATGGTAAAGATTTAGAAGCTTTAATTTTATCTGGAACAGCAAGTTTTATGAAAGGATTAGGCTCTATTGGTCTTTTTAGTGCCAAGTTCTTAAGTAAAATTAACGGAAAACATAGAAGTAATGAATTGTTAAAGAATTTATTTTTTACACAATTTAACAAAAAGTTTAAACCCAATAGAACAAAAGTAGATTGGATTAGTAGTGATGAAAATCAAGTAGATTTATTTGAAGCCGATCCTTTAAGAATTGAAGATTTTTCTTTGAGTGTTTTTTTAGACATTTTAAAAGGTAGTAAAAAAATTAACAAAACATCTACTTTTAAAAAAACACCTAAAGAGTTACCTGTTTTAATTTTTTCTGGCGATAAAGATCCAGTAGGAGAAATGGGAAAAGGTGTAAAAAGAGTAGCTAATAAATATAAAAAAGCGGGCATTAAAAATCTTACTTTAAAACTATACAAAGAAGGAAGACATGAAATGCTGAATGAAATTAACAAAAAAGAAGTTGAACAAGACGTTATTAATTGGCTAAGTAATAACGTTAAAGCCTAAATTAAAAAAATGGAAAACAACAAAACATTATATACATCATTTACAAAGCTTGCTTTAAAAGTAGCTATGTCTAAAGGAATGACACTTAAACAAGCAAAAGAAACTGTTATTCAGAAGTTTGAACTTCATCCTTTTGAAAAAATGATTATTAGCCTTATTGATGGAAGAAAACTAATTAAAAAAGACATAAATACTTTATTAGATGAATGCGTATCTGTATGTGAAGATTTTGGTCCGGATAGAGATTATGTAACTTTAATTATTGTTCTAAAAAGAATCAATAAAATTAAAGCAACTAAAGCCGGAACTAATGAAGTTGCAAAATTAGCGCTAAAGACATTTACGGTAAAAATTAATGAAATAAATAGAAAAATTGAATCCCCACCTTTATTTAACGTTTTACTAGAAACAAGATCTGCAATAGAATGGTTTACTATGTTTGGTGTATATCCTTTTATACCAAAACACAAAGTAACTAAAAATAAACCTGTTTTATTAATGCCTCCTTATTTAGGAAATGACCTATCTACAACTTTTGTTAGAAATTATCTAAAATCAGTAGGTTTTGAAACTTATAAATGGGATTTGGGTGTTAATATGATCAATTCAAAATCTTTACCAAAACTTATAGAAAAACTAGATGAAATCTTTGAAAAACATCAAGAAAAAGTAAGTCTTGTTGGCTGGAGCGGTGGTGGTATTTTTGCTAAAATAATAGCAAACAGGCATCCTGATAAAGTAGAACAATTAATTACAATTGGTTCTCCAGTTTGGGGTGTAGAAAATATGAAAACACCTGTAATCAGATCTTTAGAATTTTTAAGAGGTAAAAAATTACGAGAAAGAAATGCTAAGTTTATAAAAGAACTAGAAGAAATACCGAGAGTACCAATAACTTGTATTTATACCAAAACGGATGGTTTGCTACCTTGGAAACACTGTATGGAAGCAGAAACGTTGCGTAAAGACATAAAAAACATCGAAGTATTTGGGAGTCATTGTGGCATGGGAGCAAATGCATCTGTTTTATTAACCGTTGCAAATACCCTTAATACAAATATTACAGGAAAAAAACCGAAAGGAATAACCACAAAAATTGAAAGTTTATTTTTTCCTAAGTTTTGGGAACAAAAAGGAACTTCAAAATTTGCAAACCTCTTTTTTAATTGATTATGGAACATAATTTACAAAACATTATCAATCACCCTAAGTTTCAAGAAAAACTACAGTTAATTGCAAAAGAGCAAAAAATTGAATTTTCTGAAGCCAAAAAGACGGGTGCAGATTGTATAGAAGAATTGTACTCTCAACAACATCCTATTGCCAACATGCTGTCTGTAAAAGGATTTCAATTTATGATGTCTAAAGCTTATAATAATAAGATAGACATTGATCCGAAAGAAATAAAAAAACTAATGAAACTAATGCGACAAAACTCTGTTGCATTTATTTTAACACATAAAACATATTTAGACACCGTTGTTCTAGTAACTACTTTAGCTCGTTATGGTATGCCAATTCCATACACTTTTGGTGGTATAAACTTAGCTGTTCCAGGTTTTAAGCAATTAGGAAAAAAATCTGGTTTAATCTTTATAAGAAGAAGCTTTAAAGACAACATAATATACAAAGCTGCTTTAAGGCATTATATTTCTTGTATGATCGAAAATGGAGATCATTTAACATGGAATATAGAAGGTACAAGATCTAGAACAGGTAAAATTGTATATCCGCAAATGGGTATTTTAAAATATATTATGGAAGGTGCACAAGAAAGTACCAGAAATATAAAATATGTACCTGTTTCTATTGTTTATGACTTAATTCCGGATGTAAAAGAAATGACGGAAGAAGGAAAAGGAAAGGCTAAAAAATCTGAAGATATTGGTGCATTTATCAACTACTTTAAAAAATTAGGAAACCAATACGGAAAAGCAGCCATTCGGTTTGGAGAACCTGTAGAAGTTGGCGAACACCAAAATGCTATAATTCCGGATATTGAAGAAGATAGTTACTCCGATAAAAACACTTTACCTCGTTTTGCTTTTGAATTAATTCATAAAGCAAATATGATTACACCTGTAACGACAGTTTCGTTAGTTTGTAATGTGCTATTAAATAATTTTGCTCTCACAAAAAAGGAGATCGAATTTAATGTTATAAAACTAATGAACTACATCGATCAACGTAAAAAAGATGTATTAATTGGACGTGGAAAAAGCATTAGTGCATCCGTACAAAAAGGGTTAAACTTATTACAAAGTTCTGGTATTATTCAGAAAAATAAAGCAGGCTATAAAACACAATACAGTTTAGCTTCATCAGAATTTTTATCAGCTACCTATTATGCTAATATGGCTTCTGCACATTTGTACCATAGAGCATTTATAGAAATGGCTTTGGTTAAAATAAAAGATGAAAAATCTACTGATAGAATTTTATCTTTTTGGAAAGAAATAATGCGCCTAAGAAATCTTTTTAAGTTTGAATTCTTTTATACTAATAAGCCAAAATTTAGTAGCGAAATTGAAGCTGAATTAAATTTATTTGACAAAAATTGGAGAGCTATTATTAGTGATCCAAATGGAGATATAGAAAGCTTATTAGCAAGACAAAAAATGTTTGTTTCTAAAGGATTGCTATTAATTTACCTAGAAGCAAACAAAGTGGTTTGCCATACTTTACATACTTGGGATTTAGAAGATGAGTTTTCTGACGGCGATTTTATAGAAATGTGTCTTTTTAAAGGAAAAGAACTCCATTGGCAAAGTAGAATTAGTAGATTAGATAGTGTTTCTAAACCCTTTTTAGTAAGTGCATTACGATTAGCAAAAAACAGTAAACTTACACCTATTGATAGAAAAATCAATTTCAAAGAATTAGATATTTGGATGGAATTGTTAGACAATCTTACTGAACGTTTATATTTCTTACAACGCATAGAAATTATCAATACTAAAAAACATATCAATAAAAAAATAAATGAACATGAAGTTGTTCCTGGTGCTGATTTAGAGAGTATCCCAGAAAGAATAATTGAAGATGAAGAAGGAAGTCATATTGCAGCTTTCTTTGATTTAGATAGAACATTAATTAACGATTTTTCTGCCAAACAATTTTTAAAATCTCGCTTATTAAGTGGTAAATCTACAGCAAAAGAGTTATTATCTCAATTTGCAACAGTTTTAGTGTATGCTGCAGGTAATAGAGATTTTGAAACCCTTACAAAAATTTCTGCGGTTGGTGTAAAAGGTATTAAAGAAAAACAATTTATAGATTTAGGAGAAGAAGTATATAAAGACCATTTAGCAACTACAATTTATCCGGAATCTAGAACCTTAATTGCGTCTCACTTAGAAAAAGGACACCAAGTAGTCATTATCTCTGCTGCAACACGCTATCAAATAACTCCAATTGCCAATGAGCTTGGAGTAAAAGATATATTCTGTACAGAAATGGAAGTTAAAAAAGGGAAATTTACAGGTACAATTTCCGAAATGTGTTGGGCAGAAGGAAAAGCAAGAGCAGGACGCACATTTGCAAAAGCAAATAATATAGATCTTTCTAAAAGTTTTTTCTATACAGATAGTATTGACGATTATCCACTTTTAGAAATTGTAGGAAAACCAATTGCAACAAACCCTGATAATAAATTATCGCAATTAGCTTTTGAAAACGATTGGAAGATTCTTCGTTTTAAAGAAAACACTAAAAAACCTTTAGTTAATGGAGTAAGAACTGGTTTGGCTGCTGCAAGTTTATACCCTTCTGCTTTAAAAGGCATATTTAAAGGAGCAATATCCATGTCTCACAAAGAAGGAATTAATACAACGATTTCTAGTATAGGAGATTTAGGAACGAAGTTAGCAGGTTTAAATATTATTGTAAAAAACAAACACAACTTAGAAGATCATAGACCAGCAGTGTTTTGCTTTAATCATCAATCTTCTGCAGACTTTTTTATAATTTTAAAACTATTAAGAAAAGACGTTACAGGAATCGCAAAAAAAGAATTAGAAATGACTCCTTTTGGCCCATTATTTAAAGCAATGGGCGCTATTTTTATTGATAGATCAAATAAAAAGAAAGCACTAGAGTCTATGAAAAACGCTTCAGAAATTCTTAAAAACGGAACCTCTGTTGCCATTGCGCCAGAAGGTACAAGAAGTGGTAGTAAAACTTTAGGAACTTTCAAAAAAGGAGCTTTTCACTTAGCTATGAAAGGAGGAGTGCCAATTGTACCTATCGTTATTAAAAACGCATACATGGCAATGCCTAAAGGTAGTAAAATGTTTAATCCAACACATATAGAAGTGGTTGTTTTAGACCCTGTTGATACTGCCGAATGGAAACCAAAAAATATCGATATTTATATTGATGAAGTTAGAAATCTATTTTTAAAAGAATTAGAAAACTAAAAATTAATTTATGAAACTAAAAGTTGGATTATTAGGTGGCGGATCTTGGGGAACAACTGTTGCATCATTAACAGCAAAAAATAGCCAAACAATAATTTGGGCAAGAAACCCAAAAACAGTTCTTGAAATTAATGAGCAACATACGAATCAGAAATATTTACCAAATGCAAAACTCACATCTTCTTTAAAAGCCTCTAACTCTATAAAAGAAACCGTTGAAGAAGCTGACGTAATTGTTATGGGAGTTCCTTCTCAAAGCTTAAGAAAAGTTTTAGAAGAAGCAAAACCTCACATAAGACCTTGGGTGCCAATTATAAATCTTGCAAAGGGTTTAGAAATGAGTACTAAAATGAGAATGACAGAAATTATAGAAGAGTTAATGCCTGGTCATCCGGTTGGTGTATTAACAGGCCCTAATTTAGCAAAAGAAATTCATTTTGGTAAAGCCGCAGCCGCAGTAATTGCAATGGTTGATAACACAATTGCTAAAGAATTACAAACCGTTTTCTCATCTGGATTATTTCGTGTATACACAAACAATGATGTTATTGGATGTGAATTAGGTGGTGCTCTTAAAAACATTTACGCAATTGCTACAGGGATGGGAGATGGCGCTAATGCTGGAGACAACACGCGATCTGCTTTAATTACAAGAGGTTTGGCAGAACTAACTAGATTAGGAATTGCAATGGGTGGAAAAAAAAGCACCTTTTCTGGTTTAGCAGGAATGGGAGATTTAGTTGCTACTTGTTCGAGTTCTAAAAGTAGAAATCATCATGTTGGGTTTCAAATAGGACGCGGAAAAAGCTTAGAGCAAATTATTAATGAAATGAATGAAGTTGCTGAAGGTGTTAAAACCGCAAAAGTAGTTATGGAACTTGCTAAAGAATATAAAATTGATATGCCAATAGCTGAAGAAATTTACAAAGTTCTATACGAAGGAAACACTGTAAATGATGCTTTTAAAGGCTTAATAAATTACGAAATTGGTTCTGAAAAAGAACCTGGATAAACTAAAAGTGATGACAAAAAAACAAGAACAAACTGCCTCTTTTATGGTTCGTTTTAATCAACGAATATTTGAAGAAAATGGAGAACCAAAAGTACAATGGAGAGGAAAAATATCTCATGTACAAGATGGAGATGAACAACGTTTTTCTGATTTTAATGATGCACTTACTTTTATGCAAGAAAAACTAGGGGTTTTAACAGAAGAAGCAACAAAACATCAAACAACAGAAGAACAAGAAAGTATTATTGATAAAAGTCTTTCTATGTGGAAAACTATTAAAAATGTAGGCCCAAAAGTTCTTAGAGATACTTTAAAAGATCCTAAAAGACAGTTTACTCATTTACAAGATGAAATACAAGATAAAATTAGTACAATAGGTGACGAAATATCAGAAAAAGTGCAAATTGATCAATGGAGAAATGCTTCTAGATCTGATTTTAATACGATTCAAAATCAGATAGAAAGTTTATCATCACAAATTAAAGGTCTCTCTTCAAAAATTGACTCTTTAAAAAAGAAATAATTTCTCAATGGTCAATTTTCATAAACAATTACAAGAATTACAATCTTTTCGAGAAAATGCAGAAATCCGCATTGAAACGTTAGGCAATTTTTGTGTATGGAGAAATGAGCATAAAATAGATACTAAAGAATGGGGAAGAGATAAAACAGTTCAATTATTACAATATCTAGTTTCTAACCGTCAGCGAAACGCTCTTCATAAAGAAAAAATTATGGATGGGCTCTGGGAAGATTGGAACGATAGAGATTTTAAAGTTGCCCTTCACGGTATAAATAAAACCCTGGAACCAGAAAGACTTGCAAGAACAGAAGCCATTTATATTCTTAAACAAGGTGTTAGTTATCAAATTGATTTAAATAAAGTTTGGATAGATGTTGAAGCATTAGAAAAATACATTATTATTGGTAATGAAACATTTGTTATTGATAAATCTATATCTAAACAAGCTTACAAAGCTGCTTTAAAACTATATAAAGGCACCTATTTACCAAATAGAATTTATGAAGATTGGACATCCGAAGAAAGAGAAAAAGTACAACTTTTAGTATTAGGAGCTTATATAACTTTAGCAGAAATTTTAATTAAAGAAAATCCTTTAGAAAGTATTCGTTTAGCACAACATGCTTTAGCCATCGATCCAACTTGGGAAGACGCTTATAGAATACAAATGCAAGCATATATTGTAAAAGGTAATAGACCACAAGCCATAAAAACGTATTTGAAGTGTGAAGTTATTCTTGAAAAAGAATATGGTATTTCTCCTTTACCAGAAACAAAAAAATTATTGAAAGAAATAGAGGCAATATCATAAAAAAACGACAACTAACATCAACTCATATTGTTTGTAACTCATTTGCAACTCTCATTTTATAAGTTTGCATCATAATTAGTATTTAAACTAAAAAAGATGAAAACAATTTATGCCTTAAAAAAGAACACACTAAAGTTAAATCAACTTGCTTTAAAATCTACAGAAAATGTAGTTATAAAAACAATTAATACTGTTGAAGACTTACAAGACTACACTGTTAAAAAGCTAAAAACAACTTTTATTTTTACTGATAAACAACTAGACGATGTCTTTAACAACTTAGAAAAAGGAAAAGGCATGATTTGGAAAAACATAAACAAAACTCTAGATTATTTCAGCAAAAACTAACTTGTAACTCATTTGCAACTCACCTATTGTAAGTTTGCAGTATCAAAAAATAAAGTAAATTTTTAAAAAATATATTATGGCAACTAAAAAATCTAAAAAAGACAATAAATTAGGAAAAGCAAAAGCTATCGTTAAAAAAATTAATAACGATTTAATAGATGCTTCTTTCAGTGCAATTGAAACGACTGTAAAAACTGGTGAAAAATGGCAAAAATTAACATCTAAGTTAATTAAGAAGGCAGAGCCTTTAACAAAACAACAAATTAATATGTTTGTTGAAACTGCAGAATCTATTAAAGGTCAGTTGGAAACGAGTACAGATCGTTTAAAAGTTTTAGTAGGTTACGATCCAAAAATGGTTGAGACTGCTAAAAAAATGGTAACTGAACACCCTTTAGTTGAGAAGGCTGAAGAAATGAAAGATAAAATTGAAAAGGAAGTTTCTAATAACAAGTTAGTTAAAAAAGCAGAAAAAATGTCTGCTAAACTTAAAAAGAATATTTCTGAAACAATTGAAGATGTTAAGGAAAAAATTGAAGATTATACAGAAGATATTATAGAGGATGTAAAAGATAAAGTTGAAGAAGTAACTGGTACAAAATCTAAAAAAACACCAACTAAAAAAACTACAGCAAAGAAAACAGTAGCAAAGAAAGCAGCTCCAAAAAAGAAAACTGTAGCTAAAAAAGTTGAAACTATAACTGAGAAAATTATTGTCACAAAAATTGACGTTATAAACGATTTAAAAGTAATTAAAGGAATTGGGCCTGTTTTAGAAAAAAGCTTAAATGAATTAAACATCACTGCTTATTCTCAAATTGCAAAAATGACAATTAAAGACATGACTAAATTATTAAACGATGCAGGGATTAATGCGAAAATTTATGATTTATCTGGCTGGAAAGCAGAAGCAAAATCAGCTTTAAAAAACAACGAAAAAGAAGTAATCTTAAGCTAATCTTAACTAAATTTTAAACATTTAAAAAAGAAAATTATGAGTACTAAAAAAACAAAAAAGATAAACTTTACAGTAAAAGTTGGTAATGTTGTAGAAACTGCCAAAACCTCTGTAAAAAAAGCAAATGATTTTGCTTTACATACTACTGAAGATGTTATTACCGAAACAATTACTATTGTTAGTCAATGGCAAAAAGTAACAGACAAGGCATTAAAAGGTGGTGTTAAATTACTAGATAACCAACAAAATTTAGTTTTTGACGCCTTAGAAACTTACAAAAATCATTTTGTGAAAGGAAAGAAAAAATTTAGCAAAATATTTGCATAATAATACACCCAACTTTCTAGAAAACCAAGTTATTAATTAACTTGGTTTTTTGTGTTTTATATACTCTGTTTTTCTTCTAACAATAAAACGTTTCGTATTTTTGTCTAAGAAATTTAGCCATGGCAAAAAAGAAAAACATATCTAAAATTGACATCTTAACATTATATATGGATTTTGTTACTGAAAACGAAATAAAACCATTAGATATTGAAGATTTCTGTAAAAACGCAGATATAGAAGAAACTGACTTTTACGCACACTTTAAATCTTTTAAAAAAGTTGAGAAAGCAATTTTTAAAGAGCTTTTTAAAAACTCTTTAGAAGTTTTAAATGAGAGTGAAGAGTTTCATTCATTTGACAAAAAAAATAAGCTAATTAGTTTATATTTTACTTTTTTTGAAAACTTAACGCTTAACAGAGCATTTATACTTATTTCTTTAAAAGGGTGTAAAAATCAATTAAAATCTTTTAGTACATTTTCTAGTTTAAAGAAAAGCTTTATCATATTTGTTGATAACTTAGAGCTTTCTGAAAGTATAGTTCCAATAGAAGGATTAGAGAAAATTCAAAAAAAATTTATTAATGAATCTGCATGGGTTCAACTTTTTTTAACAATTAAGTTTTGGTTAGACGATACTTCTGATGCATTTGAAAAAACGGATATTCTAATAGAGAAATCTATAAATACAAGTTTTGAACTGATAGAGAATAAATTTTTAAAAAATATATTCGATTTAGGGAAGTTTGTTTATAAAGAAAAGTTTCAAAAAAACGACAACTAATTATGAAAAAAGCTAGCAAAATTCCAATTTCTAAAATACAACGTGCTTCTAAATTAGTAACAACTGGTGCCAAAGTTGGTGTTAATTATTTAAAATATTATGGCAATAAAATTACCCAAACAGAAGAAGATGCAAGAGAGAAATTAAACCAATCTAATGCAGAAGACATTTATGATAGTTTAAAAGATTTAAAAGGAAGTCCTTTAAAAGTTGCACAAATGTTAAGCATGGAAAAGAGTATTTTACCAAGAGCTTATGTCGAAAAATTTTCTTTGGCACAATTTTCTGTTCCGCCCTTATCCGAAGCTTTAGTTTTAAAAACTTTTAAAAAGAGTTTTGGAAAATTCCCTTCAGATATTTATGAAAAATTTGATGTAAAAGCATATAATGCAGCAAGTATTGGACAAGTTCATAAAGCAGAAAAGGATGGAAAACAATTAGCTGTAAAAATTCAATACCCTGGAGTTTCAGATAGTATAAAATCTGACTTAGCATTGTTAAAGCCCTTTGTAATTAGAATGTTTAACATGAAAGGTAAAACTTCAGATGAGTATTTCTTTGAAGTACAAGATAAACTTCTAGAAGAAACAGATTACATTTTAGAAGTAAAGCAAAGTCAAGAAATTGTAGATGCTTGTAAGAACATTACTAATTTAGCTATTCCAAGATATTATCCAGAATTATCTTCTGATAAGATTATTACAATGGATTGGATGAATGGAATTCACCTTTCTGAATTTACAAATATTAATAATAATCAAGAAAAAGCAAATGCCTTAGGACAAGCACTATGGGATTTTTATATGTTTCAAATTCATAACCTAAAGAAAGTACATGCAGATCCGCATCCTGGAAATTTTTTAGTTTCTGAAAAAGGAGAATTAATTGCTTTGGATTTTGGTTGTATGAAAATTATACCTCTAGAATTTTACAATCCTTATTTTGTTTTAGCAAAAAAAGAAACGTTGTCTAATAAAGCTCTTTTTGAAGAAAAAATGTTTGAATTAGAAATCTTAAAAAAAGAGGATAGTAAAGAAGAATATGAATTCTTTAGCGCAATGTTTCATGAAATGTTATCTATTTTCACTCAACCTTTTCACGTAGAAAATTTCGATTTTTCTGATGAAGAATTTTTTGGTAAAATCTCTGAATTTGGAGAACGTTACTCTAAAAACACAGAATTACGTTCTTATAATGCTAGTAGAGGTTCTAAGCATTTTATATATATGAACAGAACCTTTTTTGGTTTGTATAATTTAATGTTCGATTTAAAAGCAAAAGACATTAAAATAAACAATTATATCACATTATAAAATCTTTATTATTTTAGTAGAATAATTAAAATCAACAAAATATATGTTAATTATTGGTATTGCCGGTGGAACAGGAAGTGGAAAAACTACTGTTGTAAATCAAATTGTTAAACATTTACCTTCTGATGAAGTATGCGTAATTTCGCAAGATTCATATTACAAAGCAACAGATAACTTATCTTACGATGAAAGAACAAAAATAAATTTCGATCATCCAAGAGCAATTGATTTTGATTTAATTGTTGAACATTTAACAGAATTAAAAGCAGAAAAAGTAATTGAACAACCCGTTTACTCTTTTGTTACTCATAACAGAACAAAAGACACTGTAAAAACACACCCAAGAAAAGTAGTTATAGTAGAAGGAATTTTAATTTTTAATAGCGAAAGGTTACGTAATTTATTTGATATTAAAATCTTTGTACATGCAGATACAGATGAACGTTTAATAAGAAGAGTTCGAAGAGATATTACCGAAAGAGGTAGAGATATTGATGAAGTTTTAAACCGTTACCAAAACACACTAAAACCTATGCATCAACAGTTTATAGAACCAACAAAAAACTTTGCAGATTTAATTATACCAAATGATAAATTTAACACCGTAGCTATCGATATTGTTAGAACGGTAATAAATGAACGATTATAAATGAGTTTTTTAGACAATTTAAAAAAGAATCCTATTTTTAAAATTATTACAAATATTTTTGTAATAATTTTAATTCCATTTATAATATGGATGTTTTTTTTTGATGAAAACTCTTATCTAATTCATAGAAAATTTAATTCAGAAATAGAAGATTTAGAAAGTACAATTACTTTTTACGAAGAAAAAATTTCTAATGACAAAGAGACAATAAAAAAATTACAAGACTCCTTAGAACTAGAACGTTTTGCTAGAGAAAAGTATTTAATGAAAAGGAAAAACGAAGATATTTATATTATTGAATTTGACACTATAAAAAAATAATGAATACTTTTCTATTTGATGAATTTGAACCTTTATCTAGTTCTGCTTGGAAACAAAAAATTCAAGTAGATTTAAAAGGTGCAGATTACAATGAAACATTACTCTGGAAAACAGATGAAGATATTGTTGTTAAACCGTTTTACACAAAAGAAGACAGAACAAACATACAATTAAACCTACCTAAAAAAGGATTTAATATTTGTCAATCTATTTTTATTGATGATGAAAAAATAGCAAACTCTTTAGCAATAGATTCTTTAAAGAGAGGTGCAAACTCAATTCAGTTTAAAGCTGATAAAAAATTTAATTATAAAAAAGTTTTTGAAAACATAGATTTTGAAACTGTTGTAATTTATTTTAATTTTACTTTTTTAGATGATGTTTTTCAAATAGAAGTCTCTAATTTTTGTAAATCTAAAACGGTTTATTTTCAAACTGATATTATTGGAAATTTAGCAGAAAATGGTAATTGGTTTATCAACCTAAAAGAAGATCACAGAAAACTAGAAAATATTATTTCATCAACCAAAAACTGTATTTCTATTTCCGGTGATTTATACCAAAATGCAGGAGCAACTATTTCTCAACAATTAGCTTACACACTTGCACATGCAAATGAATATTTAAACCATTTTGGAAAAGAAATAGCATCTAAAATCAATTTTAAATTTGCAGTTGGTGGTAATTACTTTTTTGAAATTGCTAAATTAAGAGCCTTTAGAATTCTTTGGAAAACTTTACTAGAAGAATATGATGTTCATAATATTAAAACCGATATTTTTACTCAACCAAGTTTGCGTAACAAAACATTATTTGACTATAATGTAAACATGTTAAGAACTACTTCTGAGTGTATGAGTGCTATTTTGGGCGGGTCGAATACGGTATCAAACATTTCTTATGACACAATGTATCATAAATCTAATGAATTTGGAGAACGTATTTCTAGAAATCAATTATTAATACTACAACAAGAAAGCTACCTTAAAGAGTCTCAAAACTTTGCAGATGGCGCTTATTATATAGAGTCTATTACCAATCAATTAGCAGAAAAAGCTTTATCAATTTTTAAGTTAATTGAAAATGCTGGCGGATTTTTACATCAATTAAAATCTGGTGTAATTCAAAAGAAAATTGCAGAAAACGTATCAAAGGAAGAAGAAAATTTTAAAAACAAAAATATTGTTTTATTGGGTACAAATATGCAGCCCAATAATGATGATAAAATGAAACATGATTTAGAATTATACCCTTTTGTAAAACAAAGAAATATAAAAACTATAATAATACCAATTAATAGAAAACGTCTTTCGGAATCTATAGAAAAAGAAAGATTAGCAAAAGAACATGGCTAGAAAATCATTTGAAAATATTAAATTAAAAAACTCTAAACTAGCATCTAAACAAATCTTCAAACACGAAGATTTTATAGCTGGTATTGCTCCAAATTTAAGAGGCCCTTACTCTACAATGTACGTAAGAAGACCTTGGACCATAAGACAATATGCAGGTTTTTCTACGGCAGAAGAAAGTAATGCTTTTTATAGAAGAAATTTAGCTGCTGGTCAAAAAGGATTATCTGTAGCTTTTGATTTAGCTACCCATAGAGGTTATGACTCTGACCATGAACGTGTACAAGGTGATGTAGGAAAAGCAGGTGTTGCGATAGATTCTGTTGAGGATATGAAAGTATTATTCGATCAAATTCCTTTAGATGAAATGTCTGTTTCTATGACAATGAACGGAGCAGTTTTACCTATTCTAGCTTTTTATATTGTAGCAGCAGAAGAACAAGGTGTTGCTCCCGAGCTACTTTCTGGAACCATACAAAATGATATTTTAAAGGAGTTTATGGTTAGAAATACTTACATCTACCCTCCTTCTCCATCTATGAAAATTATTGCTGATATTTTTAAATATACTAGTAATAATATGCCAAAATTTAATTCAATTTCTATTTCTGGTTATCATATGCAAGAAGCAGGGGCAACTGCAGAAATTGAATTAGCATATACTTTAGCTGATGGTTTAGAGTACATAAAAAAAGGGATTGAAGCAGGAATGAAAATAGATACATTTGCTCCAAGATTATCCTTTTTTTGGGCAATAGGGATGGATCATTTTACAGAAATTGCAAAAATGCGTGCAGCTAGAATGTTGTGGGCTAAAATTGTAAAGCAATTTAATCCAAAAAACCCAAAATCACTAGCATTAAGAACGCATTGCCAAACTAGTGGTTGGTCTTTAACAGAACAAGATCCTTTTAATAATGTTGCCAGAACAACTATAGAAGCTATGGCTGCTGCATTTGGCGGTACACAGAGTTTACATACAAATGCTTTAGATGAAGCCATTGCTTTACCCACAGATTTTTCAGCTAGAATTGCTAGAAATACACAAATATATTTACAACAAGAAACACATATTACAAAAACCGTAGATCCTTGGGCAGGAAGTTACCACGTAGAAAAATTAACTGAAGATATTGCCAATAAAGCTTGGGAATTAATGCAGGAGGTTGATGAATTGGGCGGAATGACAAAAGCTATAGAAAAAGGGATTCCAAAAATGAGAATTGAGGAAGCTGCAGTAAAAAAACAAGCAAGAATTGATAGCGGTAAAGATATAATTGTTGGGGTAAATAAATATGAACTTAAAGAGGAGGATCCTCTACATATTTTAGAAGTGGATAATGAAGCTGTAAGAAAATCTCAAATTAAAAGATTAAATCAGTTAAAAGCTGATAGAAATACTAATGAAGCACAAAAATGTTTAGTAAATTTAACAAATGCTGCTAAATCAGGAGAAGGAAACTTATTAGACTTGGCTGTAAAAGCGGCAAAAAACAGAGCTACTTTAGGTGAAATTTCTGATGCTTTAGAAGAAATTTTTGGTAGACATAAAGCTGTTACAAAAACCATATCAGGTGTGTATAGTAAAGAAATAAAAGACGACAAATTATTTAAAAAAGCATCTGAATTGGCAGATAAATTTGCCGAATTAGAAGGTCGACGTCCAAGAATTATGATAGCCAAATTAGGGCAAGATGGTCATGACCGTGGTGCAAAGGTAGTAGCTACTGGCTACGCAGATTTAGGCTTTGATGTAGATATTGGTCCATTGTTTCAAACCCCAATTGAAGCAACAAAGCAAGCTGTAGAGAATGATGTTCATATTTTGGGAATCTCTTCTTTGGCTGCTGGTCATAAGACTTTAGTACCTCAAGTTATTGCAGAACTAAAAAAACACGGACGAGAAGATATTATGGTAATTGTTGGAGGTGTGATTCCTGCACAAGACTATCAATTTCTTTTTGATGCTGGTGCTGTAGGTGTATTTGGTCCTGGAACTAAAATTTCACAAGCTGCTATCGATTTAATTACTATTTTAATTGATAGTGTTGTTGAGTAAAAATTATTTAATAAAAAAAACTTTACTTGTAATATTATCCTTTTTCAATTGTGCTTTTTTCAAAAAAAACACAAATAAAACTGAAAAATGGATAAATAATCAAAACTTTACAATTAAAAAACCAAATAGCTGGAGAACGATTATAGATCACGGATCTGTTAGTTATACGCCACTTTAAAAAAATGAAAATTTCTTTAACAACGTAATTTCAGTTTTTAAACTTGAATTAAAAGAAAAGCCTAGTTTTAATTAATTTATTGAAAATAAAATTGAACAAACTAATCAATCTTTAAGTATTACTTTTTAGGAAGTAATAAATAAAAAAGGTAAATTAGGAGATACTTACATTCATAAATTAAAATCTGTTTGGAACAAATCAAAATATAAGCCTGAAAAAGTATACTTTACTCATAATGATGAATATTACTTTTTTAACTATTCTTCTCTTAATCATAATTATAAAAAGTAGTATAAAGATGCAATATCAATTTTAAATAGCATTGAATTTAAATAAGATTATTTTGCTTTTATCAACATTTATATACAGCTTTTGATTAAAAACTACTGAATTATTAACCCTCTTTTTTTAACATTATCTACTTCTAAAAAACAGTAAAATCCAAACCATTATTCCTCTATTTATCCGTAAATTTGCAACACTTTTAAAGCAATACTTTCAGGATGAAAAATATATTTAATTTCCTCTATTCTACTCGATTAATGGCAGTCTTATTTATTCTTTTTGCGACAGCAATGGGAGTTGCCACTTTTATAGAAAATGATTTCGGAACGCAAACCTCTAAAGCACTAGTATATAACACTTGGTGGTTTGAAACTATTATGTTGTTTTTTGTTATCAATTTTTTTGGAAACATGTTTAGATACCGTTTATTTAAAAAAGAAAAATGGCCAGTATTAATGTTTCATTTAGCTTTTTTATTTATAATAATTGGCGCTGGTGTTACTAGATATGTTGGATATGAAGGACTAATGCTAATTAATGAAGGGGAAACAACAAATCAGTTTTTATCAGAAACTACTTATGTTAATGTTATTGTTGATAATAGTGAAGAACAAAAGAAACTGCATAAACCTATTTTATTATCTGCCTGGGGTAAAAACTCATGGTCTTTTTCTGATGACTTTAGAGAAAAAAAATACAATGTAGATTTAGTTGAATATATCCCTTGGGCTGAAAAAAAATTAATTGAAGATGAGAATGGAATTGAGCATTTATTTTTAGTAGAATCTTCTAGCGGAAGTAGACACGAACATTATATAAAAGCAGGAACGGTTCAAAACATTCACAATATTTTAGTAGGTTATGAAACGAAAGATAAAACTGCTTCTATTAACATTTTTAAAAGAAATGATTCTTTAAAAATACTTTCTAAATCTGATGGTAATTTTCAAGTAATGGCAACCCAAGAAAAGGGAAATTTACAAAAAGATAGTATTCAAGGTTTTAAATTACGTTCTCTGTATAATGTTGCTGGTTTACCTTTTGTTGTGCCTCAGTATCCTAGTAAAGGAAATATGAAAACAATAAGTGGAGACAAAGATGATAAAAAACTAGACGTTATTGTTTTAGATGTAACTAGTAACAATGAAACAAAAAGAGTAGAACTTTCTGGAGGAATTTATAATAATGATAATTTTAAAGAATTTAAAATTGATAATTTAAACTTTAGAATGTGGTATGGAGCAAGAATATTAGAAACTCCTTTTAGCGTAAAATTAAACGATTTTCAATTAGAAAAATACCCAGGTTCTGAAAGTGCAGCTTCATACGCAAGTGAAGTAACTGTAATAGATGGAAAAGAAAAATTTGATTTTAGAATATTCATGAATCATATTCTAGATCATAATGGCTTTAAATTATTTCAATCTAGTTATGATTTATCAGGAGAAAAGGAACAAACCAGACTATCTGTAAATCATGATTTTTGGGGAACATTTATAACTTATTTAGGCTATTCTTTATTATATACAGGTTTAATTTGTATTCTTTTTGCAAAGAATACCCGTTTTGATTATTTAAAAAATTCATTAAAGAAAATTAGAAAAAAGAAGCTAACAATGTCGGTTATGTTAGCTGTTTTCTTATCATCGTTTACTTATGGACAGCATGCAAATGCACATAATGTAAATAGAGTCTCCGATAAACAAATAGATTCTATTCTAAAAACAAACTTAGTTTCTTTAAAACACGCAGAAGATTTTAATAAATTGGTAATACAAGATGCTGGCGGACGTATGAAACCTGCTCATACTTTTGCTTCTGAATTGGTTAGAAAAGTAAGTCAGACAGAAGAGTTACATGGTATGCAACCAAGTCAGGTTTTATTATCTATTATAGAAAATTCTAGACTATGGTACGAAGTACCTGCAATATATTTAGAAAAGCAAAACTTAAAAATTAGAGAATATTTAGGTTTAGCAGATACTGTAAAATATGCTCGTTTATCTGATTTCTTTTCTGATAGAGGTGAGTATAAAATTAAATTACAGATTGATGAAGCTCAAAAGAAAAAAGTTCAGAATAAATTTGAACAAGATTTAATTAAAATTGACAGACGCTTAGGATTACTATATAACGCAATTGGTGGAGGAATTTTAAAAATATACCCAATTCCAAATGACGAAAATAATAAGTGGGTTTCTCAACCAGAAACTACATCTACAAAGGGTTTTATAGATAAGGATACTGTATTTGTTCAAAAATCTTTAGCTCTTTACGTTCAACTATTACAAACTGCTAAAAAAACAAATGATTATTCTAAAGCAAATCAAATTTTAGATGGTATAAAAAAATACCAAAAGAAATATGGAGCAGCAGTCTATCCTTCAGATAAAAAAATAGAGCTAGAAATTGCCTATAATAAATACAATGTATTTAGCAAACTAGTTCGTTATTATGGATTGGCAAGTTTATTATTAATAGCCTTTGTTATTGCTCAAATATTTAGCTCTAAAAAATGGATTAATTATGTAGTTAAAGTATTAATTGGTTTAACAATTGGTCTTTTTATTTTACACACTTTGGGACTAATAAGTAGATGGTACATTAGTGGAAATGCGCCTTGGAGTAATGCATACGAATCTATTATTTATGTTGGTTGGGCAACTATGTTATTTGGTTTTTACCTAGGTAGAAGATCTGCTTTAACTATTGCAGCAACAACTTTTGTTACTTCAATAATTTTATTTGTTGCAGGTATGAACTGGTTAGATCCTGAAATTGCAAACTTGCAACCTGTATTAAACTCTTGGTGGTTATTAGTTCATGTTTCTATAATTGTGGCTAGTTATGGTCCTTTAACATTAGGTATGATTTTAGGTGTTTTCTCTCTCTTTTTAATCCTTTTTACGAATGAAAAAAATAAAAAGAAAATGGATATCAACATTAAAGAAATTACCATTATTAATGAAATGGCTATTACTGTTGGTTTAATTATGCTAACCGTTGGTAACTTTCTTGGAGGAATGTGGGCAAATGAAAGTTGGGGTCGTTATTGGGGATGGGATCCTAAAGAAACTTGGGCATTAATTTCTATAATGATATATGCGTTTGTATTACACATGCGTTTAATACCAGGCTTAAGAGGTAAATACACTTTTAATTTATGGACAATTATTGCGTATTTTTCTATAATGATGACCTATTTTGGTGTTAATTTTTACTTAGCAGGATTGCATTCTTATGCTAGTGGAGATCGAGTAATTACACCAAGTTCTGTATTTTATTCTATGAGTTTTGTTGCTATTTTAGGAACATTCTCTTGGTTTAAGTATAAAAAATATTACAAGAAGTAAATCATTTAATTATTAAGAGAAAAATGTATTTTTGCTCTTATTATAAATAATAAATAAAACACAAATGTTTAATAAAAATATAAAATTAGTATTAGCAGGATTAATTGCAGTTTGGTCTGTATATCAATTCATTCAAGGAAATATAATGAACGGAGTTTCCATCTTATTGTTAGCAGGAATTTTTATTTTACTCTATTTTAAAAATGAATTTATCCTATTAGCTTTTTTACAGTTACGTAAACAAAACTTTCCTGGAGCTCAAAAATACTTAAGCTACATTAAAAACCCTGAAAGCGCATTAATTACAAAACAACAAGGTTATTATAATTATTTACATGGTATTATGTTAAGCCAAACTAACATAACACAAGCTGAAAAATTTTTACGTAAAGCTGTTAAATTAGGCTTGTCTATGGATCATGATTTAGCAATGGCAAAATTACAATTAGCAGGCATCGCAATGACTAAAAGACGTAAACGTGAAGCAACAAATTTAATGGCCGAAGCTAAGAAATTAGACAAGCAAGGTATGCTAAAAGAGCAAATGCAAATGATGAAAAAACAGATGAAAAAAATCTAATTCTTTTTCATTTACTGATATAAAAAAATCCGCTAAAAGCGGATTTTTTTTTTATATTTTCAATATTCTCTAAAATAAATTGAACAAGATCCTATTTATTAAACTAGTTTAAAATTACTTTAATTTAGTTAACGATAAGTCTTTATTGTATTGAACAATAAATAAACCTTGATTCTCTCTACTATTAATTCTATAATCAAACTTAGACTCTACCCTAGAAGTTGCTCCTTGATTAAATGTTGTTTTTAAATCATTACCAGAAGCTAACCTTACCAATACATCATAAGTAACATCAAAACCCTTAGTAGCATAAAAAGAAGGCAAAGCTTTATTCTTTTTTAAATATTGTTTTGTAAAAGTTCTAGCTTCTAAAGAAGCTTCATCTACAAACTCATCACTTACATACGTAAAACCGATTTTTGCTAATTTTCTATTATCAATATTGTCATAAACCTTTCCTTTATCAAAAGTAAAAACCTTAGCTGTCGTTTCTTCTGGTAAACTAATTAAACTATTAATAGCATCACCCACAACAACGTTATCATCAGTAGCCATAATAACCCAATTTTTAGTATTTGGTTTTACAATTTCTAAAAATTTAGACTTTGCAATATATCCTTTACTAGGTGTTAAAATATTTATAGAGCTAGCCATAGTAGCAAACTCTAAAGAAGCTTTAATTGTATTACTTCTTTGTAAAGAGGTAGATTTACCATCACTAATAATAATAATATTCCCTTCATCAAAATTCTCTGTAATATAACGCTCTAACTCTTCTCTAAAAACACTTTTCTCGGGTGATGTTTTTATTATATTCGCAGCATAAAAATTAGATTGATTATTAGAATAAACAGGAAAAACTATTGGAATATTAACATTTGCAGCAACTTTTTGCACTTCTTCTGAATACAAAGGACCAATTACAACATTGTTACTGTTTAAATCCTTTTCTGAGATAATTTTATTTATTGTATTACTTCTTCTATTACCAGTATCAAAAACATTTAATTCTATATCTACGCCTCTTCTTCTTAAAGAATCTATTGCAATTTCTGCACCTAAATAAAAGTCTGTTGCTATGTTTACAAGAGTGGCTCTCTTAGTAAAAATTGTTTTTATTGATACTGTATCTATACTATATTTATTTACCATAAAAGGCAATAATAATGCAACTTTTAAAGAACTACCATTTTGAATATAATCATCATAAAAAACTTCATCAGAAATTACTGTAACAGGAATTTCTTTTATTTTTAAGATTTGACCAACTTTTAACCCCTCTTTTAATTCTGGATTCAATAATAAAAGTTCTCCTCTTGTAACATTAAACTTCTTTTTAAAGCTGTAAAAAGTATCTCCTTTTTTCACTTCATAAATAACAAATTTCTCCTTTAATACTATTAAAGGATCTGTTTCTTCATCAGTAATTGATGCATTAGAAATAGTATCATTTACTATTTCTAAACTTTCTTTTGCTTTATTTTTAAAACCGTTTAACTTTCTTTTAGGAACAACAATAAAAGAATTTGTTTTAGGTTCTGTAGCAATATCTGGGTTTAAACGAATTAAATCTTGAGTTTTCATGTCCAACTTTTGGGCAATTTTACTCATCGTTTCACCTTTTTTAACCTTGTACTGTATATATTTAAGTTGTTGCCCACAAGAAACAGTGAACGTTAAAATACACAGAAAAATAAAAAACTTTAAATGTTTCATATGTTCTATTCCCATTCTATAGTTGCAGGTGGCTTAGAGCTTATATCATAAACTACTCTATTTACACCTTTTACCTGATTTATTATTTTGTTTGATGTTTTTTGTAAAAATTTATAAGGTAAATCTACCCAATCTGCAGTCATACCATCAGTACTTTCAACTGCTCTTAAAGCTACTACTTTTTCATATGTTCGTTCATCACCCATAACACCAACGGAATTAACTGGTAATAACATTGCGCCTGCTTGCCAAACTCTATCGTACAAACCATCCTCTCTTAATCCGTTTATAAAAATAGCATCTACTTCTTGTAAAATACGAACTTTTTCTGCAGTAATATCTCCTAATATTCTAATTCCCAAACCAGGACCAGGAAAAGGATGTCTTCCAAGTAATTCTTTATCAATTCCCATGGATGCTCCTACTCTTCTTACCTCATCTTTAAAAATCATTCTTAAAGGCTCAACAATTTTCAGTTTCATATAATCTGGCAAACCACCAACATTATGATGACTTTTTATAGTTGCTGATGGACCACCATTTACAGAAACAGATTCAATTACATCTGGATAAATAGTACCTTGAGCTAACCATTTTACATCTTGAATTTTATGAGCTTCATCATCAAAAACTTCAATAAATGCATTACCAATTGCCTTTCTTTTCTTTTCTGGATCCACTAAACCTTCAAGTGCTTTCAAAAAACGTGCCGAAGCATCTACACCTTTAACGTTTAAACCCATTCCTTCGTATTGTTTTAAAACACTTTTAAATTCGTCTTTACGTAATAAACCATTATTTACGAAAATACAATACAAATTTTCGCCAATAGCTTTATGTAATAAAACTGCAGCAACCGTAGAATCTACACCTCCTGAAAGCCCTAAAACAACTTTATCATTACCTACTTTTGCTTTAATATCATTTACTGTACTATCTACAAAAGAATCTGGTGTCCAAGTTTGAGCAACCTGTGCAATATTAACTAAAAAGTTTTCTAATAATTGTTTACCGTCTGTAGAATGATATACTTCTGGATGAAATTGAATTGCATATGTTTGCTCTCCTTCAATTTTATAAGCAGCATTTTCTACATCCTTTGTACTAGCTAATAAAACTCCGTTTGTAGGCAATTCTTTAATAGTATCTGAATGACTCATCCAAACTTGACTACCTTCTGAAATGTTTTCGAAAAATGGTTCATCATTTTTTATAAAAGATAAATTTGCTCTACCATATTCTCTTGTATTTGATGGCGCTACTTTACCTCCAGAAAAATGAGCTAAATATTGTGCTCCATAACAAACAGATAATAACGGCTTTTTACCTCTAATTTCTGATAAATCTGGATGCAGAACATTTTCTCCTCTAACAGAATTTGGGCTTCCAGAAAGGATAACCGCTTTAAAACTTTCTAATTCTTTAGGTGGATTGTTATATGGATGAATTTCACAATAAATGTTTAACTCTCTTACTCTTCTCGCAATTAATTGAGTGTATTGCGATCCAAAATCTAAAATAAGTACGTGGTGTTGTTGCATGCGCAAAAATACTATTTCAGATTAAATTTTAAATAATGAATTTGATATTTTTTATGATAAATTAGAATTTGTAGACTTATTAGAGAATTCGTAGTTAAACAGGTATAAAATTATCAACTTTAAAATTGATAAACGATAGCATTAATATTCATACCAGCACCTACAGAAGCTAAAATAACTACATCTCCTTTATCTACTTTCTGATGCTCTATTTTACCTTTTAAAACCAAATCTAGTAAAGTTGGTACAGTGGCTACAGAACTGTTTCCTAATTTATGAATACTCATAGGCATTATACCTTCAGGAGCTTTCTTCTTAAATAACCTATAAAATCTTTTTACAATTGCTTCATCCATTTTTTCATTTGCTTGATGGATAAATATTTTCTTTACATCATCTATACCAAATCCACTTTTATCTAAAGCCGACTTCATTGCTGAAGGAACATTTGTAATTGCAAATTCGTAAATTTTACGTCCATACATTTTAATATAACGTACATCTTGATCTTCTTTTTTATTAAATGAAGGTCCATAATGCAAATAATATGCTTCTTCTTTAGCAAAAGTTTGTGATGCATGACTTAAAATACCAGAACCTAATTCTTGAGATTGCTCTACAATACAAGCGCCAGCTCCATCACTATAAATCATAGAATCTCTATCATACTTATCTACAACTCTAGAAAGGGTTTCTGCACCAATAACTAAACATTTTTTTGCAATTCCTGCTTTAATAAATGCTTGTGCCTGAATTACACCTTGCACCCAACCAGGACAACCAAACAAAATATCGTAGGCAACACAATTAGGGTTTGCAATTTCTAATAGGTATTTTACACGAGTAGCTATACTTGGTAATGTATCTCCTTGAATTGTTCCTTCTTTTACATCTCCAAAATTATGAGCGAGAATTATATAATCTAATTCTTCTGGATTTATATTTGCGTCTTTAATTGCTTTTTGAGCTGCAAAAAAAGCTAAATCAGAAGTAGTATATTCTGCTTTTGCATAGCGCCTTTCTTCAATACCAGTAATTGCTTTAAATTTTTCTACTATTACATTATTTTCAGAAGCGAATGCTGTACCATCTGCATTAAGAAAATTATCATTTAAAAAATCTATATTTTCTTTTCTTAAACTTGGAATATAAGTTCCTGTTCCTGTAATTTTTGAAGATATCATATAATAAAAATTTACCAGAGCAATTTATTAAAAGTTTGCTATATAAATTTACTATGCACGCATAGTAATGGTAAACCCAAATTAAAATATAATTTATTATTTTCTAAATAAAAAATACTCTAATTTTTAAAAACATTCATCTTAAGCTGCATTACTGTTGCTATTGAGTTCGCTCTGTTTTTCATTTTATGAGCATTAATACCTTTAAAATTATTATCAATTACTTCAAAAAAATACGACATCCAAATAGTAAAATGTTCTTTCTTAAAGTTAACAAAAGCGTTTTTATTAAGGTGTTTTTGCATTACATTATTATGATATGTAATTGTATCAAAAATAATATCGTTCCAAAAATCAGTAATAACATTTAAATGATGCTCTAGCTGATCTTCTACTAAAATGTCTTCAAAAAAAGGAATCATTTTTTTATCAACTAATAACAAATCATAAAACTTGGAAATAATTAATTTAATGTCTGCTTTTGTAGAAATATCTGCTTTCATCTGTATTATTTACTATTATAAATAAGAACTATCAAACGAGAATGGTAATAAAGAAAGTAATGATTCTGTTTTTACAATCTCACCTATTTCTCCCATAAATAAAACAGGAAATGGCTGTTTTTGTTTTATTTCGTATTCAGATAAAGACTGCCTACAAGCTCCGCAAGGTCCAACTGGTTTATCTACTTTAGTTATAGATGAGCTGGCTGAAATTGCTAGCTTTAAAACCTTAACATTAGGAAACTCTGAACCTGCTCTCCAAACTGCAACTCTTTCTGCACACATACCAGAAGGATATGCTGCATTTTCTTGATTATTTCCTAAAACAATTTCGTTGTTTTCTAATAATAAAGCAGCACCAACATTAAATTTAGAATAAGGTGCATATGCTTTTTTTCTAGCTTCAACAGCTTTATCCATTAACATTTTATCTTCTGAAGAAAGTTCTGACACATCGTTATAAAGAGTTGCAGATGCTGATATTTCAATTTTTTTCATAAATAGTAAAGTCAAAAAAAGCAGCCTTATTTGACTGCTTTTAATATTGTAAACTTACTAAAAAATTATCACTTTTAATAATTATCATATACCTCACCTAAATCAAAAGATAAAGAAAAACGTAAAGAGTTTTCTAATGGGTTATTAACATCAGATGAATTAATTAAATAAGATAAATCTATATTTAAAGCGTTGGTTTTAAAACCACCTCCTAAGGTAAAATATTGTCTATTTCCTTTATCTTCACTCTCATGAAAATATCCTGCTCTTAAAGCAAAAGCATTATTATATAAATATTCTGCTCCTAAAGCATATGTAAATTCTTTTAATTCTTCGCTAAAACCACCTGGTGCATCACCAAAAGAACTAAACATTCCTTGAATCCAACCTTGGTCTTCATCAGAACCATCTGGTTGAGGGGTTGGCACTAATAATTTAGTAAACTCAACCGTAGTAGAAATAATATTATAATCATCTAAAATAAAATCGAAACCACCACCAAGTTTTAAATTGGTTGGAATAAAATCTTCTTCACCCGGTACATAAGATACTTTTGGTCCAATATTAGCAATATTAAACCCTATTCTATAACGACCATTGAAATTACCATAGTTTTCTTCAAAAGATTGATAATAACCAGAAACATCTACTGCAAAAGAATTAATTGGTTGTAGTGCATTACCTTGAGTACCATTAAATGCTAGGTTAGAACGTATATATTTTAAAGAAACTCCCATTGAAAAAGTTTCGCTTAATTTTAAAGAATAAGAACCAGTAGCAACAAACTCATTGGGATTTATAGTTCCGTTAGGATTACCACTATCATCTGTTAAGTCAATTTGACCTAAAGAGAAGTATTTAAAATCTGCACCCCAAGCAGAAGTTTCACTAAACCTATTAATATACGAACCACTTCCAATAAAAATATCATCTGTTAAATTACGTAACCAAGGAGAATATGTAAGACCTGTTTTTATTTGTCTATCACTAAAAACAATTTTTGCAGGATTATGAAATAATGAAAAAGCATCTGCAGTTGTAGCAACACCCATATCTCCCATTCCACCTGCTCTTGCATCTGGCACAATTAATAAAAAAGGAGTAGCAGTTGTAATCCCTCCTGTTTGCTGAGTATTTGTTTGTGCGTTTGTGTTTAAACTTACCAAAGCACAAAGTGCAATACAAAATCCTAATTTTTTCATTTTCTAATTTTCTAGTTAGTTTCGCAAATATCTTATTTTTATTGAAGTATTACTAATTTTTCATACTTCTCAGAAACAAGACTACTTACAGTTGATTTTACTCTTAGTTTATATACATAAACTCCTTTTCCAATTTTATTACCAAAATCATCTAAACCGTTCCAAGTAATACTTCTTGATAAGTTACCGGTAGTTTGAATATTTCTATTGATTGTTTTTACCAATTTACCTGAAACAGTAAAAATTTGTACTTGAACCTCTAAAGGTTCATTAGGCTTATTGTGATTAAACCAAAACTCTGTGTAATTTACAAAAGGATTTGGATAATTTAAAACATTTTCTAAATTTAATAAGGCATCACTAACAACCACAAAGTTTAACGTTGTTTCAGACGAGTTATTATATGTGTCCCATGCTTTTATTTTTAAAGTATGCGGTCCTACCTCTAAATCTCTTAAAGTATAGGTTACTTTTCCTTTAGAAAAATCGTTTAATTCTGTTTCATAAAAGTCATTTAAAATAATTGGGTTAGATGTATCACCATCTAAAACACCTACAATATCATGATCTACTGCGGTAATTGAAGTATTTATTCCACTTGCATCAGATAAAACAGCGATTAAATTTGGAGATGCATTTGTATTACCACCATCTATAAAAGATTCATCATTCATAAATAAGTTTATTTCTGGCCCCATAGAATCTTCAGGCGCATTAGCATTAATACCGCCTACAACAACATCAAAATTATAACCTGCTTTATCTAAGTTTCCATTCTCTGCGTAAAAACTCATTTTTCCTTTTCCGTAAGCAATTTTTATATCTTTAGGAACAATAAAATCGAAACTAAAAACTCCATTTTCTACGGTAGATTTACCTCTAAACAATTTACTATCTTGTGTATCAAAAGGCATTTTTACACCAAAACCATCATTATCTAAAGTTGTCTTGTTTATCAATTTATCAAAAACAGTAGTAGAAAGTGTACCATTAAAATCTGATAAGATAGTATTTGAATTATCGGTAACAACACCTTCAAACCTTACTTTAGATAACGCCTTTAAAGTATCTAAAGATTGTGTTATATCTATATCATTCATTTTTGTTATTCTAACATTAGGTTTAGGAACCGCTAATTTCATTGCTGGATCACCAAAAGAATAAATAAAGAATTTTTGTGAATCTGAAAACTGATTTTTTGCAACCATTAATGTTTCTGAAATTGTTAAATCTTCATTATTAAAAGCTAATAAAATCCTAATTAACTCTTCATTAAAACGCTGACCAACAGAAATATAAACTTCTCTTGTTGTAGTTATCATATTTGCTGCGCCACCACTTGTACTTTTTAAAGTAAGTTCTCCTGCAGTAATTCTATTCGGATTATCGAATCTAGAAAAATCACATGTTACAGTTATTAAAAGCGGTAATGTATTTTGGTTATTAAAACTTTGAATCTGGGGAACATCTAAAATTCTTTCTGCCGCAAAACCATCTTCTCCACCATGCCCAAAATAATCGAAAACTAAAGTTCCTTTTTCTATGGCATTGGTAATTGCTTTGTTTACATCTGGATAACGTTCTCCTCCAGAAGAATTTTCTTGTACATAAGCATCTGCGTAAATTTTATTAACATTAAAAATTGGCTTATTAATTTTAATTTCATCTGCAATAGACTCTACACCTTGTTCTATAACTTCCTCTCCATCCTCATCAATATCATCTGCTAATAATGTTATAGTATTTCGCCAATCTCCTATTGCATTTTTACTGTAATATCTTAAAATTTTATCAACCACATCTTTAGCTTCAGTAATTGTAGAAACAGGTATTCTACTAGAAGCAACATCAATTGTATGTGAACTAGACATTGTACCTTCATGATCTTCTAACATAACAAAAAAGTCGTCTGTAACCCAAGAACTTGCTAAATTAAAACTATTGGTAGATAGCTTTACTGGTACGATATTATTATTTCCTTGAATTCTATCTTTATAATCATACGAAGCATCTCCAAAAAAACAAACATACTTAAGTTTATTTTCTATTGATGAGTTATTCGTATATATATGCTTTATAAAATCTCGAATACCGGTAATGTCTTTTGATCCTGATGAAAACTCATTGTAAATTTGATCTAACATTACAACTTTTGTTGTTAAACCTGTATTATTTTGGTGATAATCTGCTAATCGTTGCGCTTCTGCAGACAATTCTGAATTTGTAATTACTAAATAATTAATATCTTTTAATGCATGTAAGTTCTGATTCTCTATTTTTGAATTAGAAACAATTTCTGGTATATAAAAATTAGTATTATCTAAAATAACATACTCTCTTAAAATACCTGCATTATCTTTAAATGTAAAATTATTGTTTGTACTATTATTTAAAACTACTAGAGGTGCAATAGGGTTTGTAACATCCCAAACTTGAAAAGCAGCATTACCATTCTCTATTTGATACTCTACAGTTCCTGTATTATTTGCTTGTTCAAAACTTCTGAATGAAAATTGAAAATCACTAAACTTTAATTGTTTTTTTCCTACAACTTCTATATAATCTAAAAAGGCATTTGCAGAAGGGTTTCCATTATTATTATAAGTAATAACAACTTCTATTTCTTCTAAATTAATTGCAACATTAGCATTACCTTCTACCGCATAAGCTTTTGTTAAAGAACTAGGATTAACAGCAGAATAATTTATAACAAGAGCATCTTGTCCATTAACATTAACATTCATAGAAGAGGAAACTACAGAATTAGAAACACCTCTTACTCTAATATTTATATCTTCGCTAGGTAGTGGATTTTTAAAAGGAATTTTAAAAGTTTGTGTATCAAAGATATTAAAATCTTCTTCATAAAACCATTGAGTACCTACTGCTAAAATACTTCTTTGATCTTTTTCTTGAAAAATATAATCGTTAAAAGTACTTATTTGAGAAGTTGCACTCGTGGTTATTTCGGTTTTCTGAGAGATTCTTTTACCATCTGAATCATTAACCGTTATAAAATAATATGCTTTATCAGAGTAAATGTTTTGTCTATGCTTTATAGAATTAGCACTTGTATTTACCTCCCAATCATGTGGTCCTTTTGCATAAAACAAAATAAAATCATCATTATCAAAAGAATTATCATTTTCACCCTCTATATAAATTGCATTTTCTTGTAAGTCATTATACCTGAAATCACTATTTAAAACAGGTAATAATTGACCTCCATTACCATATATATGTATTTTCTTTGGATTTAATCCGTTTGTAGAAACACCAATTTGTTGCAAAAGGTTTCTATCAATTTTAAAAACACCAGTTGTATCTACAGAAAATTGATACCAATCACCCGAAGACAATACAGAATTAGTAACTTGGGTAAAGCCTGATTGAATTATTAAACCAAAAAAAAGAAGTATAAACTGTTTTCTCATACAAGTATTCAAATAACGCAAATATTAGTTATATATTTTACTGGAAACAAAGATAAATTATACTAAAACAATAATGCATTCGTTTTATAAAATATACTTAAAAAAATGATGCGTTAAAATTAATAAATTACTTGCTTAAAAATATATTTATTGTAAATTGCATCACTATAAAAAAAACCTATCAATTTTAAATTAGGAAATGAAAAACATTTTTAAAATAACTTTAGTATTCTTTACCACACTACTCTTATTTAACTGTAAAAGTAATGATAATAACAAATCTAGACTTACTGGTTTACCTTTTAACGATGCTAGATATGGCAATTTTGCTAAAGGAAAATCTGATGCTGGTCAAAAACCACCTTTAGGGATGGTTGCTGTAGAAGGAGGCTCTTTTACTATGGGACAAGTACAAGACGATGTAATGTTTGATTGGAATACGACTCCAAAAAAATTACATGTTCGTTCTTTTTATATGGATGAGGCAGAAGTAACTAACTCAGAATATTTTCTTTATGTGCAGTTTATGAAAAATGTTTTTTCTCCTGCAGAAGAAGAATATAGACATATATATAGCTCTATTTTACCCGATACTTTAGTTTGGAGAAAAAGTTTAGGTAATACTGATATTTTATCTGAAAACTATTTTCGTCATCCAGCATACGCAGATTACCCTGTAGTAGGAGTTAGCTGGTTACAAGCAAATGAATATTGTAAATGGAGAACAAACGCAGTAAATTTAAAAACGTTAATTGATAAAGGACATATTAAAAACATTTTTGAGAATGATACTATAAGTAACTTTTTTGATACTGATGTTTTTTTAGCTGATGATACCAAATTATTTAATGGAGATACAACGGTTTACAAAAGAGGAGTAGGAAGAACTTTAAGAAAAAAAGGTGATCCAAAACCTAGTAGAGATGCTTTTCAAGGTAGAAAAATTTCTAAGGCAGATGGTATTTTAACACAACGTTTTAGACTACCAACAGAAGCTGAATGGGAATTTGCAGCAAAAGCAAATATTGAAAATAGAGAATATAATAATGTTAGAGGTAGAAAAAAATATTCTTGGGATGGAAAATATTCTAGATCTAAAAATAAAAGAAATAAAGGAGATCAATTAGCAAACTTTAAACAAGGTAAAGGAGCCTATAGTGGCTTACCTGGTTGGAGTTCTGATGGATCAGACATCCCAAACAAAATTAAATCATACCCACCAAACGGTTTTGGTTTATATGATATGTCTGGTAATGTTGCAGAGTGGGTTGCTGATGTATATAGACCACTTATAGACAATGAAGCAAATGACTTTAATTATTTTAGAGGTAATCTTTTTACTAAAAAAATGATTGATCAAGAAGGAAATGTAGTAATAGCTTCTAATGAGGCTGGTGCAAAAGTTGAATATGATACTTTACCAAATGGTAAAATTATACCTAAACAATTACCAGGTACAATTAAATACATTCCTATTACAAAAGATGATACTACATTAAGAAGAAACTTTACTGTTTCTGATAATGCAAACATTAATGATGGTGACTTAAATTCTTCTCGTTTTTATGAAGATGACGAAGAACAATTTACTTCTAGACCAAGTATGTACAATTCTCCTAAAACACCTACAAGAGGATCAGAAAATGGTAGGGATGTTTTAGTTAATGATAGTAAAAAGCGCTCTACTTTAATAAGTGATAAATCTAGAGTTTACAAAGGTGGTTCTTGGTCTGATAGAGAATATTGGTTAGATCCAGCTCAAAGAAGGTATTTACCAGAATATATGGCTACTAATTTTATTGGCTTTAGATGTGTTTCTGATAAAGTTGGTCCAATGTCCGATAAAAAAAGAAGAGCTAGAAATCCTACTCGATAGTAAAAAAATCTTATAAATAAAGGCCTCATTGTTTTAATAAATAATGAGGTTTTTTTATATTTAAAAAATGAAAACTTCAGAACTTTATACTCTTTATAAAAATTATTTTCTTGTTGATACAGATACCAGAAATATTAGAAAAAACACCATTTTCTTCGCTTTAAAGGGTGATAATTTTAATGGTAATAAGTTTGCCGAAGAATCATTAAGACTAGGTGCTAGTTATGCTATAGTAGATGAAGTAGCTTACAGAACAAATGATAAAATAATTTTGGTTGATAATGTTTTAAAAGCACTACAAAAATTAGCTAATTATCATAGAAAAAAATTAAATATACCAATTATTGGTTTAACTGGTAGTAATGGTAAAACAACTACTAAAGAATTAATAAATATTGTTTTAAGTAAAAAGTATAATACACTTGCTACAAAAGGCAACTTAAACAATCATATAGGCGTACCACTTACATTATTATCAATGAATGATAAAACAGAGTTGGGAATTGTAGAAATGGGCGCAAATCATCAAAAAGAGATTGAATTCCTGTGCTCGATTACAGAACCTGACTTTGGATATATTACAAATTTTGGAAAAGCACATTTAGAAGGTTTTGGTGGTATAGAAGGCGTTATCAAAGGTAAAAGTGAATTATATAAACATCTTAAAGAAAATAACAAAGTTGCTTTTGTAAATACTAATGATAAAATTCAACTAAATAAGACAAAAGGTATAGAATCTGTTCACTTCAATAATATTGATTTACAATTTTTAGATGTAAATCCGTTTGTAAAACTAACTTATAAAAATACTATCATCCAAAGTAATATGATAGGAAAATATAATTACATTAATATAGCTGCTGCAATTACAATTGGTGAACACTTTAAAGTAAGTAAAAGTAAAATTAAAGAAGCTATAGAGTCTTATGTTCCACAAAACAATCGTTCACAGATTATTGAAACTAAAAATAACAAAATTATATTAGACGCTTATAATGCTAACCCTTCTAGCATGAAAGTTGCTCTTGAAAACTTCTCTTCAATTGAAGGTGAGTCTAAAGTTGTTATTTTAGGCGATATGTTTGAACTAGGTGATGAAAGTTTTATTGAACATCAAGCAATTGCTAATTTAGTAAGCACATTAGCATTTAGCAAAATGATATTTGTTGGAGAGAATTTTAAAGGGATAAAATCAAATGATCTCCAATTTAAAACGTATCTAGAACTAGAAGATTATATCAAAAAAAATCCTCTAGAAAACCAATCAATATTAATAAAAGGTTCTAGAGGAATGCGTTTAGAAAGAATTTTAGATCAAATTAATTGATATTCTTTTTATGATATTCTAATAAATTATCAATTGGTCTTTGAATAACATCCGTTATTTTTAAATTGTATTTCTTAGCAGTTTTCTCTAAAATATCTCTAAAGTAATATGCTATTGATCCTATAAAATAAAGCGGAGTTTGAGCATCTTTCTCAAAAGGAAGAACTCTATATTTAAAAAACTCTTGAAATCCTCTTTTAATAATTCTTTTAATATATTTCTCATCTTTAAAATCAAACATAAATTTAGCAAAAGAAGCTAAATACATATTTGGGTTTGATTTTCGGTATAAATTCTCTTTAATATAATCTGCGTCTAAGTTAAATTCATTTTCAAATTTCTCAGCAATTACCTTAGGCATTTTATTATAGTAATACTCTCTTAATAATAATTTACCGAAGTAATTACCACTTGCCTCATCCATTAATATATACCCTAAAGAAGCAGATTTCATATGTAAGTTTTCACCATCAAAATAACAACTATTAGATCCAGTTCCTAAAATACATACAACAGCAGGCTCTTTACCAGAAGCGGCATAAACAGCTGCTAACATATCTTCAGAGATAAAAATTTTAGCGTTTACAAAAATCTTCTGAAGAACATCTTTTAAAATTTTGATAGGCTTTGGCGTACCGCAACCTGCTCCATAAAAATGAATTTCAGTAACTTCATCTTTGATGTTGATAAGTTGAAACATGTGAATAATTCTATTATTCAATTCTTCTTCAGCAACAACAGCAGGATTTAAACCTAAAGTTCTCTCCCTAAAAATTTCTTTTTTGTTATTATCAATAGCAATCCAATCTGCTTTAGTAGAACCTCCATCTGCAATTAAAATCATAATTATCCTATTTTAATCAAATATATTGTAAGTTAAATTCTTACACAATAGTTTAAAAAACTTCAATCGTTTTCGTTTTAAAATTTTAAGGTAATTATACCTTTGAAAATTGTAAATTTGTTTAAAATTATAAAAAGATGTTTTTTTTCAAGAAAAAAGAAATTCCATTAAATCATTTTTTTTCAAATGGATTTGTAGACATCCATTCTCATTTACTTCCGGGTATTGATGATGGTGCCAAAGATTTAAATAACTCTATAGAATTAATTCAAAAAATGTCTTCTTATGGAATTAAAAACTTTATAACTACTCCACATGTTTTGGGCGATGTATATCCAAATTCTTCTGAGACTATAAAAAATAAATTAAAAGAAGTAAGAGATGAATTGAATAATAGAAATATAAAAGATGTTACTATTAATGCAGCCGCAGAATACATGATGGATGAGCAATTCTCTGATTTATTAGAAAAAGGAGACATTCTTACCCTAAAAGATAATTACATACTTGTTGAAATGTCTTATTTTAGTCCTCCTATAAATTTGTTTGAAATATTATTTCAAATTCAATTAAAAGGATATAAACCTATTTTAGCACATCCTGAACGTTACAATTCATATCACAATAATTTCGAAGTATATTACAAACTAAAAAAAGCAGGTTGTTTATTTCAGTTAAATCTATTATCTCTAACAGAACAATATGGTAAATTTGTAACAAAAACGGCAGAAAAATTAATCAAAGAAAATTTATATGATTTTGTTGGAACAGATACGCATCATAAAAATCATTTAAATCTTCTTCAAAAAATAAGTACAAAAAAGAATTTAAAAAATATTGAACACTTATTAAAAAATAATAAAAAATTCTTATAAAAAAAAGGAAGCAAAATTTGCTTCCTTTTTTTTAACTAAATATTTTCTTATACCAAGGTTTTTTTACCTCTTCAATATAACCATTTCCGTATCCGTATCCGTATCCGTATCCGTATCCGTAACCTCTAGTCATATCAGTATCATTTAGCACGATAGCCATATTTGGTAATTTCTTTTCATTGTACAATGTTTGCGCAACATTTAACATACGTTTATCTAAATAATTAGCTCTTGAAACATATAAGAACATATCAGCATATTTTGATATTAATAATGTATCTGTCACTAAATTAACAGGAGCTGTATC